>JAFGTD010000010.1 GCA_016934295.1 Acidobacteriota bacterium
GGCAAAAAAACCTTGCAGGAATTCGTGCAGGGTTTTCAGGATCCGTTTCTGCGCGATGCCGTTCGTTTCATGATAGACGGCCCGGACTGGCCGATGCAGCGGTTTCCGATGGCGGCCATGGCTGGAATGACAGGCACGGCAGTGACGGAATCCGGGGTGCCGTTGGGGGGATCGCAGAAAGTCGTCTTTCGGATCGCCGAAAAATTCCGGGAGCTCGGGGGAGAAATTGTTTACGGTCAACGAGTAAAGGATATTCTTGTAGAGAGCGACCGTGCCGTCGGAATCCGCCTGGAGGACGGCACGGAACACCCGGCCGATAGAATCGTCTGGGCCGGGGACGGCCGCACGGCTATTTTCGATATTCTGGGCGGCAAATACCTGGATGACAGAATTCGGAAGATGTACGGGGAATGGTTAATGGTCCAGCCGCTGGTGCATGTCATGCTGGGCGTTTCCAGAGACTTATCCGGACAGCCGGTTCGGGTTATCTTCGAGTTGGGGAAACCGCTCCTTATAGCCGGACAGGAGCGGCGCTGGCTTTGCCTGCGTCATCACTGCTTCGATCCGGACATGGCGCCAGCGGGAAAGTCGGCCGCCGAGGTATGGTATCCGACACCCTATGAGTACTGGGAAAAACTGGCCGGAGACCGGAAGCAATATGAAGATGAAAAGCAGCGGATAGCGGATGCGACCATTGCGGAGCTGGACAAGCACTGGCCCGGTTTTGCATCCGACATTGAAGTGGTCGATGTGGCGACGCCGAATACCTACGTCCGCTACACCGGAAACTGGAAGGGGTCCCCGGACGGTTGGTATATCACGCCGGAAAACATAAGGGACCAGAGCCCGGTGAGAGAATTGCCCGGCCTGTCCGAATTTTATATGGTCGGCCAGTGGACGGCGCCGTTTACCGGAACCGTTATGGCGGCCCTTTCCGGAAGGCAACTCATAGAGCTGCTGTGCGGGAAAGACGGCAAGGCCTTCGTCCCCTCTCAATAGAGAGGAGGCAACGAATTTTCCAGTCCGCAGAAGGGTCCGCAGCACCGGCAAGAATCGCATCCGTATATTCCATGCGCATCAGTGCTTATACGGCGCCGACTGATGCGCATGGAATAGGGAGCTATTCTGAATCCAGGCCCCAGCTCTTAAACATATCCTTGTAAAACTGCGGCTGTTCGAAATCGGGCAGCATGGACATGTATCGATCCCGATGGGAGAAGCCCCTGCCATTGACCCCTGCCATCAATCCCGCCATTTTCTGCTGCGGCACGGCGAATATCAATTCCTCTTCCATAGTCAGGGCTCTTTGATGTTCTCCGGGATCCGGAAGCACAATGGCATATTTCCCGGTTTTCATGGGATCCACGACGCAATGCCCGCAGGACGGGAGGAAGAAATGGTAGCTGACCTGAGACTCCCCGCCGTCGTACATCATCGTCAGAGTTAATGCCCGGATTTGCCCGGGATTCGAATAGATGAGTACGACGTCCGGTACAAAGGTGGCTTTCTTGAGGGGCGCCGTTACTATGCCGACATATTTCCCGGTCTCGAAACTCTCAAAGGATTCTCCAAACATTGCCATGTTATCCGGCTGTTCTACCATCCCGTAGGACATGAGAGCCGTCGGGCACCAGTGATCCTCCTTCAGCATCGCCACCGTTTTCCCTTCCCGCCGGGACATGCCGAAAGCCTGGCACTGCGCGATGTGATAATTCCCGTCCCTTTTCGGCCTGAAGGCTTCTTTCGGGATCTCCGCTTCCGTCCGGATCATTTTTACGGCGACCGGAGATGTCCTTAAAATCAAGGCTGTTTCCAGATCCTCCCCGTATTTATTGAATGTGTCCAATGCGGGCACACCGCTCTCTTTCCCCGGAGCAGGTTTATTTCTTGTTTGGGCGAAGGAAACCGCCGCACCCGCTGTTCCAAGGGCTACCGCTCCCAGTCCCAGTTCCAAAGCTTCGCGTCTGGAGTATTTGTTCTTCACCAGTAATTCCTCCTATATAAAAAATGGCCGTATTGATTCACTGATAATATACCAGTGACGCGTATATTACTAATCCGACCTGAGTCTGCGCGCTACCCGATAAAGCCAGAATGCAATCATCGCCAGAAGCAGGAGCCCCAGGGCAGCACCCGTTTGATTGACCACGGTCGGTGGATCCTTAAAGAGAACCATAAAATCGGGTTTTCCGGTGGCTACGATGGGAATGGCGAGCAGAATACCGATAATGGCTTCCCCCGTGATCAGCCCGGATGCGAAAAGCAAACCCTGACGGTCCGATTTTTCAATCATGTTCGGGGAATATCGATTCTGCTTCTGGAAGCGTTTGACAAAATAATACAGGATGCCGCCGATGAAGATCGGCACCTCCAGTTCCAGGGGCAGGTAGATCCCGATCGTGACGGCCAGCACGGGAGTGCGGAAGGAACTGCCCCTGCGCAGCAGGTATTCGTCCAGGACAATGATTCCCGCGGCAAGAAAAGCGCCGATACCCACAAAATCCCAGGGCAGATCGCCGGAGAACACGCCCTGGGACACGGAAGCCATGAGGTTGGCCTGGGCCGCAATTAATGGATTGGCCTGGGCGGAATGGTGCCCGGCAAAGCCGTAGGCCTTCAGCAGGAGCGTCAGGATGGGCGCCAGGACCAGCGCCGCGGATATGGTTCCCACCATCTGCATGACCTGCTGCTTCCAGGGGGTGGCTTTAACGATATACCCGGCCTTCAGGTCCTGCAGGTTGTCCCCTGCTATGGAGGCCGCACAGCAGATCACTGCGCCGATCAGGATGGCGGCGGACGGACCCTCTGCATTGCCCGTGCCCATGAGAAGCACAAGCAAAAGAGCCGAGATGGTAACGGTGGCGATGGTAACCCCGGATATGGGGTTGTTGGAAGCCCCGACAATCCCCGACATGTAGCCGGCGACAGCCGCGAACAGGAATCCTGTGACCAGCATGACCAGGGCCATGGTCGCAGACACGGCGATATCGGCTACAAAAGTCTGATAGAGCAGAAAAAGGGGTACGATGGAGCCTATGATTAGAATCAAAATCCACTTCATAGGCATGTCCATCTCGGTCCGGGGCATTGCAGGCCCGGAATTTCCCGTATTTTGATAGGCAGCCAGGCCGCTGCGGATTCCTCCCAGGATGCTGGTCCGCAGCTTGAAGATGGTCCAGAGCCCTCCGACCAGCATGCCTCCCACACCCAGGTATCGGGTTTGAGAAGACCAGATAACATTGGCAAAATCGACCGGAGACATGGCGGCGCCGTTATGGAGGGGCCATTCCTGAAAAACGGCACAGATCGGAACGGCGATCAGCCAGTTGAGTACTCCCCCCAGAAAGATCAGCACGGCAATATTCAGACCGACGATATACCCTACCGCCAGCAGGGCCGGGCTCAGGTTGGTTCCCATGTATCCGACGGTTCCTCCGAATCGACGGGCCGCCTCGACGGTGTCGGGAAGCAGCCCGAAACCGCTGCCGGCTCCCAGTTTAAAGATCCCTCCTGCCATGGCGGACTTTACAATCAGCCAGATATCCTTGCCGCCCTGTTGGCCGGATTCCAGCACTTCGGCTGTTGCGATCCCCTCCGGGAACTTCAGGCCGTCTTCAACAATCAGGGCCCGGCGCAGCGGGATAGTGAAAAGCACTCCCAGAAGTCCGCCAAAACCGGCGATAATCGCGACCCACCAGTAGTCGAAGGATTCCCAATAGTCCATGATCACCAGAGCCGGGATTGTAAAGATCACGCCGGCAGCCAGGGCTTCACCGGCGGAGGCCGCCGTCTGTACGATATTGTTTTCCAGGATATTGCTTTTCCGGAACAGCCGCAGGATTCCCAGGGACATTACCGCCGCGGGAATCGATGCCGACACCGTCATGCCGGCAAACAGGCCAAGATAAGCGTTGGCTGCGGACAGGATCACGGACAACAGAACACCCAATATAACGGCTTTAAGCGTTATCTCCGGCAATGAACGGTCGGACGCCATACAAAACCTCCCGGACACTCATTCTATATTTTGTCTTATTCATTAAAAGTGAAATTTATTATTTGGAGTGCGCGAGCTTGCTCCCGCATTCGATTCATCACAAACAAACGCAACAAGAGCGGGAGCTTGCTCCCGCTCTCCAAATCAGCTCGGGTTTGCGAAATATGATTTACGGGCTATCGGTATATTTCTCTTCGATGGCCGATCTTTAAAATAACGACGACGATCCGCTTCCCGTCGATTTCGTATATCACGCGGTAATTTCCCACCCGGATGCGATAGACGTCATCATAGCCGCTCATCTTCCTGCATCCGTCAGGGTGCGGATTGCGGGCAAGAAGTGAAACAGCCCCCAAAATACGGACCTGATCCTCCCGCCGTATTTTTTTCAACTGCCGTTCAGCGGTGGCTGAGATTTCAATTTTATATTGAGCCATCTAAACCCAGATCATGAATCACGTCTGCGAGCGGCCGCGTCGGCTCCCGCCGTATTTTCCTGATATCTTCTATGTCGGAAAGCTCTTCGAGCTTGTCGATCAGGGCGTTTTCGACAAAATGTCCGATTTTCAGCCCCCGCGCTTTACAGGTTTTTTCGATCGCCTTCTTTACCCGGCTGTCTATTCTCGTTGCAAGCTGAGCCTGTGCCATTGTTTATCTCCAAAGCTATTATTTTCTAGAATATTCTAGCAGAATATTGCAGAAGTGCAATCGATAGATAATTATCATTAAAGTTAACTATTTATATTTGACATGGATCTGGTTGTCGAGATGGAAAATGTTTGCTTCGCCCGGTAAAAAGATATAGAGCAGGAAGCCGCTCGGGCTTCGGCCGGAAAAATTGATATTTCAGATTATCATGGTATTTTGAAGTACACCGGAGGAGTAAAAGCGATGCTGAAATTCAAGGTTTTCCTGCACAGTTATCTCGGCTTCAACAGCAATTCGACGCTGTTCTACGGCGAAAAGGACGCCGTTCTGATAGACGCATCGCAGGTTCTCAGCGATTCCTATAGGATGGTCTCCGAGATTCTTCCTATGAGGAAACGTCTCACGCACATCTATGTGTCCCACTTCCATCCGGACCATCACTTCGGCCTGGCGGTGTTGAAGCACGCTTTTCCCGAAGCCAAAATCGTTGCCTTGCCGAGCGTGGTGAAAGACATTGTGTTTACTTCAAGCGATAAGGTGGACCTGTGGGCGATTGACCGGTTCGGGCCGGGAGAAATTCCGCCTGCGACAACCATACCCATGCCGATGGGAGAACCCGGGCTTGAACTGGAAGGAGAGGAAATCCGGTTTTCGGACGGCTGGGAAGGAGACAGCATCAACAATTCCGCTGTCTGGGTTCCTTCGATCAACGTGGCGTGCGCTACGGATATCGCTTTTCACGACTGTCATATATGGCCGATCGAAAGCAATGTCGCCCGAAGGGTTGTCTGGCGCAAGGATATCGCGCGACTGAGAGAGTTTGACGCCAGAATCATCATACCCGGTCATTGTGATGAAGAGAAAATCCGGATCATGGAAGAGGTGCAGGAGGATCCCTCCCGGACGTACACCGATTGCGTGGACTGGTCCATCCGGTACCTGGAGAATTATGAGGAGGTTTACAGTTCCGCCGACTCCGCGGTCGACCTGGTCGAGGGCGTTTACAAACGATATCCGGACATGAAGGCCGAAGATTTTGCCATCCAGTGGCAGGCCAGGCTGCTCTACCCGCACAGCAGTCCCGACTGGATGCTGCCTCTTCCGGGCGAGCCGGGCAGGATTTTTCTCAACCCGTCCGGGGGCTATGACGGCGATCCGCCCCGGGAATAGGGTTAATCCGCATTTCTCACAATTGTATTTCCAGTTTGACGGCTGTTTTCGCCCCTGCCTGGATTTCGACAATCCCGGAGCTTTTGCCGTAATTGAATTCTATCTCTTTCCCGTTCAGCCGGATGGTTTTCGGCTCGCGCGGGCACTGAACGGCAAGGGTTGATTGCAGCGAAAGCGGTTCCGAAGTGAAAACAATACGGTTTCCTTTCCTCGATAAAACCATCTTTTTCTCTTCATCGCCGCCGGTGTAATCCACGTATGTGAATTCAGTCCCCGTATTGGATTTTCCCGGAAACAGATGAATGGTCAGGCTGCCGTCGCCGACGGAATCTCCTTTCCAGACCCTGGAGTTGCCGCGGAAGATATCGCCGGTAATGTAGATGGAATTATCCCTGATGAAAACGGGGATTTCGTCCAATGGTACCTTCAAATTGACGACTCTTTTACCCTTGTAGGATTTTTGCGGATCGTTGAAGCAGTACCATTCGCCTTCGGGAAGATAGACGTCGCGCCTGCCGCCCGGCGCGAAAACCGGCGCGACCAGAAAAGTGTCTCCGAACATGTATTCATCCCAGACGGCATAGGTGTTTTCATCCCAGGGGAAAACGTAAGCCAGGGGCTTCATCATAACGCCGTTTTTATAGGAGGTATTCGCGGCGGAATAGATATAGGGAAGCAGGTCCATTCGCAGCTCGCATGCCCGGCGGAATATTTCATGAAAATCTTCCGGGTATTTCCATGGCGGCCGGTCCTGCCCCATGCCGCCGGCGCCGTCGATCTTGATCTCGAACAAGCCGTTCCATGCACTCCATTGCAGCCAGCGCGCGTACAGCTCCTCGTCGATTTTCCCGGCTCCCAGATATCCGCCGGTATCGTTGCCCCACACCGGGAATCCCTGAAACCCGATCCGCATCGCGTTGGCCTGGCTGGCAGCCATGCCCATCCAGTTGGAGCGGTTGTCGCCGCCCCATAGGGCGCTCAGATAAGGCTGGGAGCGGTGAAACGCCGCGCGGGCAAAATTGAACTGGTCGCGGCCGTGAGCCCTGGATAAAAATTCATGGATGGTCTTTGCATACAGATAAATATATTTGTTGCGCGTGGACGATTCCGGAACGGGTTCCCGCCACAGTGCGGTTAACGGGAAATTCTCATCGGCCCGGTCCATCTTGTGCCCTTTGACCCCAACCGAGTATTGATGCTCGATGAGGCGGCGCTCGAATTCAGCCAAAGCATCCGGGTTGGTCAGATCCATGTAATTCTTGAAATTGGGCAGCAGTCCGGGGAAGTCATCGTCGGAAAACGTCATCGGGGCGATCCACGTCATGAACTCCATGCCGAATTTTTCGTTTATGGTCCGGATCCATTTCTCCGGCTGGGCGAACAGTTCGCTGAAATTCATCCTGGACCACTGATGGCCGCCGTCGCTGTACGGCCGGTCCACCCAGCAGGCGGTCAACGGGATTTTCATTTCCGTGAATTTTTCAATGTCGGCCAGAATTTCACTGCTGCCGCCGTTGTTCTGGTCGCGCCAGAAAACGGGTCCGCACGCCCATATCGGGACCGATTTCGGCCGGCCGATGATGTCGAAGTACTGCGCGTGGATTCTGTCGCCGCTCGAGCCGATGAACAGGTACCAGTTCAGCGCGTCGGTCTGATGGTAAATTTCCGTAACGCCGTTTATTGCGAACCGGTAGCGTCCTTTGGCAAAAGTATCGAAAAAGCTGCCGTATCCGCGACTGCTCATGTAAAAGGCCGAATAGGCGGAAGCGTAATTTTCGGCATAATCATTGGCTCCTGCGGCATAAACGTCGACATCGACAGTGTTGCCGCGCAGGTCGGGATTTTTCGAATTGTGAGGATACAGCTTTTCGATCAGGCCGAAGTAGTGCTCGTCGAGATCCTTCATTTTAATTGTGATGTGCCTGAAGGCTTCATGTCGGGCAGAAAAATGAAAGGTGTCGCCGTGCCGGGAAATGCGAAGCAGGACTTCCGACGGGAAGTTGAAGGCGAATCCGTCGGTTTCTTTAAAAATGAGCTTCAGGATCAATGAATCGGCGGCAGAGTTTTCAACAGAAACGCTTTCCGGCTCTATGAAATTGAACGCGAAGGCGCTGATTTCTACCATCTTTTTCGACGCCTGACAGATCTCGAGTGTTTTGTTCTTCAGACGGAGGCTGTAGTCGTCCTGCTGCCATATCTGCCGGGGAAAAGCAGGCTGCAGATATAAAAAGAAAAACATCAGAAGAAGGCATGTCTTTCGCATATTCATCCTTTTAATTGGTTTACGGGAGTGGATAAAGCCCTTCGTGTTTCACGACCCAGTTCCCGTCTTTAGGGAATCCCGGTGCGTCCACGTCCGGGGCCCCGTCCCAGCCGGCCGCCATCATGGCGACGGCCGTCAACAGGCCTCCATTGCCGGGCAGGTAAATGGGCAGTCTATCGTCCTGGTAATTGTGGCCATTGTTCAGATACCTGTTTTTGGGCGCGTCCATCATCAATGCTTCAATGGCCATTTCCGGGGCTCCCACCCGTGCAGCGGTCATGGCTATCATTGGATAGTCCCAACCCCAGGTGCTTTCCCAGTTCCAGGACTGCATGACCTGCCGGAGTGTATTGCGCATGATTTCAACATCCACGGAATCGCCGGGCAGCATTCCGAAAGCTCCCAGCAGCGTGGGATGGTCCCGGCGCTGGCCGGCGTTCTCGAAAGTGTCGGGCGCCGTTGCGGCATTCTGGTACAACCCGTTTTTCTGCGGCAGCGGCGGAAGATGCTGCAATACAGGGTCCCATTTTTCATTGCGCGGCAGACCGAGTCGTTCGCGCCATAGCTGGGCTGTTTTCAGGCCGTACTTCCAGTAAGCCAGCTCGAATGTCGGGTTTACCGTTTCCTCGGGCCTGTGGATTTCCTGCGCGGGAATAAGCGGCGGCCCCAGGTTATATAGGCCTGCACTCTCATCCCGGTGCGCGTAGGAGGCCATGAAATCGGCGGTAGCAAACACAATATCGCTGTATTTTTCGAGCAGGGCCGGATCTTTATGAAGACGATAAATCAATTCTGCGTAATAGATCGGGTGTGGCTGCTGCCAGATAAGAAATACACCGACCGACGAAGGCCCTTCCCGGCCGTCGGCTGAAACCATCTTGGGCCAGCGCACACCTTCGTAGCCCTGTTTCCCGGCTGTTTCTTTCGCTCCGGGCATGATGGACCGGTACCAGGATAAGCTTCTTTCCAGCACCTCCGGACGGCCCCAGAGAGCGAAATGAACTCCATGCCACCAGTGCATTTCCAGGTGAAATTTGCCGTACCAGCTGTTAAAGGTCAGACCGGTCTCCGCCGGGGGGAGGTGACCGCTGCATTGGACAGCGGTCAAATACTGAGACAGCACAATGCGTCTTTCCAGTTCCTGTGCGCGGGGATCTTTGCTCAGAGACAGATCCACAGCGCCGCCGGATTCCCAGAAATTCCGCCAGTGAGCTTTGGACGCCGCAAATGTTTCCGTCGTAGAAGGGGCTGGTTCATTCGCTACCCTTTTTAAAAAGTACGCGTTGAATTCCAGACGGTCCGTGCTGGGATTCGAAAGCAAAAACGCGTGCTCGGCATTCCGGGATAGGACGGCATCGCCGGACCACTGAAAGACCGCAAGATACCGGTCCGCATCCAGAGTGCGTTCGATGGTAACGATCTGACTGTCTTGGAACGTGATTTCCGAACGGTGCGCGTCCGGGCTTGTCCAATCGGCGGGATTGTTCCCCCACGCCGTACTCCCATAGGGAAAGTCGAACCGGATCCCGATCTGTCCGGTCTGTAGAAGACTGGATTTAATCCGCACACTGATTTGGTCGACGGCGGGATGGCAGGCCGTTTCCACATCGACGGATTCGTCTCCGATTTCGAAATGGCTTTTAAGGATGCCCTGCCAGAGATCGACCGTCTGGCTGATATTTTTTAAGTCGCTGATTGGAATTTCGTTTCCGGCTGAGTCTAATAGGCGAAAGCCTATTCTACCCAGATGCAGTCGGTGGGGATTCGCTCGCAGCCACTGTCCCGCCTCCGTGTGTTGGAGGGAAGCATAGGGAACCTGCCGCCCGTAAGCATCCCAGATTGCAGTGGCATCCTCCAAAGTGTAATTACGCGAATTCGGAATGGTGTGCCAGCCCCAGTTCGACTGTGTGGCGAGCGGAATGCCCTTTTCATAAAAATCGGGAAAAGTCTGAAGGCCCGTGATGTCAGCGGTAAAGGCGAATTCCCCGTTCCCAACGGTAAACGGGCTGAGCGGGTCGGCTTCATGGAGCCGGGGCAGATGCCTGTGAACGAGCTTCTCGCGATCGATGGCGGTGCCGCCCGATCGGGAACAGGACATCGCCGGTATGAATAAAAGCATCAGGCAGGAGAGTATGCACAGTCGGTTTCTTGTCATTCCAGGAATAATCTTTTTATGTGTCTCGTGAAAAGGTTATCGGTTACGTTCTTTGATATAATGCGTTCGTTTCTCTTCACTTCATTCAGGAATGCGGCCCCCATGCCGGCCGCAATCTTGAAACCGATGTGCAGCAGTTGGCGAAAGTGCGGATTATAATCCGGACAACCCGGCTCGTGCCTCAGCGCATCTGCGAATTCTTTCCCGCTCCAGCCGTTGACCGTCGATACGGGCGGCAGTTTCCCGGGATCGATATCAATCACCGCGGTGTAGCCGGCACAGAGTGCATCCAGCCTTGCATGGGATTTCGAATAAATCTCCTTTGCCAGGGCCAGTCCCCGCCGGTCCGCTTCAGCCAGCCCGATCAGCTCTTCCAGCCACGTGGTCCCGGCCGTTTTAATATGAATGCCCGCATCGTATTTCCTTATGGCATTTTTTATGATCGGATATATCGAAAATTTGTCGCTGCCCGTGTGGACGCTTATCTTGAGATCTTCAGGCAACCCGAATTCGGCAACGGCATATTGAATCATGGCCAGAAGCTCTTCGAACTCGCTCCGGAACCGGTCGACATCGCCGACGTAATCGATGCCTTTGTTGAACCGTCCGCTGAATTTCGGCGCGATCGCCCGGATTGGGATCCGCTCTGCAGACATGGCCGCCAATATGAAAAGCAGTTCGGGCGGCGTCTGCGGCGATTCGGCTTCGTCCATCGAAACTTCAATGACGAACAGCTCTTCTTTTTTCATCTCCCGGATGTGCCTGTAAATTTTCCCGGCTTCCTTTACGGCATGCAAGTATTTGCCGGCAACCCCGAACAGCATCTCCTCCGATATATGGAAGGTGCGGACGGAATCATGGACGGTCCTCTCTCCGATATATTTTCTGTTCGCGTCGACGAATTGCCCGATCTCGTCGACCGGTGCGGCTCGACCGATGTATTCCGCGACATCGATGGTGAAGTAATTGCTGCAGTCCATGAAGCGGTCGACCGTATCCAGGTTGATATGGTCCGCATCGATAAAATAGCTGTGATTCCAATTGAGTTTCTTTACGGCCGCGTCGACCGCATCCCGGGTCTGAATCGGTTCGGACCCGGTTATGGAATGTTCCCGGAACGATTTGTTCCAGACCGGGGTTAGGGAAACTCCCTGTTTTTCGGCCAGTTGAATCGCCGCGATCTGGGCGGCGGCCTGGTGCGCGAAGCGGTCGCCGACACCGAACGAATATTTTCCCAATATTTCCTGTTTCATAAAAATACTTCCGATCCAATTATGAAGCCGGCCGTCAATAACCGAAAAGCTTCGGCAGAAACATGCTTATTCCCGGAATGTATGTGACCAGTATGAGGGCGACAATCATCGCCAGATAAAGGGACAACAGCGGCTTCATCAGTTTTGCGATCGTTGTGTTCGCTATGCCGCATCCGACGAAAAGAACGCTTCCGACCGGCGGCGTGCATAATCCTATGCACAGATTCAGCACCATGATCATTCCGAAATGAATCGGATCGATACCCAACTGAGTGGCAACCGGTAAAAATATAGGAGTGAATATTAGAACCGCGGGGGTCATGTCCATGAATGTTCCCACCGCAAGCAGGATCATATTGATAATGAGAAGTATCATTATTTTGCTTTCGGTAAGGCCGATCAGAGACTGGCTGATCCACTGCGGTATATTTTCATAGGACAGGATCCACGACATGCCTTTGGATGCGCCGATCAGCAGCATGACGATTGCGGTGATTTCCACCGCCTTTAATAGAATTTCCGGAAGCTGCCGGATTTTAATCTCACGATAGATCACTACGGATAGAAACAGGGCATAGACGACGGCAATGGCGCTGGCTTCGGTCGCGGTAAAAATGCCGGCGATAATGCCTCCGATCACGATTACGACCAGCAGCAGGCTCGGAACCGCATGGAGAATTTTCTTCAGGGCATCGACAAAAGCGACGCGCTCGCCCACCGGATACTTTTTAATAATGGAGTAAACTGCGGCGACTCCCATTAGTCCGAGGCCTACCAGTATGCCGGGCAGATACCCGGCAATAAACAGAGCGGCGATAGACACGCCGCCGCTGGCCAGAGAATATACGATCAGGATATTGCTGGGAGGTATCAGCAGGCCTGTCGTGGAGGCGGTTACGGTTAAAGCGGCGTTGAAATTTTTGTCGTAGCCCTCTTTCTCCATAACCGGCAGCATAAAACCGCCGATCGCCGAAGTAGCCGCCACCGAAGAACCGGATATGGCGCCGAAGAACATGCAGGCTAAAACATTGACATAGGCCAGCCCTCCCGGGAACATTCCGACCAGGGCTTTGGCGAATTCGATCAGCCGCCTGGCTATCCCACCGTGACCCATCAGCAGTCCGGACAGAATAAAAAATGGGATCGCCAGCAATGAAAAGCTGTTGATCCCGGTGGCCATCTGCTGGGCTACCGTTGTGACGGCGGGCCCGGGCGCGACGGTACACAGCATCGTCAAAAATGAAGCGATGGCGATGCAGACCGCAATCGGCACGTTTATCGCAAGCAGCAGAATGAAACTGATGATGAGAATGTATATCGAACTTTCCATTCAATCCTCTGGAGCAATGCGCAATGGACGGTTAATAGAATCGCTTACCTGTCATTCCTGTTCCTTTTCAATGCTTCGACGATGTTATAAACGGAGTAGTACATGAACAGAACGCCCGTTAAAGGCAGCACCAGGTAAACGTAGCCCATGGGAATGCCCATAACGGCGGAAATCTGTTTCAGTGTAAATGTCAAGTCGACCAGGCGCCATCCCCCGATTACGAGAAGAAACAGGGCGAAGAGAAATACAATCCCGGCGACAAGGATTTCAGAAACCTGTTTTTTCGTACCGGAAAATTTGGAAGTTAATACATCAATGCCGAGATGGGCTTTGACGAAGTATGCGTAGCTGGCGCCGAGAAGCCCGATCCAGATCAGTAAAAACCCCGCCAGTTCTTCAGTGAATTCACTCGGATCCCGCAAAATAAACCGGGTGAATACCTGCCACGTTACGTCCAGGACCATTATTGCCATCAACAGCACGAGAACGGCGGACAGGATTCGCGTGATGATGCCGGTCAATGTTTTCATAATCGAGTCCCGGTTTATTCGATCTTCTTGATCGCTTGTATCAAATCGTAAAGGGGCGTGCCCTTATAGGAATTGTGCATGGTCTGCACTGCGTCCAGGAACGGGGTTTTGTCCGGGTATATTACCTCCACGCCGGCTTCCTGCACCAGTTTCAATGATTCCTCGGTAGATGCTATCCAGAGTTCTTTCTGATGTTCGACCGAATCGTCCACCGCCTTCTGGAGCCATTCCTGCTCCTGCCTGCTGAGCCTGTCCCAGACAATAGTGCTCATCAGCAGAATATCCGGTATGGAGGTATGCTCGTCGAAACTGTAGTATTTGCAGACCTCGTAATGGCGCGAGAGATAGAAACTGGGAAGATTGTTTTCCGCGCCGTCCACAACCCCCTGTTGCAAGGCGGTATAAAGTTCTCCGAACGGTATCGGAGTGGGAGAGCCTCCCAGCGCCTTAACCATATTGACGGACGTAATGCTTTTCATAACCCTGATTTTCATGCCTTTAAGGTCGTCGGGCGTGAGGATCGGTTTTTCTTTGGTGAAAAAACTTCTGGAACCGGCGTCATAGTAGCACATGCCCCTTAAGAAGAAGGACTCACCCGCCAGCAGCAGTCGTTTGCCGATCGGTCCGTTTAAGACCTTCCAGCGGTGTTCGCTGTCTCTGAACAGATAGGGAATCCCGAAGATCTTCATTTCCGGGACAAACGCTTCCATCGGCGCGGTTGAGACCTTTGTCATTGCCAGGCTTCCGATCTGCAGAAGCTCGATTAATTCCCTCTCGTTACCCAATTGTCCGCTGGGATAAATATCCACGCGCATTTTCCCCCGTGAATATTCGGCAACTTTCTGTCCCATGAAAACCATGCCCTTGTGCACGGGATGACTGATATCCAGTGCATGCGCCAGCTTGATGGCCGTAACTTTACTTTCACTGCCGCAACCGGCGGCAAGCATTAAAACCGTCAAGACTAAAAAAAGGACCCAATAGATTCTTGTCCGCTTTTCTATCTGCATCATCCCCGTTTCCACGAATCATAAAATCAGCAGTAATGTGTGAGCATATGCCATAAATTACAATTTTGGAAATCGAAATATCCCGCCATTCATCATCAGGAATTTTTCACCGGAAGCTGAAGTTCGCTGTTGGGATGCACATATGAATAAGGATGGATTCCTAAGCGGCGGGGAATGGAAAGAAATGGGGGCCGGCAGCCCGTAGTGTAAGCACAATAAGCTGCCTTTCGGGCGCGGGTTTGACATCCCCGGCCCACCCTTTGTCCTGACGGCGGATTGCCTACAGGCTCAGCTGCCCGGCTGATCTTCCACTTTGACGGCTGTGCCGTATGCAAGCAGTTCCGCAGCGCCTCCCATAATAACGGAGGTGGAAAAACGAACGCATACGACGGCATTGGCGCCGATTTTCTCAGCCTCATCCTTCATTCGGTCCAGGGCCTGTTCCCGTGCCTCCGCCATAAGCTTTGTGTATTCGTAGATCTCCCCGCCCACTATGCTTTTAAGCCCGGCCATTATGTCACGCCCCAAATGCCGGGCGCGAATAGTGTTGCCACGAACGAGACCGAATATCTGTGTAATCCGTTTCCCCGGTATGGTCTCCGTTGTATTGATGATCATCTCTCTATCTCCCGATAAGGATCTTTGCCGTATGTTTTCACCCGTTCCAGTATGACCAGAAGAAGCAGTATCAAAAAGCCGATTGCAATAGCCGCAACCGGCACCCGAATCCAGAAACCTTCTTCACCGCTGGTAAAAAATTCGAACAGTGCAAAACCTATTAAAGCAGCATACCCTGCAATAACAAGAAGAATCCCGCCGATACGGCTGATCCTGCTGAAGGGATTTCGCCAGAGGCGGCGCAAAACTTCGTCGGACGGTTCTTCGAAAGCGACTGCTTCCAGTTTGCCGGATGTTTCCCGCAGCCGTTCATATTCCTCCCGGCAAGCGGAACAGCGCATCAGATGCTCGTTTACTTCCGCACTTTCCTGCGGATCCAGTTCACGGTCCAGAAGGCCAACCAGCATAGGCCGGAATTTTTCACAATTGTTCATGGTGCCCCCCCTTCGTTGCGACGCAATCAAGCCCGGTGTATTTCAGAAATTCTTCCCTGAATGCCTTGCGCGCATGAAACAATCTGCTCATGACCGTACCCCGCGGGATACCCAGGAGGCTGGAAATCTCCCCGTAACTTTTCCCCAGAATATATTTCAGGCTCAGAATTTCCCGGACTTCCGCATCCAAACTGTCCAGTGACCGATGCACTGCTTCCGCTTCCTCCTTTTTGGCCAGGATTGAAGCAGGGTCGGCCGATTTCTTTGTGACCGATTCGGTATGCCTGTTTTCCCGGGTATAGTTCAGAATTGTCCGGCGCCGGTTCAACATGTTCAGGCAGCAATTGCGCAGGATACGGTAAAACCACGGATAGAACCGATCCATGGAGGGCAGCCCGGGAATTGCCGTAAATGCCCTGCGGAAGGATTCCTGGCATGCATCCGCGGCATCCTCCCGGTTTCCCATCAGCGAGAACGCATGGAAGAAAGCCTCCCGACGGTACTTTTTTACCAGATATTCAAACCCGGCCGGATCCCGGTGCTTGAGGCATAATCGAATCGCCTGAGTTTCATTCATACGCTTATCCTCAACTTAATAAACAGACAGCCCGGCAATAAATTCAAGAAATTCGATAAAAAAGTCTCCTGGCCGATTGTTATAATACGTTTCTGCCTCACTCGTGAAAGCGAAATATGAGTGATTTTTGGGGACAAAATTGCCCGGTCCGCATTAAATTTTACTTGCTAAATTAACAAAAGGATGATTCTTTTGAGTCTAATCAGGCGTTTTTAATCCGTAAAGTTGAGGAGGAAGCTATGAAGAAAATATTAGCTCTGGTGGGTATTCTTTGTTGCCTGTTTTTTACTTTCAGCGGTTGCGGAGGCGACACCACCACTGAGGACGAAGTAGAAGAAGCCATGGAAGCCATGGAAGAAGACGCTGAAGACGCTGCGGAAGATACCGAGTCGTTTATGGATCAGGCAAAAGAGGCCGCCGAAGATGCTGCAGAATCAGCGGAAGATCTGGCTGACGAGGCGGATGAAGCCTTGAAGGATCTCACTGATTAAACAATCCGAACGGCGTAGAAAAGAAAAATTATCGGACTGCAAAAAACAGTCCGGAATTATTACAGGAATAAAAGGGGTATCAGGACTATTCTATGGGCCGATACCCCGGAATTCTTTTAACGGTCCTTTAACTGAACGGGCGCATTAGTGCACTATATCCTCGGCATCGAAACGCCCTTTCCGCATATCTCCGTATTTTTCGAAGCTTTCAATCCAACCCAGCACTCTTTCCCGTCCATAGGTTTTTTCAAAGGCGTGGACGATCTCTTCCACTGGAATGTCCGCGAACGTCCCATGAAATTCCAGATACTCCATAAATTTCTTTCTGTCGGCATTGTAGGGCTGGAACATGGAATCCTTGCGGCCGTTGAATTCCAGGGGGGCGACGCCGTGCCTTTCGCAGAGCTCTCGGTTGAAAGCAGGCGTTGCTTTGACCCATTTCCCCTCCATGAGGAATTCCGTATAGCCGTGAAATGTGAAAATGTCCGAACCGATGAACTCCAGAAGCTGTCGTGTGGCAAGATGATTGCGCACGGTGGCAAAACCGGCGCGGGCGGGGATTCCGACGGACCGCGCGGCGGCGCAGAGAAGGGATACTTTCTGGATACAGAATCCCCTGCCTTCTTTTAAAACATTGCTTGCCCGGTAATGTTCGGGTTTGTAGAAAGGGTAGTAGGGATCGTACCGGATCCCGTCGCGCACCGCATAGTAGAGGCGCACGGCCCTGTCGACCGGGGTCTTCGCACCGGCTGACTTTTCTGCGGCAAATGCCCGTATATCAGGATGATGGCTGTCGATTATATCCGTGGCACCAAGGTACCGCCCGGCTTGATTCATCATTGCCTCCTTTGGATTTCCTATTATGACAGCCCGACCGCTTTTCTCATAAGCTTTCCAATACGGCGATATATCCCCGCCGTTCTTTGCACGGCCTCATTCGGTCCGAAACGACAAATCTTGTGGGAAATTCAGGTTAATTATTTGTATCCATATGTTTATCTAACATCGAAACGGTATTATATGTTTGATTTCATGCCGGTCTGGTGATAATTACTATACAACCCAAAACAAAGACGAAAAGGAACCCAATATGAATCGGCTAAGACTTATTTTCTGCGCCTGTTTCCTTATAATCTGGCTCATCGCTCCGGGCTGTAAAAAAACTGCCCGGAAGGTGGAACCGTCCCTGTTTCAAAACATAGTAACCGCCCACACCTCGGGTGTGATTTCAAGGGAGAGTTCGATCCGGGTCCGCTTTGTGGAGGAGATTGCCGAAAGCGCTCAGTTCAATGTTGCCTTGGAGCGTTCCCCCTTTTCATTTGAGCCGCGAATAAGCGGTATCGCTCTTTGGACGGACGCCCGTACGCTCGAATTTCGACCCGACAACCGGCTTCCCGGGGATGTCCGGTATACGGCCAAAGTAAAACTCTCGGACTTTACAGCCACGGATTCGGATAAGGAAATATTCCAGTTCGAATTTTCAACCGTAAGGCAGTACTTTGAGATTTACGTAAAGGGCCTTGAAGGCGTTATCGGCAGCGGGCCTGAAGAACAGCTGATTCATGGAGAAATAGTGACCGCCGATGTGGAAATCGATTCCGATATTGAGGAATTGGTGACCGCGACCCAGCAGGGAAAAGATCTGACCGTTTCATGGAATCACAACCGGAACAGACGCAATCACTCCTTTACGGTGGAGGGGGTCGTACGGGGGAATAATCCTTCAACCGTTACGATCCGGTGGAACGGCAGTTGCATAGGAGTGGATAGAAGAAGTGAGCAGGTCGTTCTCGTTCCCGCCCTCAGCACATTTTCCGTGCTGCAGGCCCGGGCTGTCCAGGGGGAGGAGGAATATGTCGAAATCCGCTTCAGCGATCCCGTGGACTCCCGCCAGGACCTGCGCGGCCTGATACAGATCGACGGGCGAAACGACCTCAGGTTCAGCCGGGAACAGAATATCATCCGCGCCTACAGTTCCAGTTCCTGGACCGGGACTTGTACGGTGACCGTCAATCCCGGAATTCGCAATGTGCTGGGGCACTATCTTCCGGAGGGAAAGGTCCTGAATGTCGTCTTTCGGGAGATCCTTCCCGAGGTCCGTTTTTCCGGCAAGGGCGTTATCCTGCCGACCAGCCAGGGGCTCACTATCCCGATTGAAACGAACAACCTGAGCGCGGTGGTCGTCAAGGCCATTCGTGTTTACGAAAAGAACATCCCGCAATTCCTGCAGGTCAATAGCCTTGAAGAGGATGGAGAACTCAACCGCGTTGGACGAGTGGTCTGGGAAAAGACCATTCCCCTGGGATATACTCCGGACAAGAAAAATCGCTGGATCCGATACGGATTGGATGTATCGCCCCTTATCGAGGAAGATCCGGCCGGACTCTACCAGATCCATGTCTCTTTCCGGCGACCCCATATTGTCTACCGATGCAGCGATTCTCAAGCGTCGGAGAACTCCGGAGAAAGCGACCTGTCATCCGAGTCCTGGGATCAGGAGCAGGAAAACAGCTACTGGGACAACTGGGAGGAGGGTTTTGAGTACCGTGATTATTACCGCAACCGCAACAATCCCTGCCACCCGGCCTATTATCGGGAATATTACGACCATAATATAAATCTATACCGGAATGTCCTGGTCTCCGACCTGGGTCTGATCGCGAAAAGGGGCAATGACGACTCCCTGTTCGTAGCCGTTACCGACATAAAGTCCACCGAACCATTGTCAGGTGTCGACGTAACCCTGCTCGACTACCAGCATCAGGTCCTGGCCAATGACCGGACATCCGGGGACGGCACCGTTTTATTATCGCCGGAACGCAAGCCCTACCTGCTGGTAGCCCGCAGCGAACACCAGGCCGGGTATCTCAGGCTGGACGACGGTTCATCCCTGTCCGTCAGCCAGTTCGATGTCTCGGGCGCCACCATCACCAAGGGGCTCAAAGGATTTATCTACGGAGAACGCGGAGTCTGGCGGCCCGGCGATCCCATCCATCTGACGTTTATCCTGCTCAATACGGACATGCCCCTGCCGGGTAACTATCCGGTCCGGCTCGAACTGAGAAATCCCCGGGGGCAGCTGATCAAAACCGTAAACCGAAAGGGATCTCTTAACGGATTTTACACATTCAAGCTTGAGACCGATCCGGATGCGCCTACCGGCAACTGGAGCGTCCGGATAAAGGCCGGCGGCGCTGAATTCAGCAAGATCCTAAAGGTTGAAACCGTGATGCCCAACCGGTTGAAGATCGACCTGGATTTCGGTCCTGATGTACAGAGCCTCAAACACGGGACGATTTCAGGAAACCTGTCCGCATCCTGGCTTCACGGCGCCGTTGCCCGGAATCTGAAAGCGGATATAGAACTGACCCTCAACGCCGGCAGAACCCGCTTCTCCGGATACGACGAATACTCCTTTGATGATCCGGCAATGACGTTCAAACCGGAAAGCCGGAAAATCCTGGATGGAGCTCTGGACGAGACCGGGAATACCCGGTTTTCTTCCAGCGTCCAAGTGGACAATGTATCTCCGGGAATACTGACCGCAACATTTAATACCCGGGTGTTCGAGCAGGGAGGCGCTTTCAGTATCGACCGTATAAGTCTTCCCTATCATCCCTTCGACCGCTATATAGGAATTCGGACTCCCCCGGGGGATAAAGCCCGGGGGATGCTTCTGACCGATACCAGGCACCCTGTGCGTATTGTGGCCCTGGATACCGAAGGGACTCCCGTGGCGGACAGCCGGGTCAAAGTTGAGGTCTACAAAATCCGGTGGCGATGGTGGTGGGAAAAAAGCATGGAATCCCTCGCCGATTATATCGGGACCCGGCAGTACCGTCCAATCCAGTCTGCGACCGTGGATTTAACCGACGGCACAGGGCTCTGGGAATTTGAGGTCAAATATCCCGACTGGGGACGCTACCTGATCCGCGTCTCCGATCAGAAAGGAAAGCATGTCACGGGAAAGATCGTCTACATCGACTGGCCGGGTTGGGCCGGACGTGCACAGAAGGATATGCCGGGAGGGGCTGCCGTCCTGAGCTTCTCTTCGGACAAGGAAGAATATACGGTAGGGGAAAAGGTGATCCTGACCATACCCACAGGCAGCAAAGGCCGGGGCCTGGTGTCCCTGGAAAGCGGTTCCAGAGTGTTGCAAAGCGCCTGGATCGAAACCGGGGAAGAGGCAGCCCGTTATGAGTTTACCGCCACTGATGTGATGGCGCCCAATATTTACGCCCATGTGACGCTGCTGCAACCTCACATGCAGGCGGGGAATGACCTGCCTATCCGCATGTACGGTGTGATTCCAATAAAAGTCCTGGATCCCGGAACCAGGCTCGATCCCGTTATAGAAGCTCCCGAAGTATTCAAGCCCGAACAGGAAGCGCAGATAAAGATCAGCGAGAAAAACGGGAAACCTATGACCTATACGGTTGCCGTCGTCGATGAGGGCCTTCTGGATCTGACCCGTTTTGCCACACCCGATCCCTGGGCCCACTTTTATCGAAGAGAAGCACTGGGCGTTAAAACCTGGGATTTATTTGACCTTGTTGCCGGAGCCTTCGGAGGCGACCTTGAACGGCTGCTGGCCATAGGCGGGGGGGAAGAGGCCGGTCCGACCGGACAGAAAAAAGCCGACCGGTTTCCGCCGCTGGTGCGTTTCCTGGGCCCGTTTGAGCTGGGAGGCGGAAAAACGAATACCCATCAAATCCCCGTCCCCCAGTATGTAGGATCGGTTCGGATAATGGCTGTAGCCGGGCATGGCCGGGCTTTCGGCCGTTCGGACAAGGCCGTTTTTGTGCGCAATCCTCTCATGATTCTGGGCACCCTGCCGCGAGTTCTGGGTCCCGAGGAAGAAGTGGATCTGCCGGTTGCGGTCTTTGCCCTCGAAGACAGGGTGAAGGATGTTTCCATCGAAGCGAAATCTGAAGGGCCCGTGACGGTCCGAGGATCCGGGAAGAAAAAAGTAACATTCACCGGTCCCGGAGAGGACCTGGTAACGTTCCGGCTTAATGCCCTCCCTCAAACGGGAGTGGCCGCCGTTACCCTCGATGCTTCCGGTGGAGGGGAAAAGGCCGGACAGAAGATCGAGTTCGATATTCGCATGCCGACCCATGAAGTGACGGAAGTGCTCAGCCGGACTGTTGCTCCGGGGGAAGCCTGGAATCAGGAGGTTGTTTTTAAGGGCATGGAAGGAACCAACAGGGCGATGCTCGAGATTTCACGTATTCCTCCTATCGATCTGGGTCGCCGGCTTCGTTTTCTGATCCGTTATCCTCACGGCTGTGTGGAACAGGTGACGTCATCGGTTTTCCCCCAGCTTTACCTTGCAAAATTCGTGGAATTATCACCCGAAAGGCAGGACGAAATCCAGGCCAACATCATTGCCGGAATCGACCGTCTCCGGATGTTCCAATCCGTAAACGGCGGATTTTCATACTGGCCCGGAAACGCCGAAGCGCATGATTGGGCATCCAATTATGCCGGTCATTTCCTGGTAGAGGCACAGAAGGCAGGTTATTTGATTCCGCCCGGAGTGCTCGATCAATGGGAGAAATACCAGATGGGCAAAGCCCGCGCCTGGACTTCCGGGGAATATCGTTCGGAGCTGATCCAGGCCTACAGGCTTTACACCCTGGCTCTTGCAGGCGCCGCCGAGCTGGGCGCCATGAACCGTCTCAAAGAGATGCCCGGGCTTCCGGACGATGCACGCTGGCGCCTGGCCGCCGCTTTCCATCTGGCGGGCCAACCCGAAGCTGCCCGCCGGCTCGTAGCGGGTCTCACAACCGATGTCCCGGATTACCGGGAACTGTCCAATACTTTCGGATCTTCGCTTCGGGATAAAGCCATGGTTCTGGAGACGCTGGGGATTATGGGCATGATGGATAAGGGATTTCCCCTGGCGCAGGACATATCCAAAATCTTAAGCAACGACAGGTGGTTGAGCACGCAGGCTACGGCTTATGCCCTGATTGCCATGGCCCAAATTTCCGCCGCTCAGGCCGGAGAGATGCAGTTCGCCTATGCCTGGCGGGAGGAAACGGAAAAATTCATAGCATCCGGATTGCCTATTGTTCAAACGCCTCTTTCCACTCAAAGCCTTTCAGGTGGAACTCTCAAGGTAGTGAATAACGGGAATATTAATTTTTATGCCCGGCTGATCCGCCAGGGGGTGCCTCGACCGGGTATGGAAAAAGGTTACCAGAACGATCTGGCTCTCGAGGTCTTGTATTACACTCTCGACAATAAGGCACTGGACCCGGCGAATCTTGAACAGGGCATGGATTTTATTGCCGAGGTTAAGGTATCCAATGTCGGAGTCCGGGGAGAATATAAAGAGGTGGCACTCTCCCACCTGGTCCCGTCCGGATGGGAGATACGAAACCTGAGAATGGCGCCCACGGGGCTTATTGATAATTCAGATTTCGACTACCAGGATATCCGTGACGACCGCGTGTATACCTATTTCAATCTTTCCCAGGGAAAGAGCAAAAAGTTTTACCTTCTGTTAAACGCAAGCTACCTGGGGAAATACTACCTCCCGTCCATTCATGCCGGGGCCATGTATGACGACACTATCGGTGCCCTGGTGCCTGGACGCTGGATAACTGTGAAAACTCCCGGGAGAGCCCGTTAATCGGTGTAGGGGCGAACCTTGTGTTCGCCCTTGTTCCGGCTTAAAAAAGCGGATCGGGAAACGAGTTTCAAATGAACCAGGAGCGGCGGTTAAAAAACAGCCTCTACAGAATCAGGGGATTTATTGCATTGGTCCCTTCCGTGATCCGGTGGAAGCATGTTTTTATGCTGGTTGCGGTCCTTGCAGGTTTGCTCTTCTGGTTCTGCCTTCCGGCGGAGCTTTTTCAGGCTCCCTATTCCACCGTGATACTGGACCGCAACGGCGAGCTTATAGGGGCTTCCATTGCAGCCGACGAACAGTGGCGTTTCCCTCCCCGGGAGGAACTGCCGGGTAAGTTTGTTGAAGCCGTCACCCTTTATGAAGACCGGCATTTCTTCCGTCATCCGGGAGTGGATCTCCTGGCCGTTGGCCGTGCCGCCCTGGATAACTTTCGCTCGCACAGGATCGTGAGCGGCGCCAGTACCCTGACCATGCAGGTGATCCGGCTGTCGCGCAACGGCCGCTCACGGACCTTCTGGGAAAAGTTCAAGGAGATGATTCTGGCGATACGGCTTGAGTTGTCTTGCACCAAAGAAGAGATCCTGGCCCTTTACGCCGCCCACGCTCCTTTCGGCGGGAATGTGGTTGGACTTGAGGCGGCGTCCTGGCGCTATTTTGCCAGGAGACCGAACCAGTTAACCTGGGCTGAATCCGCCATGCTGGCTGTTCTGCCGAACAGTCCTTCGCTTGTGTTCCCCGGGAAAAGCCGGGACCGACTGTTGGTTAAGCGGAACCGTTTGCTGGATAAACTCGAGCGCTATAATGTTATTGACAGCCTGACATGTTCCCTGTCCAAGGCCGAGCCGCTGCCGCCGGCCCCGCACCCTCTGCCAATGCTGGCCCCCCACCTTCTGAACCGCATCCAACAGGAACGGGGAACGGCTTTTGAGGAAACGAACAGAATGGATCCCCGCGAGGCTGCAACGCGTTACCGTTTCGTAACTTCGCTGGACAAGACCCTGCAGAGACGGGTTAACGAAATCGTTCTCAGGCATCACCGTCAGCTGGCCGGCAATGGCATTCACAACGCCGCGGCACTGGTCCTGGACGTTGATACCAGGCAGGCCCTCGCCTATGTCGGTAATATCCCGGATCTCTCAGACCGCAACCACGGCAATCACGTGGATGTGATTACGGCCCACCGCAGCACCGGAAGCATCCTCAAACCGCTGCTGTATGCTGCAATGCTCGATTCGGGAGAAATGCTTCCGAAGGAACTGGTGCCGGACATCCCTACAAGGATCGGTAGTTTTATGCCCCAGAATTTCACCCGGACATATCAGGGAGCCGTCTCAGCCAACAGGGCCCTGGCGCGATCCATGAATATCCCGGCCGTGCGCATGCTGCATACCTATGGAGTGGACCGCTTCTACACTTTGTTAAAGGATATGGGTATGACCAGCCTCCACCGCCCCGCCTCCGGCTATGGATTGGCCCTGATCCTGGGAGGCGCCGAGGGTACTCTCTGGGACATAACCGGAATCTATGCCGGCCTGGCCCGGACTGTAAACCGTTTCTTTCAGGATGAACCGGGGCCGACATCTTCCTACGGCCGTCCCCGCTATCTTCTCTCTGCCGATCCGGATCCCAATAATTCAACGGGTCCACTACCCGGTCCGGGCGCTGCCTGGTCGACCCTTGAAGCTATGCTTGAAGTGTCCCGTCCCGATGTGGAAGGTGCCTGGCGCAATTTTACTTCTTCACAAAGGATCGCATGGAAAACGGGGACTTCCTACGGCTTGAGAGACGGTTGGGCTGTGGGCGTTACCCCTCGATATGCCGTTGGAGTCTGGGTCGGCAATGCCGACGGAGAGGGGCGCCCGGGTTTGACCGGAATATCCACGGCAGCGCCCATTCTTTTTGAGATCTTCGGCCTTCTGGATCACGCGGGTTGGTTCGAAATTCCGGAATCGGAAATGACCGAGATCGAGGTTTGCGCGCATAGCGGGCACCGAGCCGGTCCCTACTGCGAAGAAACAATACAAATGTATGTTCCCCTGGCGGGTTTAGGAACCCGGAAATGCCCCTACTGCAGGCTTGTCCAGTGTGATGCTTCTCTCGAGTGGAGGGTGCACGGTTCATGCGAACGCATCGGCACCGTGCGACAGGTCAAATGGTTTGTCCTTCCCACGGCGTTGGAGTGGTTTTACCGGCGCAATCATTCGGATTACCGGTCCCTTCCTCCGTACCGGAGTGATTGCCTGGAATCCGTCTCGGGCGGCGGGACTGCGTCCCTTTCGCTCATCTATCCCCGCAAGAACGGGGAAATCTACGTTCCCGTGGAACTGGACGGAGCCAGGGGGAAGACCGTGTTTGAAGCCGCCCACCGTAATCCGGATTTCCTCATATACTGGCATCTTGACGAGGCGTTTCTGGGCACGACCCGAAACATTCATCAGATCGCCCTGGATCCGGAGCCCGGTTTGCATACCCTGACTTTAGTGGATGAAAACGGAGAAAGACTGGAACAGACTTTTAGGGTGCTGTCTAAGGAAGATAAAAACTAATCTTTTCTGTTACATCTCAAATTCCCGACAAAAGGGGATCACAAAATTCACCCTCTCATGGTTGGCGCTATAGTCCCATTGTTGTTTTCATGACCTGCAGTAGAGGCCGGGGGGATATACTTGTCCACTCCGGCCTCCATGACTCGCTGCAGGCTGTACCGTCAGCTCAATGCACGGAAAATTAACCGGTTCGAATTGCCGACCGGCTACTCTATTTCCCGCCAGTTCCAGTCCAGTCCGCCTTTGAACACAGCCGAATTCATGCCGTTGCTCAACCGGCAGATATTGGCATCGGGGAAGCGATCCGCCATGGCGCAGTAGAAACCTTCAACGGTGTCCTGCTTGACCAGTTCCTCTTCCGTCGCAACGATATACTCACGGGTAAAGTCGAGCCCGCTCTTGTCGAACTGCATTCCTGGCTTTTGATGGCCGGGGATAATGACTTCGGCGCCCATTGTTTCAATCTTGTCGACATCCGCGATCCACTGGGCGCGTTCCTCCTTCGTAAGCTCACACGTGAACGGATGGGACTGGTTGAACAGAACGTCGCTCGCATATAGGGTTTTCATGTCGGGGATCCAGACCATCGTGTTGTACCGCATATCCCCCATGACTTTTGTAAGGATTTCGAGGCGGTGTCCTTCCAGTTCGAAGTAGTTATTTTCGAGAGCCTCGGCATGGGTCGTTACCCGGCACACGTTATGTGCGCCTATAATGCCTTCCCAATGCTCAATTTTACCGAAGAACTGTTTGTTGATTATATCGGCTTCCGAAGGTATGGCTACCACGCGTGCATTCGGGAAAGCCTGGGCGATCACGCCGGCCCCGAAGTAATGATCCGGATGTGCATGGGAAAGGTAGATCGTAGTAAGGTTTTTACCTGTTTCCAGGATTTCCGCTATAACCTTATGGGCGTTTAACAGCGTCCACTGTGTGTCGAGTAGAACGCAATCCTTTTTCCCCGTCACGATGACGGATGCCACGGCAAACCCGTTCTCGTCACTGAAAAAAGTCTTGGTGGACAATGAGGTCGACGCGCTGGCGGCATATCTGATTTCCATTTATATATCCTCCAATATGGATTCCTGTCGAGTTTAACACTCAGCGTTACAAAAAGAATAAGAGAGTCGCAAATTATAAATCTTTCGACATGTCTTTGTAAAAGGGTGTTTCATCCCAGGCCAACACCGGTTTCAGCATTCATACGGTTAGATTCCGAAATGCAAAGCTTACCATGGTTCTTGTCTGTCTGTACCTCAATTCCGAAGTTGAATATGGAGGGAACGCCGATCTCTTTTCAGAACAAAAGTTTGCTCATAATAATTTCAACTTCGGCTAGCAGCCCGTGGTAAAAGTACAATAGGCCGCGTTCCGAGCGCCGCAGGGGCAGATGCAAGGCGGCGCGACGCAGTCAATGCGGGACATTGTCGAGGAGCGCCAACGTAGCAGATGTCCCTGCGCCGCCGGAACCCTTTGGGCGCA
>JAFGTD010000011.1 GCA_016934295.1 Acidobacteriota bacterium
CAGTCCCGGCGATTGCCGGCAGATATTCCTGTTGTGCAATTAATATTGGAAAAAGACCGGCTGCGGATTGTCGAAGCCGCTCTGAGTGTCGGAAAGTCGCACCTGGCGATTTCCGGCGACGTGGAAAATCTGCCGGAACCTGTTTTGGAGCTTAACCTGGATGCCGGTCTGCAGGCGGGCGAATTAGCCCGATTTATCGCCGGTAATGAAGACTTTTCCGGAAACGTCGAGCTGCGTTTCGGAGTTAAAGGCCCATTGCATACCCCGTTTTTAACAGGCCGGGTGAACGGAAACGACATAGCGCTTGGGATCTATAAAGGTATCGGGATGGATGCCGGTATTTCATGGGATTCGAATGCCGGGGTATTGACGGCAGATCCACTGGCGATCCGTTCGACCTTTGGAAATTTGGATGGGAATGCTTCGATTAATACAGGCTCGGGAAACAGCTCCATTCATTCCACATTCAAGAAGGTGGACCTGGCGAAGATTTCTCAACTCCTGAATCTTGAAATGCGGATAGGCGGTACAGCCTCCGGAAGCGTGGATGCAGTCTGGCCGGGGACTGACTGGAAGGACGCCGACGGCCGCGCCGACGTCCGGTTTGTCCCGCAAGGCAAAGCCTCAAAAGGATTCGTTCCGGTTCAGGGCCGTCTCGATATCTCAGCGCAATCGAGACGCTATCAGGCTTCGACCCGGGAGCTTAAAGTACTTGGTACGCGCGCCGCCGGCTCCCTGTGGCTTGATTCGGCGAAAAATCTTGGAGGTTCGCTACAGATCGAAGCGGATGATTTGGCTGGAGTAATTTCTCAAGCCGGCCTTTTTCTGGGACGCGATTCTTTTGAATTTCCGTTTTCGGGTCGTGCGCGGGTGGCATCAACTCTTTCGGGCACGATTGACAATCCAAAATTGGTTGCCGAAGTCCACGGGGATTTCTTAAGTTATGGCGGGATTCGGGATATCTCGTTTCTTGCGAATGCCGGTTACGAATCCCGTCGGCTCAGAATCGAACAGGCAACATTAGGATGGCAGGGTCAAAGCATACGGGCGAGCGGGGAAATAGGGCTGGGGGACAATCAGCCCGGAATCCTGCTGGAAATGCAGGGTGAGGGAATTGAGCTTTCTCCGGTATTGAATGTTTTTATGAGAGATCCGCCTGTTGAGGGGCTGGCGGATTTTGTTGCAAGGGTAACGGGTTCCATCGACCGGCCTACTGTGGAACTTGAGTTTGCCGGCTCCGAATTGAACGCTTACGGAGAATCCTGGGGCCGGCTTGAAGTACAGGCTGCCTATCGGGACGGATCTATTGAAGTTAAGAAACTTCATCTTGATAAGAACGGCAGTTTGGAAAAGCCGGGTACTTTGACAGGAGCGGGTTTTTACACTCCCGTTTCACGGGAATATTCCTTTCATGCGAAGACCGATCTGGAATTAATAAGCCTGATCCTGCCGGGCGGGCAGGCGGTCAAGGGAAGGTTTCGCGGAGATCTGAAGGGTTCGGGTACGGCCTTGAACCCATTAGCCGATATAGCAGTGGAAATATCCAATTTAGCATTGGACTCACAATATCTGGGCGATTTCAATGTCCGTGCGCAGCTTGCAGATCGCCTGGTCAGGGCTGAAATCGACGCTCCGGATCTGGGCGCGAATGCGGTTATCCGTACGGCGGTTCAATCTCCATATGCCGGTACATTTAATATAAAGACGGATATTCCGGATCTGGCTGCTTTGTCTTTGCGAGGCCCGGGGGATGCAATCGTTCACGGATCTTTCTCGGGAACTCTTCAAGGGAAAGGGGAATTCTCGGATTGGAAATCGATCGACGCGGTTCTGCAGATACAAAATGCATTGTTTATATTCAACCAACAGGAATTTAAGAACCTGACTCCGATTACCGCATTTCTGAAAAATGGAGTGATATCTGTCGATCCTTCCAGGGTTCTTGCAGGACGGATGCAAGTGAACCTGTCGGGATCGCTGCCTCTCGAATCGTCTGAATCTTCGGGAAATGAATTTATTGTTGATATGCAGGGCAACCTCGAAAGTCTTCTGGATTATTTCCCGGATATGAAAAGCATATCCGCGAAAGGAGAGCTCCAGGCCCGGGCTCTTGTTCGAGGCGGACTGGATCTGCCTGAACCGCAGATCGCCGTTACAATAAAGGACGGTCAGATCGCTTTGCCCGGTCTGCCCGAAGATTTCCGTGACATTCAGCTGGAGGTAGCCACCAGAAATCGGGAAATAGTACTGGATCGATTCACGGCTCATTGGGGCGGCGCTGTCCTCGAGGCAAGTGCGCATGCTCCTTTCGGTTTTTTCAGCGAGAAGCTTCGGTCGGGCGCTTCCACCGATGCCGGATTTACAGCCACGGTGCGCGATCTGAATCCCGGTTTCATCCCGGGTGCGCCCGAGGGCCTTGAAGGCAATATCTCCCTGAAAGCGGAAGGCCGTGCCGGTCTTTGGGATCCGGCGAATGTTTTCGCACAGGTGGATTTCCAGAGGTTGCAGCTGAAAATGAAGGGCCTGAATCTGGAGCAGAAAGAGTCCGCCCGGATTTATCTTCGAGAGGGTCTTGTTGTTGTAGACCGGCTCGAAGCAGCAGGAAGCGGCATAGATCTGGCCATTGCAGGAACGGCTCGTTTGACCGGAATGCAGGATATCGATATACGGTTGACCGGAAAAGGCGACGCCGGTCTCTTTACTTCACTCCTCGAGGGGGTTCGCGCGACGGGACCGTCGGAATTTATTATTTCCGCATCCGGTACGATTCCCGATCCTCAGTTAACCGGAGATTTGACCCTGCATGATGGAAGGATTGTCCTGCAGTCGATGCCCGTGCAGGGAGAGGATATTAACCTGGCTTTAAGGTTTACACCGGGACTGGTGGAGATTGTTGAGAGCACGGGCGCTTTGAACGGGGGGCGATTCAATGCAATGGGCAGTGTGGCATACGAGATGGGATCCATTAAAAATGTCAATCTTTCCCTGGATGTGGATAATCTGGATATGAATTTTCCGAAAGGATTGCGAACGCTCTCCGATTCCCGGATACAGGTCCTTCAGCGGGACGAGCTGATCCTGGTGGAAGGGAAAGTTACGATTACGGACGGTTCCTATCGGGAAAATCTGGATCTGGCCGGATTTCTAGGTTCCGGAGGCATGCAGTTCGTTGAAGACAGGAATCCATTTTTATCGCGGGTCCGCTTTAATATAAAAATTGAAACAGCCGGTCCGATTGTTATGGACAACCGCCAGGCAAGACTCATGGCGGATTCCGAGCTGACTCTCGTCGGTACATTTTACCGTCCATCGATAACCGGCAGGTTAACGTTGGAAGAAGGCGGAGAAGTAACTCTTGCCGAGCATCGCTATATCCTCGATACCGGTATTATCGATTTTTTCAATGAAACCAAGATTGAACCGTCACTGAATATTCTCGCGAGAACCCGGGCTTCCGGGTACGACATCAATCTCAGGATTCAGGGAAGTCCGGGCAGAATGGAAACCAGTTTCACTTCCGATCCGTCTCTTCCCGAGCCGGATATTATTTCGCTTCTGTTGACCGGGCGCACTCTCGAGGAGGCCCGCGGATCCAGCCTGAATATTGCGCGCCAACATGCTATGTCCTACCTGACGGGACAGCTCGGAGGACGCCTTTCGCGTTCTGCTGAAGAAACACTGGGGCTCAGCCGCGTTCGCATTGAGCCGAATCTGGTTTCCGGCGATTCCGACCCCGGGGCGCGTCTTACCGTGGGGCAGGACCTGCGACGCGATCTGCGTTTGGTTTATTCGATGAATCTGGTCGACAGTTCCGACCAGATTCTCATCGGCGAATATGATCTGGCGCGTCGGTTCACCCTTCGCGGCACCAATCAATACGACAACAGCAGGCGATTCGATTTTCAACATGATCTGCGCTTCGGGAGGAAGCGTATCGGTTCCGGTCGCCGGGATTCTTCAATCGTTATCGGAAGCATACATTTAACCGGTGAACGGGTGTTCCCGGATGCATTGATTCTGGACAAACTGATTATTAAAACAGGACAGGCTTACGATTTCCTCCGTGTGCGCAAGGGAATCGAACGGCTGATGGAATACTACAGGGACAACAACTACCTTGAAGCGAGAATCCGCCTGCAGCAGGAGAAGGGGACCGATACTGTAGGAATTTCTTATAATATCAATGCCGGGCCGATTGTTGAATTCTCTTTTGAAGGTTTCAACCTGCCCGATAGTCTTCGAAAGCAGGTGCGGCAGACCTGGGAGTCCGGAGTTTTCGATGCACAGCGGACCGGCGATGCTGCCGCCGCAATCCGGCGCTGGTTTATTAAAAATCGTTACCTCGAAGCGAACGTGCTTTGTACGATCCGTCCATCCGCAAACGGTCCCAGGGAAGTATTCATTAGAATGGATCCGGGAGAACGTTACGAGACATTGCATTTTCGTTTCGATGGTGCCGGGGAGGTAATGCCGGGTCTTTTGGAGCAGACCGTTCGAAAAGAACCGGAAGGAATCGTCGACAGTATCCTCAATCCCCGGAAGATGGCCGACCTGCTGACACAATACTACCGTCAGCAGGGTTATTCCGCCGCACGGGTGGATCCTCCACGACTGCAGCTGGACCCCGAAACATCTTCCGGCACAATAGAGTTCAAAACGCACGAGGGCCCGTTGTTTCATATTGAACGGATAGAATTCATCGGACACCGGTCTCTGCCTGAAGCGGAACTGCGGGGCGTTATGGCAATGCAACCGGGAGCGATCTTCCAGCCTAAGGATATGAGAAATACCGTCGAGAAGCTGGAAGAGCTTTACTGGAGTCGCGGCTATAATGATGTAAGAATTGAATACCGGGCCGACAGGAACGAGGACGGGGGAAAGGTAAATGTCCAGTTTCTAATCGACGAGCAGAGACAGAGCATAGTGGGTCGGGTTGAGGTCGCGGGCAATGAAAACGTTGATGGAAATTTTATTCGCAATCACTTGCGGTTAAACGAGGGGGATACACTCGAACATAAGAAGACCGAACTCTCGCGGCGCGCACTCTATAAGACCGGCGCTTTCGAACTGGTCGAAATGGAAACCGATCCGCTTATTTCGACAGCGTCGGATGCCGCAGAATCAAAGATACCTTTATTGCTGCGCGCCCGCGTCCGCGAGGTTGTGCCTTACAAGCTTAGATACGGCGGTTTTTACGATACGGATCGCGGGCCGGGCGCAATTTTTGATTTCGAAAACCGCAACAGTCTTCTCGGCGGCGCCAGGGTTCTTGGAGGGCGATTCCGGTACGACTCGGATCTTCAGGAATCCCGCGGATATTTTGGGCAGCCGCTCTACTTTAAATTTCCTTCAGTCGCGAGCGCGTCGGTCTTCGTTCAGAGGGAACTGCACGATGCCTTCATAACCAAACGGGTGGGATTTTCTCTGCAGCATGAAATGGAACTGCGGGAAAATATGATTTTTTCCTACGGTTACCGATTCGAGAATGCGCACACATTTACCGGAGACCCTGGTTTATCTCCGTTTGTCGATACAACCCGGCGTATTGCGCCTCTGACCACTTCTTTTTCCTGGAGCACGCGGGACGATTTGATGGATGCCACCCGCGGATTTTTTGTATCGAATGCTTTGGAATACGCCCCGTCATTTCTGGGTTCCGATTTGCCTTTCATGAAGTATTTCGGCCAGATTTTCAAATATGTTCCGCTTTCAACTCCCACACAGGTGCCTTTCAGCCGGGGCGTCAAACGGTCCCGTCTTCTTTACGCGGGCGGCGTTCGGATCGGTCTTGCCGGAGGATTCGGCGGCAATGCGCTTCCTGAAAGCGAGCGTTTCTTCGCCGGCGGGGGAACCACGATCCGCGGTTTCCAGCAGGATGCCGTCGGACCGGAAAACGAATTCGGGGATCCTGTCGGCGGAGAAGCGGTTTTTGTCTTCAATAATGAGTTGAGATTTCCTATTAAGAGTATATTTGAGGGGATTGGTTTTCTGGATATCGGCAATGTATATCCCCGGGTTTCCGATTTCAATCCGACGGATGTGCGAAGTTCAGCCGGTCCCGGTATCCGGGTGCGCACTCCCTACTTTCTGCTTAGATTTGATTACGGATTCAAATTGAATCCTAAATCCGGCGAAAGTCCCGGGGCTTTCTATTTCAGTGTCGGACAGGCTTTCTGATTCTTTATGAAGCTTTACCTGTTCGGAAGGAATCCCCGTCTTGATGAAAATAAGAAATATCATTAAACCTTCGCTGTAATGGAATAAGGTGTTTGTTGATGAATTCGGTAAGATTAGGAATAAACAGGATTGCCGGGATTGCAGTTATTTCATTAATTATCTCAGGCTTCTACCCATACGCCTTCAGTCTGGAAGGGCGGTTAATAGAAGGGGTGAAGGAAAAATTGCGTGTCAGGATAGAGGCCTCCGCTTCCGGGCTCCCTTCCATGTTGATCGGGCATGAGTTTGTAAAAACAACCCAGGCTCTTCCCTCCTTTTATTTGAAGCGTTTATTTGATCCGATCTGGATCGGGGAAAATGGAGTTCTGCCGGAAGCGCAACGAATGGTTCGTTCCATTCGTGAAGCCGACAGGGAAGGTCTCAATCCCGATGATTATCATCTTGAAAAAATCGCATCGATCATCGAAACCATTTCCAAAAATAACTCCTTCGGGAGGATATTAGATCCAGACAGGCTGGTCGACCTGGAACTGCTGCTGACCGATTCCTATTTATTGTTCGGATCTCATCTGTTAAACGGCCGCGTTAATCCCGAAACTTATGACCCGGACTGGAAAATAGAATATGGAGAAACAAACGTTCTTGAAATCCTTGATATAGCCTCCGCCCGGGGGCGCATTATAGAGTCTCTCGAAGACCTGAAGCCCAGACATTCAAGATACGCGACATTACGTGAAGCGCGACTCAAATATAAAACAATTGTAAGCAATGGAGGTTGGCCCGAGATACTCACAGGTCAATCCCTGAAAAAAGGAGACGTGGATCCAAGAGTAGCGCGGATCAGGGAAAGGCTGATAATTGAAGGATACCTGCCGGCATCCACTCCGGGTGACTCTACAATCTACGATCAGACACTGCAAGAATCCGTAATGGAATTTCAAGTGCATTACGGCCTGGAGCAGGATGGTGTCATAGGACCGGCTACTATTCATGCGATGAACATATCGGCACGACAAAGGGTCCGACAGATTTCCCTGTCTATGGAAAGATGGCGATGGCTGCCCCGCGACCTCGGTCCCCGATATATAAGAGTGAATATAGCGAACTTCAAGCTTGCCGTGATTGAAGAGGAAGAATCCGTCCTGGAAATGAAGGTGATTGTCGGGCTATCGTACCGTCAGACGCCGGTATTCAGTGGGAAAATGATTTACCTGGTATTAAGCCCATACTGGAATGTGCCTCACAATATAGCCGTTAAAGATAAATTACCATCCATTAAAAAGGATCCGGAATATTTGATAAAAAATAACATGAAAGTCTTCATGGGCTGGGGCGCGGACACCAAACAGATAGATCCCATGAGTGTGGATTGGTCGAAGGTAACCGCAAGCAACTTCGGTTATTGGTTGAGGCAGGATCCGGGTCCGGGCAATGCTCTGGGTAAGGTTAAATTTATGTTTCCGAACAAATATAACGTTTATCTGCATGACACTCCGTCCAGGGAACTTTTTGACAGGGCGGTGGGAACCTTCAGTTCCGGATGCATCCGGATCGCCAAACCGATCGAACTTGCCGAATACCTTTTACGGGATTCCGGAGAATGGAACCGAAAGGCAATATTAGAGGCTGTAGAAAAGGGGGAGGAAAAAACGGTTCGACTTAAAGAACCCGTCCCTGTTTACCTTATTTACTCGACTGCTCTCGTAAACGAGGACGGCAGCATAGATTTTCGTGATGATATTTACAAGCGGGATATCAAGCTTGATGAAGCAATGAAACAGGTCTTGCCGGATTTGATGTAGCGCTTCAAATTAAAATGGGTGCTTTTATGAATACGTCTCTCTATAGAAACATATTTCTGCTCTTTTGCATTCCGACACTTCTGTCTGTTCCGGGATACTGCTATTCACCCGAAAAAGCCGATTTCTCAATCTCGATAAAGAATTTACAGATTCCCTACAGGGAATTTGCCGTTTTCGCCGTTCCTGGAGAGAATCTGGTTCTGGATGTCATGGATAATGAGAGCGCCCATGAATACAGTATCGAAACGGCACTGCTCGCCTTTCTAAAGAAAAAAAGGTCCTGGGAAGTGACTGTGCCGTTAAAAAAAGGAAGATACTCGATTGCCGTCCATCGTATCGGAACGGACCAACGTATTCTTTTGAATATATTTTCAACCGTCCCAAGCTCCGGAATCAGGGACGGGCATTTAAACGGCTATAGGATCGGCAAGTATCCCGCTGTTCTGACCGGGAAACCTTTTGTGACGAAACCTCCCGCGCATTATATTGAAGTGACAAGAGAGAATAAGGATGTTGCAATATCCCCGCATTTTAAGCTTAAGCAGTTCCTATGCAAGCAGCAGGGATCCTTCCCGAAATATCTGGTTCTGGATGAAGTTTTGATTCTGAAACTTGAGATGATCCTGGAAGAGGTTAACAGCTGCGGATACCCAGCCGACACGTTTCACATAATGAGCGGATACCGTACTCCCTACTACAATAAGGCGATCGGAAATGTTGCGTACAGCAGGCATTTATGGGGAAAGGCGGCGGATATATTCATCGATCGGGATCCCCTCGACGACAGGATGGATGACCTGAACAAAGACGGCACAGTGAACAAAAAAGACGCGAAAATTTTATTCGATATTGTTGAAAGCCTTACAGAGAAAAAATGGTATCAGAAATTTCTCGGCGGGCTCGGTCAATATGGATCGAATCCGTCCCATGGGCCCTTTGTTCATATAGATTCCAGAGGCTACAGAGCGAGGTGGTAAGATTCAGGAACTCTGCTATGGATATTCAATTGAAGGCGCTGCTGATTGATGTGCGGTCATCTTTCTATCGTATGGAAAGATTCAAACTGGGAAATTTCTGGGGGCCCGTCGATCTGGGCCTGTTTCTTTCCGGGAAATATAAAAGCCTGAATATCGGGGTCGGACTGCTGGCGGGATCTCTTTTCCCCGGATCCAACCGGCTGATTTTCTGCGGTTTTTCCCCCTGTTGGGGAGGATTTTTCATTTCATCCATGGGAGGAGCCGGACTCATATTCGACAATCTCGGCCTCAATATGATCTCCATTGTCGGGAAAACAGACAGCCCGTCCATTCTCTATCTGAATCGAATTCACGGCGAAGAGATCGAATTGAAACTGGTGCCGATTGATGTGTTCCGGTATTTTCGACCAGCGAGCCGCTGAAAAGCTCAATCACCACGCCGATGCTTATGGATTTGATGCAATCTCGATCAGCGGAGTTCTTTCCTGGTTGATGGAGTGTCTGATTGAAAAACATGTTTCTGCAAAGGATCTTGGGATCAGGAATACCCCCGTATTTTCATTGAAGGAATTTGATGCTGTCGGCACGTCGAATCATAATGCGGACGTCGGCGTGGAACTATTGGATTCCATCATTGAAAAGCGCGCCATCCTCGACTTATCTGCCGGCGCGAGAAAATTTGCCCGTTCTTTAGCCCGGGAGAAGGGGCACAGGATTACGGATGCATTTGTTTATAACGCATTCGCCGGGAAAGGATGGATAGTTCCCAATCAATATTGGACGCCGGGTGTTCTTTCCCCGATGGCCATTATGGGGAAGTACTATATGGATTATGGGAAAGAATTTCTGCCGCCAAGGGAATTGGGGAAGAGAAACGCAGCCAGATTTTTCAGCGAATTGATTCTCGATAATTCAGGCTACTGCCGGTTTCATCGAGGCTGGGCGGAAGAAATGCTGCCGGAAATTATCGGTTCTCTTTTCGGCATGAAAGATGCATTCTGCAACGGTATTCGTCAAACCGCCAGTCGTATTAACAGCCGGAATGTGTCCGTATACTGGGAATCGGAAAGAAATGTCGATTTTATTTATTATTTTTTGAAAAGAAAATATACGGTAGACGGCAATCAGGACACTCAATTGGTGAAATGGATTCAACGATTCGATTCTGATAAACATGAGGCCGCATTAAGTTACTGGTATGAGATTCATAAGGGAATCCAGGAATCATTAAGAGAATTCTGAAGAATCATATCATAAGAAATTTCGGGAGTATGCGTGACGGTGGATATTTCCAAAATTATTCATCTGCTTGGCGATATGCTGGGACAGGTCATTTCCGAAATAGAATCCCCGGAAATTTTTAATGTCGAAGAAAGCACACGCTCCGACGCAAAGGCGCGGCGCGGAGGGGACCATGGCGCCGCCGCCCGGTTGCAGGGATCGATCGCCTCCATGCCTATAGAGCATGCCCGGCCGGTAGCGTCCGCCTTTACCGTTTATTTCGATTTGGTGAACCTGGCGGAAGAACTTGTTGATACGAACCTGTTGATAGAGCGCGCAAACGAAGCGTATCCCCAGCCGTACGACGAATCGATCGGAGCTGCCGTGGCTGCCCTGAAGCAGCGCGGGGTGACTTCATCGGATATGGCCCGCCTGCTCGAATCCCTGTCTGTTGAATTGGTCCTGACCGCACACCCCACCGAGGCGCGGCGCCGTACCATTCACTCAAATTCCCGGCGCATAGGGCGTCTCCTCGAACAATCCCAGGATAAGAGATTGCCTCTTGCCCAAAGGGAACGCATTCTTGCTGCTTTGCATGCCCAGATCGTCCTTCTGTGGATGACGGACCGCGCCCGTACGGCAAAGCCGGCCGTAACCGATGAAGTGCGCACCGGTCTGTACTTCATCGATACGACTCTGTGGGAGGTCGTTCCCCGTCTATACGAGGACCTGGACAATGCACTGTCCGAGCACTTTCCGGAACTGCAGTGTGATCGCTCCTGGCTGCGCCTGGCCTCATGGATAGGCGGCGACCGCGACGGCAATCCTTTTGTTACCGCCGAGGTGACGGCGGAGGCATTGCGGCTGCATCGCGGCCTGGCCGTTGAAAAGCACCGGGTTGCGTTGCAGGAATTGGCGCGTCATCTCAGTATCAGCATTCATCGCATGCCTATGCCCGGTGCCCTGAAGGCATGGATCGACAGCCGGCGTCCGCTGCCGGAACATGTGTCTTATATCGAAAAGAGATACGCAACTGAACCTTATCGCCTGATATTTTCGCTTCTGGCCGCCGACCTGGCGGAAGCGTCCCGTGAAGATATGACCGGCAGGCTGCTCTCCAGCAAGCCGCATCGGGCTTTCGTGCAGCTGGACCGGTTAATGGAGCCGGTGCGAATTATTGCGTCCCATCTTCCTGCACGCCTGGCGAAAGATGAAATCCGTCTTCTTGAAAATCAACTCAGGGCATTTGGCCTGGCGGCCGCTCGCATGGATATCCGAGAAGACACCGCCGGATGGAATTCGGCTCTCGGAGAAGTTCTGCGGGCTCTCGAAATTGCACCCGAATTCGACAGCTTATCGGATGCGAACCGGTTGGAATTGTATTTAAACATGCTTGGCGACACCTTGCCGGAACTTTCCCCCCATCCCGGCATCACTCCCGCCTCTGCCGAAACCTGGTCGCTGCTGCGCTTGATGGCGCGTGTGCGGTCGGTATATGGCGAGGAGCCGATCGGCGCCGTCATTCTTTCAATGACGCATTCCGCGGCGGATGTTCTGGCTGTTCTGCTGATGCTGCGATGGGTCGGCTGCGACAGTCGCCAGCCTATCGTGCCGTTATTTGAGACTATTGAGGATCTTGAATCCGCACCGGACATTCTGGACAAGCTGTTTTCCTCGGACATGTATCGTGCCCATCTGGAAACATGCAACAACGAACAGATTGTAATGATCGGCTATTCCGACAGCAATAAAGACGGCGGCTACCTGATGGCGAACTGGGCTCTCTACCGGGCACAGGAAGCCATCGCCCGCGTAGCAGAAAAATATCGTATCCCATTGACCATCTTCCATGGCCGAGGCGGAACGATAGCGCGCGGCGGGGGACCTGCCAATCACGCGATACGGGCCCAGCCTCCCGGAAGCATCCGGGGCAAATTTCGTTTGACCGAACAGGGTGAAATCATTGCCTCGCGCTACAGTAATAAAGATCTGGCACATCGTCATCTTGAACAGATAGTGCACGCGGTATTGCTGGCCTCCGCACCGGAAAGCGGTGACGCGAAGGAGGTGCCGGGCGTTTGGCGGGATGCGCTGCAGCGGGCATCCGTTGCCGCCCGCCGGGTTTATCGTGCCCTTGTATATGAAACCCCGGGCTTTATCGAATTCTGGCAGGCGGTAACCCCTCTGGATGAAATCAAACGTATGACGATCGGGTCGCGCCCCGCAACACGCAGCCATGTCGGGGAAGTCAATCAAATCCGCGCCATCCCCTGGGTCTTTTCCTGGATGCAGAGCCGCTTTAATCTGGCCGGTTGGTACAGTTTGGGAAGCGGACTTGCCGCCGTTGCAGATAAGAAATTGTTGCGCGAGATGTATGCCGCCTGGCCGTTTTTCAATACCTTGCTGGAGAATGCCGAAATGTCATTGCTCAAGGCGGATATGGACATCGCGGCCTTGTATGTTCCTTTAGTGCCCGACCGGGCATCCGCAAGAAAGATTTTTTCACGGATTCGCGATGAGTTCCGACTCTCCTGCGAAACAGTGCTTACAATAAGCGGGCACAGCCGATTGCTGGAAGCCGACCCGGTTGCGCAGAATGCCGTACACTTGCGAAATCCCTACCTGGATCCGCTTAATTATCTGCAGGTCGAAATGCTCAGGCGGCTACGCTCGCTATCCGATTCTGAAGGCGCCGAGGCTGAAGCGCTGCGCGAGGTGGTCGTTTTGACGATTAACGGCATTGCCGCCGGCTTGCGCAGCACGGGATAAAAATAAATCAGACCATGGCTGCCCATGGTCTGGCATTGCCCCGAACAACAGGATAGAATTGTGTAGGGGGATCTCCGGATGCACCCGACCCCGTTTGCCATAAGAAGGCGCGCGGCTTTTGGTGAGAGTCTGCCGAACAGAATAAACGCATCCGCGGTGGGAGATGCTGTGTACAGAATCCAACGGTTCTAACGAAAACATCCTGCCGTTTCCATGCAGGTGCCTAAATTATAGACGAGGGAAAATATGCCGGTGAATAAATCTGTTGCCTACTTTTCAATGGAGATTGCCCTGGACCCGGCAATGCCGACCTATAGCGGTGGTTTGGGCGTGCTGGCCGGAGATACGCTGCGCGCCGCCGCGGACCGCAACCTGCCGATGGTTGCCGTTACCCTGCTGCATCGCAAAGGCTATTTCTCGCAATCGCTCAATGAGAACGGCTGGCAGACTGAAGCGCCGTGCGTATGGGAAATTTCCGACCGTGCCGAAGAATTGCCGCAGCGTGTTTCGGTGGCGATCGAGGGCCGCAAGGTGCAGTTGCGCGCTTGGCGATTCGATATATGCGGCGTCTCGGGAGGCCGGGTCCCCGTCTATCTGCTCGACACCGACCTGCCTGAAAACTCGGAATGGGATCGCCGGTTGACCGATCACCTTTACGGCGGAGACAAATGGTATCGGCTCTGCCAGGAAATTGTTCTGGGTATCGGCGGCGTGCGGATGCTTCGGGCGCTTGGCTACAATCAATTAAAGCGATTCCACATGAACGAGGGGCACGCCGCGTTGCTGGCGTTGGAATTGCTGGACGAACAGGCGCAACAGGCCGGCCGCGGGGAATTCAACGACGAGGACCTGATTGCCGTTCACGACCTGTGCGTGTTTACCACCCACACCCCGGTGCCGGCCGGACATGACAAGTTCCCGATGGAGTATGTATCCCGCGCGCTTGGACGCCCGGATATCGTGCGGCACCAGGGTGTATTCTGCTGCGAGGGCGAGCTGAATATGACATATCTCGCGCTGAACCTCAGCCACTACGTAAACGGAGTTGCCAAGAAACACGGCGAGGTTTCCCAGCACATGTTCGCACAATACAAAATTGACGCTATTACCAACGGTGTGCACGCGGCAACCTGGACCAGCGAGCCGTTTCAGGCATTGTTCGACAGTCGTATCCCCGGGTGGCGTGATGACAGCTTCATGCTGCGCTATGCGCTGAATTTCCCGCAGAAGGAGATCTGGACCGCCCATCAGCAGGCGAAGGCAAAATTGCTGGAACGTATTCAAAGTGAGACAGGCGCCAAAATGGATCCGTATATCCTTACGCTGGGCTTCGCCCGCCGCGCCGCCACCTACAAACGCGCCGACCTGATCTTCCGCGACCTTGCGCGCCTCAAATCCATCGCAGAGAACACCCGCAAGTTTCAGATTGTTTTTGCCGGGAAGGCCCATCCGCAGGACCAGGAAGGCAAGAAGCTGATCCAGAGAGTCTGGCAGGCGAGCGAAACGCTGGGCGTCAGTGTTAACGTGGCCTATCTGTCCGACTACGGCTGGGAGCTCGGCCTGCTTATGACATCCGGAGTGGACGTTTGGCTGAACACACCCAAGCCGCCGATGGAAGCCTCGGGAACGAGCGGCATGAAAGCGGCCCTGAACGGCGTGCCGAGCCTGAGCATTCTGGATGGCTGGTGGATTGAAGGCTGTATCGAAGGAACGACCGGCTGGGCGATTGATTCCATTGCACCCGATGCCGAGGACCGTACACCGCACGACGCCGAATCGCTTTACGATAAGCTCGAAAACGTCGTCATCCCGTTATACTATCAGGATCAAGACGGCTGGCTGGATATTATGCGCCACGCCATTGCATTGAACGGATCTTTTTTCAACACACAACGCATGTTATTGCAGTATGTCCTGAAAGCATACTTTGTATAAGAATTCCCGTTGATGCATTTCTTCAAAAAGATGTCCTGCGTCATTAAACATATTTTACCTCCGCAAAATAGGATAATATGCATCCTATAGGTCGATAACACCTTCCGGAGAGGGATTTTACGGGGCTCCGATTTCCGATGTTTCCGGTATTCATTCCCGACTGTGAATGGAAGGATCTATGAAAGGTATTAAATCGTTAAGGGAAACTCTAACCTTCGTCCTGGCGGGGGGGCAGGGGGAGAGACTGAATCCTTTGACCCGTGGGCGCAGCAAGCCGGCTGTTCCCTTTGGGGGACACTATCGAATTATCGACTTTACCCTTTCAAATTGCGTCAATTCGGGCCTCATGCGTATATTTGTCCTGACGCAGTACCGGAGCCTGTCCCTCGATCGACACCTGAAATGGGGTTGGAATATCTTCTCCAGAGCCGCCGGTGAGTTCCTTTTTACGGTTCCACCGCAGTTTCGAACGGCAACCAGCTGGTACAAGGGAACCGCGGATGCCGTTTTCCAGAATATTGATATATTGGAGCAATGGAAACCCTCGCGCGTTCTGATTCTTGGCGGCGACCATATATACAAGATGGATTACAGCCGGATGATCGAGGCCCATATGCAGACCGGGGCTACCGTTACTGTGGCAACGGTGGACTTCGACAGGGCTGCTGCCGGTCGAATGGGAGTTCTGGGGACCGACGATCAAAACCGGATTCTGAGTTTTGAAGAGAAACCCGAAAATCCGAAACCCATTCCCGGCCGGACGGATTTATCCAGAGTCAATATGGGAGTGTACGTTTTTGAGACCGAGACGCTGTGTAAAGCCATATCGGAGGACTCTCAACTTGACAGTTCCCACGATTTCGGGCGAGATATCATTCCCGGCCTTATAAAGGACAAAAAAATTTATGCCTATCCGTTTGTCGATGAAAACCGCAAGGAGATAAACTACTGGCGCGATATCGGGACGCTGGATTCCTACTACGAAGCCAGCATGGATCTGATAAAGACAAATCCCCTGTTCAACTTATACGATACGTCCTTCCCGGTACTAAGCTTTTCCGATCTTCGCCCCCCGGTGAAAACGGTTTTTGCCGGCGAGGAAGAAAACCGCATCGGCATTGCGCTGGATTCGCTTGTCTGCAACGGCTGCATCATCAGCGGAGGTCGTGTGGAGAGATCCATCCTTTCTCCGGATGTTCGGATCAATTCTTTTTCGCTGGTGCAGGATTCAATCCTGTTCGATAGGGTAAATGTCGGACGCAATGCCCGCGTCCGCCGGGCTATTATCGATAAGGATGTTAAAATCCCTCCCGGCTTTTCAATCGGCTACGACCGCAAAAAGGATGCGGAGCGGTTCACGGTTACTGACAGTGGTATTGTTGTCATTCCCAAGGGTGAGAAGATTGATTGATAATAAATAGATTCTCCTCATTGCTTCGGACAGGTGCATATATTCATTCAACAAACGTGAGAGCAATCATTATAAGCAACTGTGTGATGTCTACCGCCATCGTAATATTATCAATAACAAATTCAACCTTTCCGCTGATGAGTAACAGGGAGTTACGAATATGGATATAAAATCCATCTCGCGAAAGGTAACCGGCAGATTTCGCGCCAACGGCACACAGCCGGCTCGTTTTGGCACATTCTCAGGAGTTTTCACGCCGGACCTTCTATGCATTCTTGGCGTCATAATGTATCTCAGACTTGGGTGGGTTGTCGGAAACACCGGTCTGCTGGGGGCTTTGGCTATAATTGTAATGGCTAAAGCCGTCACAATCTGCACCGGCCTGTCAATGTCATCCATCACGACAAACATCAAGATCGGTCCGGGCGGGGCCTATTCCATCATCTCAAAATCACTCGGCTTGGAAGCCGGCGGCAGTATAGGGATTCCCTTTTATATATCACAGACCTTATCGGTCTCTTTATATATAGTCGGCTTCACAAGTGGGTGGATCCGGGCATTTCCTTCACACCCACCGATATTGGTTTCACTTCTTACATGGCTTCTATTGCTGGGAATTTCCTACATAAGCGCTCATTTTGCGATAAAGATACAATATGTAATCATGGGGATCATCGGGCTGTCACTCTTTTCTTTCTTTTTAACCCCCAACAGACCCATCCCGGAAATACCGATGCTCGGCAGCTTTGAGGATGGAGGCTTCTGGGCTACGTTCGCAATCTTCTTCCCGGCGGTAACGGGAATCATGGCGGGATCAAACATGTCAGGAGAGCTGGTTAATCCACGCAGATCCATCCCCATGGGGACGTTAAGTTCCATTGGCGTCGCTATGATTATCTACGTTGCATTGGCTTATATGTCTGCCCGATACATTCCTACGGGTGAGTTGCAGTCCAACTTTACTGCAATGGTTGATAATGCCCTCATGCCTTCGCTGGTATTGTGCGGGATATTGGCGGCAACATTCTCGTCGGCATTGGCAAGTCTTGTCGGCGCCCCAAGGATACTGTCGGCATTGGCCGAACAGAAGACAGTTCCCTTGTCCAAATTCTTTTCGGTAAAAGCAGCCAATAACGAACCGCGCAACGCCACTATCTTTACCGGCGTGATTATTCTCGTATCAATCCTTATGGGCGACCTCAATGCGCTGGCATCTTTGATCACCATGTTTTTCCTTATTACTTACGGGACCTTGAACCTGGTGGTGTTTTTGCAGCAGAACATGAATATGATCAGTTTTCGACCGACATTTAAAGTGCCAAAAGTCGTCCCCCTGGCTGGGGCGGCAAGCTGCCTGTTAATCATGTTTCTGATCAACCCGGTTTTCAGCTTCATTGCCATCATTACTATAGTTTTCCTTTACGGTTGGCTGACTCGCCGGGGATTACAGGCTGATTGGGGGGATATCCGTGGCGGTATGTTCCTGGTGCTGGCGGAAAGGGCGTCGCGTCTGGCGGCCAAGTTCCCGCGTCATCAGATTTCGTGGAAACCGGACCTGTTGATTCCGATTGACGATCCGAAAGTATGGAGCGGCTCTCTACTGTTTATTCGCAGCATAACCCATCCTTCCGGAAGCATATTCGCTTTCACGGTTAAAGATACCGACGTTGAACAAACCAATACAGATCTGAAGGAACTTCTGGCACCGCTGTCCAGGGAGCAAATACTTATCAACTCCACCGTGATCGAAGACGGTCGGTTTCTGCATGGGGCAAAAATGGTCATTCAAACACTCCGTGGAGGTACCTTGCGTCCCAACAGCCTGTTTCTCACTGCAGGCAGCAACTCCCAGAAGGACGCCAATATTATCCAACTCGCTAAATACGCTGCCCAATCAAAACTTGGAATCATCCTTCTCAATCAACATCCACGCGTAGCCTTTGGAGTTCAGAAGGACGTCAATATATGGCTCAGGGATGAGAGCCCCAACTGGCATCTGGCCATGTTGATCGCGCTGCAGATCCACCAGAACTGGGACGGCCGATTGAACCTGATTACGGTTTCGCCTGACAAGTCGCAAAAAAAACGTCTTTATGCTTTTTTGGAATACCTGTCCGATCAGGCGCGTTTGCCCTCTATTACCGAGCTCTGTGTTCTTGAGGGAAAATTCCTTGAAGCAATGCCCGATGCACCCAGAGCGGACATTAACATCTTTGGTATAGCACCAGAGATATCCTTGGATTTAGTGCGTCGTATTGGTGCGACGGCCAACTCATCCTGTCTTTTTGTCGGAGATTCCGGCCAGGAGAGTGTGCTCGTGTGAAAAATGCGGGCCAGATATCCGTTTTTGACGTGGAGATATTATCCGCCCGGGCGCCTGGTTTGCCCTCCACCGTGTTGTCATAGAAACGCTGGGTCGGGTATGCAAAGTCTATGTCATCTTCGGTTGAAAAAGCCTGGAGGATATCCTCCCAAATGTTTTGTGTCGTTCCCCGCCGCTTCCTCGGATCGCACAGATGTCGAATGGTCAGCAAAACGCCGCAGTCTTGAACAGAGGTGTAAACGGTCGGAGTCAGCGTAGTGTAGAAGATCATGAACCTGCGCGCCGCTTTGAGAAGGCGGTCCGCCGCGGCCTGGCTCATTTCCTCCCCGTGCTTGTTGGCGATGTCCATGAGCAGCTTTTTGGCCTTGCGCCAATTGCTCTCAAAGGTGACAAGCACCGGGATCTCGTTCCATATGTGCTGGAATCCCTTGCTGTAGTTGGCCGGGTTGTCGCTGAAAATTCGCCCGTTATTCACGTGGACTATGCGGCCCGTGCTCTGGTCCGCATCCACCCAGTTTCCGATTTCGAGCAGCGTGAACTGGAAAATGCGAAGGTCGATGACATCACCGGCCATATCCCCGATCTGCACGCGATCCCCGACTTCAAACGGGTGGCGCCAGATAATGAAGATCCAGCCGACGAAATTTGCGACAAGCTCTTTGAGCGCTATGGCCAGCCCGGCCGATAGGATGCCGAAATAGGTTACAAGCGAACCGACGCCTTCCAGCCAGATCCGCGCCACCAGGATGGTTGCTATTATAACCGTGAAGTACAGACTTGTCTTTTTCCACCGATAGCGGATTTTGATGTCGACCCAGCGGCGGAACGCCACGGCCAGGACTATCCAGCGTATCGCGGCGAATCCCACGATAATAAGAAACGAAGCCAGCAGTTTCCCCGATGTAATGGCTTCGATGCCGGTGTGCTTCTGCAACCATTCCGTCAACGGCTGTGATATCTCCATTACAACCCCGGATGAATCATGTTCCAGTCAGAAGGTTATATTCCCTTAACATATATGTTTTTTGAATCTCCCGGTGCGTAAAAATCTTTCAGTGTTGCTTCGAGTCGATAGGCGTTGTTGATGTAAAATGCCCGGGTGGGCGCATACTGATTCCGCGAAGAGGTCTCCACATAAATACGGCGCCCGTTCATTGCATGGATCGCTTCTTCGCTTTTCTTGAGAAGCTCTTTGCCGATCCTTTGCCCGCGGAGATCCTGATCCACGGCGATCCAGTAGAGATCAAAGCTGCATTGCGTTCCGGAAATCGGCCCGAAACACGCATAGCCGACCGTCCGGCCGTTCATTTCGGCGAAAATGAAAAAATAGCCGCTTTTTTCTCCTTTTGAAATCCGGTCGTCGACAAGTTCCGCCGCTATGTCTATTTCTTCGGGATTAAAAAAACCGCTCGATTCCGCTATCTTTCGTACTTTGTCCGAGTCGGCAGGCTCCACTTTGTAACGGTATTCAATTCTTGCCGCTTTCAATTCTGTTTTTCCTCTTTTCGGGCATATTCCGGAAATGGTATTTCGCCCACATTCCCTTGAAAAAATTGCGTGCATTAACGCCGAGCGAACGCGCTTTGTACCCCCCCTCCTGAACGACCAGTGTCGGGCGCCTCAACGATCCGATCAAGGCGCCGTTTTGCTCGAAATCTTTAGCGCTCAGGCTCCAGGTGCCCGTTGGGTCCCCTTTGGCGGTGTCCAGTCCCAAAGCTACTACCAGAAATCGGGGATTAAACTTCTGAATTCTCTTCAGGGCTTTCCCGAGGACTTCCCTGTACAGGGTTCCGTCCACCTTTTCCGGTAAAGGATAATTAACATTGAATCCTGCGCCGGCGCCTTCTCCTGTTTCGTCGGAAAAACCTGTAAAGTAGGGGTAGGCGAATCGCGGATGCCCGTGAATCGAAACCGTTAAAACATCGCTTCTTTTGTAAAAGATATTCTGTTGCCCGTTCCCGTGATGGAAATCGACGTCCAGAACAGCCACCTTCCCGTGAGCGCTGAGATAATGGGCCGCAATCGCGGCAGAGTTGAAATAGCAGAAGCCGCCGAACGCCCGTCTCTCGGCATGATGTCCCGGAGGACGAACCAGCGAATAGGCTATCGGGTACCCTTCCAGAATTTTGTCGGCAGCGGTCATGGTGCAGTCCATGGCCCGCTTTGCGGCCAGAAAGGCGTTGTGGTTCAGCGGGGTGAATGTATCGATGCAGTAATATCCGGCACGAATGGGCAGTTCGACCGGCGGGCGGGTTGCATTGCGGATCGGGAAAACATAAGGATAGATGGATTTGTTCTCCGGCACATTCTCACAGACTCTTTTAAGATAATCGACAAAGGCGCTTTCATGCACCGCCCGGATATTTCTTTCCGAATAAGTGTGCGGTTCGAAAGGTTCGAATAAGCCGCTCGGAAGAATTTCCCTGAGGATCGATTTTATGCGGACCGGAGACTCGACATACCCCCGGTCGTTGATGTGGTGGATATCATGCTTGTCATTAATAACCAAGGCGATGGACATTACGCCCTTATTGTTAACCTTAATCTCCGGAAGGATTTCCTTTCGGGTGTAACGGCGGTCGCGGAATCGAACCGGGTCGTCCTTAAAGGAATCCACTACCATTTCAATATAGGATTTCGGACAGACGTTGCCGTATTTTCTTTCCAGAATCGCCCGTACAACCTCCCTGGCCTTTTCCCGTGACAATGGCTTGCCCAATCCCAGCCCGTCGAACATCAGGTACGGAGGACAATCGCCGCCTTCGCGAACAGGTGTTTCATAGGCGGTATTGCTTACGGGCCGGATCCCGTAGCGTTCGTAAAAACGCAGGCGCGAGGCATTCTGTTTGAGATCCTCCTTGTCGCGACACAATGTCGGATCGTCCGGCAGGCATTCAAAAAAGATCCCGATAGTGCCCAGGGCAAGCGCCTCTTCCCGCACCTTGTCGTACAGCGCACTGCCGATACCCCTTCCGGTTACAAGTCGCGCGGAGGAAATAAAATCCAGGTAACAGAAATTGAGGTCCGTGGCGTGCATCAACAGAGCGAATCCCTTAATTCGCCTGCTGGAATCATCGGCCACGAACAGGATAGTCCGGAAGCGATGTTTCAGGGGATTGACAAGCTGATCGTTGATTTTTGCAATATCGTTTTCGTCCAATCCCGGAAACTGTTCGTGAAGAATTTTCTTTACCTGCTCGATAGTTTCGATGCTGGATGGAATCGAACTGTCGTAGATACGGCGTATTCGGAACATTGGTATTCCTAGCGGATGTGTCCTGATGAATAAGAAACGAGAGTGCTTTCGAGAATACGTTCAATCATGCGGCTGTACCTTAAGCCCGCGCGATGAACCGCAGCCGTAAAACCTGCGTCGGGCGAAATGCATGGATTGGCGTTGATTTCAATCACCCATGGTTGCAGATGCGAATCGATACGAAAATCGATCCGTGCATACCCCCGCAAACGAAAAATATCCCAGCAATGCCTGGAAATATCTCCCAGCTGCTCGAGGAGAAAAGCCTCATTTTCGGGGAAATCGAAATTTCTTGGAGTATAACTATATTCGAACGACCCTTTTTCCCACTTGGCGTCGTAGCCTACAATTTTCGGCTTGCCGTCAGGAAATTCTTTGAAGAGGATTTCAGCGGGCGGAAGGACCTGCACTCCCTGTCTGTCCTCCAGAAGCGACACATTTATTTCCCGACCGTCAATAAAGGATTCAATAAAACAGCTCCCGTACCGGTTTGATTTATCCTGAAATGCCTGCGCAAGATTTTCCCTGGCGTAGACAATAGATGCGTCGTCCAGGCCCACGGACGCGTCCTCCCAGGCGGGTTTGATGATATAGGGGGGAGCGAAATCCATGTCCGAACCGGCCGGCCCGCTCCCGGCCATCCAGGCCGGCGTGGCTATCCCCGCATATCTCAGGCGTTCCTTGGCCAGTATTTTCCCGGTAGTTACATAGAGGCTTTCAGATCCCGATCCCGTAAACGGAATGGATAAATACTCCAGCAATGCCGGGGCAAAGTGTAGGAACCGGCCGGTACCGGCCAAAGACTCCACCAGGTTGAAAACCAGATCGGGCTTTATCCGGCCGAGATCGGCCTCTGCTTTATGCAGATCCAGAGAAACAGGCAACAGGGATGTTTTATGCCCCAGTTCAATCAGGGAGTTGCGGACCGCCTCCACCTGGGCCAGAACATCCTGCTCGTCTTTTCCCGAATCGGCGGAAACGTCGGCATATAAAATTGCAATATTCATCACTGTACCGAAGCCTGAAGCCCCGGTTTTGGCACGGCAGGGGACCCGTCACCGAGTCGTGACAGCGCGCTTTCCATAATCATTTCGAAGAGGCGGACATAGGAAATCCCCGCCAGACCGCAGATAATGGGAAGGTCGGAATGTTGCGGATGAATCCCGGCCAGCGGATTCACTTCAATCACATTCGGGATGCCTCGGGCGTCGGTCCTCAGGTCTACGCGTCCGGCATCGCGGCAATTCAATCCGACCCAGGCCCGCAGCGCCGTTTCTGCGGCGTCCCCGGCCAGAGCGTCGTCAACCAGGATATAGTCGATACAAAGCTCGCATTCTTCCTTGTTGGCATAGGAATATACGTCTGCTTCGGCGTTTCCTTTCAGGACAATTTCCATGACGCCCAGGGCTTCGGCGCGACTTCCTGTTCCGACAATTGCAACTGTAAACTCGCGCCCGGGCAGAAAAGTTTCCACCAGGACCGGCTGTTTGTATCCGGTCAGCAGATTACGGCACACCCGGTACAATTCCGCTTTGCCCGTAATCCTGGATGCAGAAGTGATCCCTTTCCCCGTCCCTTCGGCTACGGGTTTGGCGAATAACGGATAGGGAAGCCCGACTTTGCCTATATCTTCTTCCGTGTGGATTTCGGCAAAATCCGGTGTTGGAATACCGAGATCCCGCAACACTCTCTTGGTCATCCCCTTGTGCAGCGTAAGAGACAGCACAAGGGGATCGGAGAACGTGTAGGGAATATCGTAGGCATCCAGGAGAGCGGGGACCTGCGCCTCTCTGCCTATGCCGCGAATCCCCTCGGCAATATTGAACACCAGGTCCCATCGGTCTCCATTGCAGAGCCTTTCCGTCAGATTCCGGATATTGCCGATTCTTTCGGTGGCATACCCCAAGCTACGAAGGGTCTGTTCAATGGCTTCAATTGTGTCGATCCGGTCAAACTCCGCCGTTTCCTCCTCGCTGTACCCCATATCAAGGTAACTTTGGCGGAGGTCGTATGTTAATCCGATCTTCATCGCAGTTCTTCCCTTTGCAGGTCGCCGGATTGAATTATTCCCCGTCCCGGAGAAGCCGGATCGGGATAGCGATACAGATCGCCCCTGTAATTTTTCAATACAAGAGTTGCGCCGTCGTGGTTTTCTACATAATTCGGCAGCAGGGGAATCTTGCCGCCTCCTCCGGGGGCGTCGATCACGTAATGGGGAACGGCGTAGCCGGTCGTGTGCCCTCGAAGGCCGGCTATAATTTCCAAGCCCTTGTCCACCGTAGTGCGAAAATGAGAGGAGCCCTGAACCGGATCGCATTGATAGAGGTAATAGGGCCGAACCCGGCATTTGAGCAGACCCTGATTGAGCCGGGTCATGATTTCGACGGAATCGTTGACGCCTCTGAGCAGGACCGTCTGACTGCCGAGGGGAATGCCGGCATCGGCCAACCGGTTGCAGGCCAGCGCCGTTTCCGGCGTCAATTCGTCCGGATGCGTGAAATGCAGGCTCATCCATAAAGGATGATATCTGCGCAGCATCCTTACCAGGGCAGGGGTGATGCGCTGCGGTAAAACGGCAGGCACTTTGCTGCCGATCCGGATTATCTCAACATGATCGATGGAACGCAGCCGGCGCAGGAGCCATTCGATACGGCTGTCCGGAAGCGTAAGCGGATCGCCTCCGGACAGGATTACGTCGCGAATCTCCCGGTGTTGTTCGATATATGCGACGGCATTTTCCCATTGCTGCATGTTGTATCCGTATTCTCCTCCATGATTTCCCACCAGGCGCGAACGGGTGCAGTAGCGGCAATACACGGAGCAGAAGCCGGTTGTCAGAAATAAAACACGGTCGGGATAGCGATGTACCAGCCCGGGTACCGGAGAGTCTCCATCCTCGTTGAGGGGATCCGCCTCTTCTCCCTGTAATATTCGGTTTTCTTCCCCGGACTTGACGACCGTACGGCGGAGGGGCTGCAGGGGATCATTGCGATCCAAAAGACTCGCGTAATAGGGAGTAATGGCAACAGGCAGCAATCCCCGATACTCGTCAACCGCCCGGCGTTCATCCTCTGAAAGCCGGATGATCTTTTCAAGACCGGCCAGATCCTTGATTCGGTTGGCCAGTTGCCAGCGCCAGTCATTCCATTCGCGGTCCGATATGTCCGGAAAGTACTCCTTCCGAAAATACAGGCTGCGTTCACCCGCAGCAAATGCGGCGGGATTGGATTTGCAGGCGCGTTTTAAAGTGTCGGTCTGTACGGTAAAGGAAAATTTCCCCGTATAAACCGAACGACGATCGGCCTTGTTCAACTTTTGCTGGTGTCGTTTTAGGAGGGAATCCTTGGAGGAGGGAGCCACGCTGTAAAGAACCTCGGGCGAATGGGTGTATGTCCATCCGGATCCCGGAGGTTCGTCATTTTCAGTAGATGAGATGTCGTCGTCCATCTAATTTTTTTACCTTTCCAAAAAGGAAAAAGTTGCTGCTTCGGTTAAAATTCACTTTGTATCCAATGTTGAACACATCCGGTGTCAACATCAAATACATATCGGAAAAATCGAAGAAAGTATGCGGCATTTTTTTGCATTGTCAACAAAAATCGTATGGATTTATTCCATTTTTTGCTGCAGATCCCGGGAGTTATAAATAATTGTAAAACAAGAACATAAGTAAAGTCGGCTTTCTGCCGTCTCTAAAGCCCGTACAGGAGCTTTTATTCCTGATCCCTGTAAATGTCTCTAAGGATGCTTTCGACACGGGCAGCGTGTCTGGAATTCAGGCTCCGGATAAGCACTTCAAAATTACAGGCCTTGTCGGTTTGCTCTTTAAGCTGGACAACCGGCGCAGTTCCGGACGATGCCCATGGAATGGAAAGCACTTCGCGCGTAAGTATGGTCTGAAGCTTCTCGGGCGTATCGTTTTTGGGGATGCACAGGTGAATGCGATAATAATCCGATGCCGTTTCTTCCGAACGTTCCGGAACCACTTCTCCGCTCAGCCGGGAATAGGGTATGCGGGCAATATCCCCGTTATCGGTTCTAATGGTTACATGTGTCATCCTCCGTTCAATGATCTTTCCGGAAAGATCGTTGAGTCGAATCCTGTGATTGACATGAAACTGTTTGCGAATGGAAACGACAATGCCTGCAATAATATCGCGCAGGACAAACCAGATAAAAAGCATTGCCAGAAGCGCGAGAAGGGAAAAAAGGATGATTGGATAGAGGGAGGTTGATGCAAACCGGCGCTGCAGGAGCCAGAGTGCATACAAAAGCCAGACCGCAAATGCAAAGCCCGGCAGGTAAGGTTTTATTCGCTCTACCCTCGAGGATCGGTGTGCCGCGGCGCGGATCAACTTATTGCCGGTCGACATCACTATCCACACCAGAATGCCCAGAAATAGCTCCAGGAAAATCTTCATAGAATCTGTTTCTCGCTTAATACTTTGATAATAAAAGGTTCCAGAAACATATTGATGACGAGTACGCCCCTGCCTCGTTCCTTAATCAGTCCACACCGCTGCAGTGTCCGGATCATCGATTCGAGAACCGGTTCCTCGAGTCCGGTTATGCGACCCAGCTGTTCGATCGTCAGCCGCTTATGCAGCGCAAAAGCAGACAGGAGAACCAGCCTGTCATCATCCAGTTGTCGAAGGGTCGTAAGGTTGGGCGTTTCGGGAGTGCTTATTTCCACAGTATTGCCGGACAAACGCTGGATGTTATGGAGCCAGGCGTTGAGCGCCATTCCGGGGTTGCCCTCGGAGTGAGTAAAGTGGGAGTCGAACAGCGATGCTGTTCTTAATTCCGAAAGACTTTTTTCGTCTCTTCCATTCCAGCGGAATTGCAGCCCGCTGGATCTATGTCGACGGAGAATCATATCCTTCAGTTCTTCGGTGCTGAAAGGGGAAAGGCGGACGGTGCTGATAAATTTCTGGTGTATAGGCTCCAGAGAATTGATCAAAGCAAAGGAGTGCGGATTGGTGTTGACGATAAAGAGGATCCGGTCGCTGAAATCGTCCATCATCTCTCCGATGGTTCGGATAACCTGTGTTCCGTCTCTATGCTGTTCGAACCATAATTCCAGATCGTGAATTACCAGAACGGTTTCGTGCGGCAATGCGGAAGCGATTTCCCGTAATGTCCCGTGATACCCCGCCGCCTGCTCCACGATTCTTGCAAGATCCTCGACGTGCATGGAGCCTTCATTCGGGGCAAATATATGGATCACGTTGTTTTTCGGAAACAGCTTGCCGGTTATATATTTGCAGAACGTTGTTTTCCCGGCATTCCGGTCGCCCAGAACGAGAATGCCTCCCTTGTAGCCGTTTTTGTAATGGTCTACAGCCTGTTTCATCCTTGTCTCATCTTCATCTCTTTCAATGAAAAATTCCGTCCCGATACTCGATCGGCTGCTGAACAGATTGGTATAAAAACGCGGGAGCGCCTGCATTACTTTGCTTTCCGGGGTAATGGACCGGACGAGATCGAGAACCGATGCATTTCCCGAATTTGCCTTCCCCCTGTTTTTCAGCTTCCGGGCAAACAGCAGGCCTTCGCTTTTCGAATACAAAATACGGATAACGTATCGTTCCAGGGAGCGGATTCCCGTGTTCCACAAATTTCCGAAAGTAGTGAGCACTTTCTGGCCGGCGTATTCACGCAGTATCTCGGCCATCTCGCCCGAGCTTTTTTCTATCTTCTCCGGAGCGAGCGGTTCGAATGCATCCGAAAGCAGCTGTCTCATTTCCTCTCTCAGGGAACTCTTGAAATTATCCACTGCTTCCTCTTCCATACGGAGGCTTTGTATGTTGTCGCGCAGGATCCCTTCCACGGTCTTCCGTCCATCCGGAGCGCCTACATCCATATTCTGGAAACTGAACCGTGTAAGGTTGACAAGGTCCTTGATCCTGAATCCCAGGTTCCCGAGCAATTCATTGCCGGAAATGAGGAATTCCTGTAAAGGGCTGATCATACGGGATTCCAGGATACGGTCGACCAGACGTATCGCGGGTATCTCGGTTTCCTCCTTATCGTCTCCGACCAGCTGTGTTTCAGGAAGGGATCGCGCCAATTCAAGTACATAATCGCGCAATTCCTCTATGCCCTCTTCTATGTCAACCGTCGTGTCTATCTCGCATCGAAGATTGTCTGTAGCGGCTGTTTCGCCTTTCAACATAGAGTCAAGGTTTGTGAGAAGGTTTCTGACCGCGTGTGTTATCTTTAAATCCACCTGCTGGAGGATCCGGCGCAGAAGATCCTCAGCCTTGTCTTCAGTCCTGCATCGTATTGCCGCAATCTGAATATCGAGGCGGATTTTATTTGTAACGCGCTCCATGAACACGCACCAGCGATCGGTAAATTTACGGTTTTCGATTGCGAGAGTGGAATAAAATTTCTTACTTCTTGGTCTCGGTGGCCGGAATCGACGATAGGGCGTTTTTTGGAGGCTGCCGGCCATGGCGATAATGTCTTCTCTGAATTCAATTTGCAGCCTGTCTCGGAAGGATTCGGCGGATTGGTTCAACTCTTTGGCGCAATCGTCTATGCGGGATGCCAGATCCTCTTGAAGGCGGAGGATGTCTCCTTCGGCAGAAGGGAATTTATTTTCGAGGCTTACGATGGAATCCAGCAGGGAAAAGAAGAGCGACTTTAGATAGTTGAGATGGGCGATTTGGTATTCCTGAAGTTCCTTCAGATAATCAACAAGGAAGAGTTGCCGTGTATCGTACAGGTAGTAGCGGGCTATCTTCCTGTAGGAAATTGTTTGGGAGACCGGATGTCCCGAAATTGTAAACGCCGTACGTTTCCATAATTTAATCAATCGCCCATAAACCGAATCCGTTTTGTCCGGAACGAATTTATTCTCAGCGTACTGCACCCGAAGGCGCCGGGGGAGTTTCAGGTAGTATTTATCGAACCAGTCGACATACCATCCGATTCCCGATGCCAGGGATTCATTATGCTTGGATGCAAGCTTTTCCTGTATCTGTTCGAACAGACGGCTGCAACTGAATGCGTAGTCGTTCTTTATTTTCAGCAGCGTTTTCTCGTACCGGTAGGCGTCTTTATATTCCAGGGCCTTACCCAGCGAAGTGCAAACCGACTCTATAGTTCTGCGGAAATTTTCAATATTCTCTATGTTGTCGGTAAAACATGGATGGATCGCCTTTTCATAGAAACGGTTCAGCACCCTGCTTCCGGAGATTTGGATTTTTTGGATATCTCCAGCCAGAACCGGATCCTGCAAGGCGGGAATTTCAGACAGTGCAACGGGCATTTCCGGCGTTGCTTCCGAATCCTTCGGCTTATGAGGGGCCCGGACCACACCGGCATCAACCCTCTCGAAACCGGGAGCTCCATGGAGAACGGCTGCGGTTCCTAAACTTGACAGTAAATCGCTGTAATTCGAGAAACTGTCATCCAGGGAGGGCATCTGGTCTTCATCGATGCCAATAAAGGTCAGATCCGTCTGTGAGCTCTCCTGTCGGATGATCTCGAATTCGCTGATGGATGTGTCCCGGTTATGGATTATTTTTATATCCATATCCATGCGGTAATCTTCGAGAATCCGGGCCAGGGAGCGGTGGATCTGTTCTTTGCGTGAACGGTCGTAATTAATGACCAGCAGCCGTAAGGATGCTTTATTCCAGTAATTGGAGGTAGTTAAATGACGCAGAAGAACGAGCGAGAAGGCGAGATTTGTTCCTGTGCCGCTCCACCAAAGGTCGATGGTATCTCCCTTCCCGAATTTTCTCTCGGCATTGTGACTCAGGAGTACAATATTGAATCCGCTCCGATCGTAGGATGCAAGCAGGCGACTGAATGCGGATCGGTTTTCAGGCTTGCTGCTCCATCCCATTAGGATTGTGTTGGGTTCGATCCCGTAGAAACCGTAAAGCTTTGATACTTCCTCCATTCCCTTGTAGAAGTCGCTACATTGATACCGGAAGGAGAAAGCGCTCGGGGTATCGGCGTCATCGTATAAGGGATCGCTTTCAATCCTGCGGAGTCCCTGTTCGGGTGTTTTGACCAGCTCAAAGCTGGAAAGAATTCCGAGGCGGCCTGAAATTGCCTTGCCGAATTCAACAAGATGACTTCGCTGTTGTTTGTTGCCGCTGTACATGATGATATTCGGACGCCAGTTGGACTCCTGGATTTTTTCGAGACCCAGGCGGGTGATGCCCGCCTTTACGATCGTGGCCCACACGCCGTTCCATGCGTCGCCCGACTCCAGAGTCAGTTCTTTCCGCTTCAGGTATAAAAACAGCAGCCCGAGGATCAGTGTGGATGCCAGGAAAGCCATCAGATCCAGTTGAATCATGACTAGGATGCATGCAGTCGCTCCAAGAAAACTGATCCATGCCGGGGTTTTGAACTCGGGACGAAAATCGGAACTGGTCCAGGTTTCGAAAGCGGCACTCAGATTGATAAATCCGTAGGTCATTATGAAGAATATCGATACGATCCTGGCGATCACATTGAGTTCACCGATCAGGATGCCTCCTTCGGCGATGACAAACGTGAGCAACAGGGCGTTTCGGGGTTCCTGAAGTTTTCCTGAGGATTTTGCAAAGAACTTCGGTACGATATTGTCCTGGGAGGTTGCCTGGAGGATGCGCGGAGCGCCGAGAATACTGCCCAGAGCTGAAGAAAGCGTAGCCCCCCAGATCCCGGCAATTACAAGTTCCGGGGAAAGTGAGATTTTCAGAAGTATTCCAGGATCCTCGGCAAGAAGTTTGGGATCCACGGTATAGGAGAAAAATACCGCCATTCCTATGTAAACGACAAAACCCACGGTGATTGCCGTAATTGCCCCTATGGGAATCGATTTTTTGGGATTGCGCAGATCGCCGGACATGGAAACTCCCGCTTCAAATCCGGTGACCGCCGGGAAAAAGATTCCGAAAAGAACCATCAGGGGAACTGTTCCGGCGGGATTTTCCAGGAAAGGGCGGGCGGGCGCGAATTCATGGCTGCCGAAAAAGACCGATATCAGGGACAGGCCGATGGCGGCCATGATGAAGTACTGTGTTTTGATTGCAAGGGAAGTGCTTATCAGGGTGACCGTTGTTACTACCAGCAAAATGATTGTTCCCGCCAATCGAATCGAATTCCTGGTTGCTTCGATCTCCCAATATCCCAGAAAACTCTCGGCGAAACCTATGAGGTAGAGGCTGACGCTGAATGACAGCCCGACAAACAGGGCGATGCCCAGGGTTCCTCCGAGCGGGAGGCCCAGGGACCGGGAGATCATGTAATAAGTCCCTCCACCCTGCACGCGTTTGTCGGTGGCGATGGAAGAGACACTGAGGCCGGTAGTAACGGAAATGACATGGGCGACAATTATTATGCCGATTGTCGGGATGAGACCGGCCTGTCCGATGATGGACGGAAGCCTCATATACATGATCACGCCGAGGATGGTCAGGATCGAGGGAGTGAACACGCCGCTGAATGTGCCGAACTTTCTGGTGTCTGCCATATAAGAATTAAATATGGAATCTGGTCGGGGCGCCCGGATTTGAACCGGGGACTTCCTGCTCCCAAAGCAGGCGCGCTACCAGACTGCGCCACGCCCCGACATAATTAAGAGTTGCGTCATTGTAACGTAATTCAGTTCGGCTCGCCAGCCCGCATTTTTCAATTGCAGGAGCGAACCTTTGTGTATGCCTGTAAATTTTAACCGGGTAGCGATTACGGTTGTTTCAGTTGAGCAACCAGATTACGGATCGCCCTGGAACGATGGCTGTGTTCGTTTTTTTCCTCCCGGGTTAATTCTGCGAAAGTCTTGCCCAGCTTGGGGAACAGAAATACAGGATCGTATCCGAATCCGTTTGTTCCTCGCGGGGCTCCGGCTATAATCCCCCGGCACTCCCCGTCGGTTTCCAGAAGCAGCGTGCCTTCCCGGGCTAATGCCAGGGCGCAGAAAAAACGCGCATTCCGGTTCCCGCCCGCGCTTTCGAGTTCCTCGAGCAGCTTTCGGTTGCGGTCTTCGTCCGATGCATCGGGGTCGGCATAGCGGGCGGAATATATGCCGGGCCTGCCTCCCAAAGCTTTGACCTCCAGTCCGGAATCGTCGGCCAGTACAGGGAAACGGGTCAACCGGGAATAGGCCAGCGCCTTAATGCGGGCGTTTTCCGCAAAGGTGGCGCCCGATTCTTCAATGTCGCGATCGATGCCGGCATCCCGCAGGCTCATCACCCGATTTTTCAACGGCGCGAGCAGTGTCTTGAATTCATTGAGTTTGCCGCTGTTGCGGGTTGCAATTACAATCGTCTGAAAATTTTTTACAGTCATAATCAGTACCAATGGGGAAATTCCAGCCTGTCACCATTGGTCCCTATTCTTTGATCAGGGGGAAGAGTGTCTGAAGGTCGGTACGGGATGCAAGAACCGATTTCTGCATCTCGATGAGCTGTTGAATGCCTGCGGCCGCCAGCTGCTGCAGTTCATTGAGTTGTTCGGAAGAGAATGGGATCTTCTCGGCCGTTCCCTGCAGCTCGACATAGCGACCCTGGCCGGTCATAACGCAATTCATGTCCACATCGGCGCCGGAATCTTCCTGGTAATCGAGATCCAGGCAGGCATGGCCGTCGATGATCCCGACGCTTGTGGCTGCGACATAATCGATCATGGGAGAAACCGGGAGCAGTTTCCGGTCCATCAGTTTTACGATTGCCATGGCCAGGGCAAGGAATCCTCCGGTGATCGAAGCAGTGCGCGTCCCCCCGTCGGCCTGGAGAACATCGCAGTCGATGAGGAATGTTCGTGTGCCCAAAAGCGAGAGATTGACCACGGAGCGCAATGAACGCCCGATAAGACGCTGAATCTCGACGGTGCGGCCGGACTGTTTGCCTCGGGACGCTTCCCGAGCCGTTCTTGTCGAAGTAGAGCCGGGGAGCATGCCGTATTCAGCCGTGATCCATCCCTGGTTCCTGTTGTAGAGAAACGGGGGGACCCTGTCTTCGACGGAGCAGGTACACAGTACCCTTGTATCTCCGACGGTTATGTGAACCGAGCCTGCTGCATGTTTCGTGTAATCCGGCTCCAGTTGTACTTCCCGCATTGCGTTATGGTTGCGGCCGCTGGGTCTCATCGACACTCCTCTCTGTTTCTTCAAATATAGAATCCATATTCTACCAGCGATATCGATTGAATGGAAATCCCCGGCTTCGTTTCATATAAATTCTATCCCGGTTGAATTTGCCGCCTGATTCCAATAGCATAGATACCATGAGATACAGCATGATGTTCGGAGGCCCCGCTACCTGGGCGGTTAAAAAGATTATTATTGTCAATGTAGCTGTATTTGCCCTGCAGAAACTTTCAGTCCTCTTTAATGCCGGTATTGTCAAAATCTATTACGGACAGTATCCGGTGAAGGTCCCTATTCTCGAGTACTTCTTTGGATTAAATCCCGATCTGGTTACCCACAAGTTCATGATATGGCAGTTGGCAAGCTATATGTTCCTGCATGGAGGCATTTTTCATATTTTGATAAATATGTTTATGCTCTATATGTTCGGAAACGAACTGGAGCGGCTTTGGGGAACCAGGCGGTTCATACAATACTATTTTATCACCGGCATCGGTGCCGGCATCTGTTCCTGGATTGTTGGAATAAATGATCCCGCGATAACCATTGGTGCATCGGGTGCCATATACGGCATTCTTTTAGCCTATGGGGTCACTTACCCCAACAGAGTTGTTTACCTGAATTTTTTGTTTCCCATTAAAGTAAAGTGGATGGTGCTGATTTTGGGCGCGATAGCATTCTATTCCGCACTCCCGGGATCCAATTCCGGCGTTGCCCACGTCGCTCATCTTGGAGGCATGCTGGTAGGCTATATATATCTCAGAGGATCAGGCTGGCGCAACCTGTACAGGCAATACGAAACACAGAAACAGCACGAGAAGCTGAAGCGGCAGTTTGAAGTCTACTACGGGGATGTCCGGCGCAAGATCGAAGAAGATAAAAAGAAAAAAGGCCCCACAATTCACTAAAAACTCGTTCCCGGTTCACTGCTTTCTTCAAGAGTAGGTCAGGCTAAGTCCTTAACGGGGAATGTTATACTCTTTATTCTCCTCTGCAAGACCTGCGGAGCCTTTTAAAACGACCTGGAGCCGTGGATTTAGCCGGGATTAAATACTAAGTAACAACCCCGATAACCTGCGTAATGTATATCAAAATAGTGACTGATTAAGATTGAATTTTTGTATGGTCCACAACAAGGGAGGGACGGTATCGATTATGAAGAAAATAATTGTAGTGCTGGGAGTCATTGTTCTTTTGGGACTGTGTGCTTCCGTTTTTGCCGCCAATGTGGATGGCACGTGGGAGTCCGAACAGCCCGGGAGGGATGGGCAAACGAGGAAAACCACGTATGAATTCCAGTCAAGCGGATCGGAATTAACGGGGAAAATTATCAGTTCTAGAGGGGAAACTCCCATAAGCGAAGGCAAAATCGAGGGCGACAACATCTCTTTTGTCGTCGTACGCAGCTTCGGCGAGAATGAGATGAAGCAGATTTATAAAGGTAAAGTCGCCGGAGATGAAATTACGTTCACCATGGAAATGGATTTTGGCGGTATGGGCGGACCTCCCGGCGGTGGTATGGGCGGCCCTCCCGGCGGCGGCGCGGGCGGCCCCGGTGGCGGTGGACCTCCCGGCCCCCGGGAAGTTATCGCCAAGAGAGTGAAATAGCAAGCGCACCGTAGATATGCAGAGTTCGCAGAGAGGATAGGCGAAAGAATGCCCATGTCCCTCTGCGTTCTCGGTGTTTTTGTTTGTTCAGTCGAAAATAATATAGGCAGCTCCCCCCACTGAAGCAGTTATGATTGGAGCGATACCGTGAAAAAACTGGCTGCAGTTTTAACTCTTATCTCGATTGTGTGGATCGCGGGTATCTGGATCAGCTGTGCGGAAGAACCAGCTGCGGGCGACCCTGAAGCCATCGATGCCAAGGTCCGGCAATTCATGCAGAATCATCGCGGAAGCTGGTACGATATGAATGTTCCCGAGGCGGACGGTCGTGCCCTGCACGATATCATTCTTGAAAAAGAATATAAGGATGCCTTGGAAATAGGCACTTCCACCGGTTACTCGACGATATGGATCGCCTGGGCGCTTTCGAAGACCGGCGGGAAAGTGATTACCGTGGAGATCGATAAATATCGCTACGAGCAGGCTCTGGCGCACTTCCGTGAAGCAGGTCTGGAGAAGTACATCGACGCCAGGCTCGGCGACGCGCATGAGATTGTCCCCGCCCTGGAAGGCCCTTTCGATTTCGTTTTCTGCGATGCCGACAAGGACTGGTATAACAATTATCTTTCCGCAACCATAGATAAGCTCAAAGTCGGCGGATGCTTTGCCGCGCATAATGTATCCGACGGGTCTCAATGGGGATTCGGGGGACGTGGCGGAAGGCGCGGCGGGTTCGGCGGCAGGGGGAGCGGTTTCTTTGAATTCGCCAAAGGCTTTTCCAACCTGGATACCTCGATACTGGATGTCAGTGGGTCGGCCGGAATGTCGGTCAGCTACAAGAAAGCGGAGAAATAATCAGAAAGTGATTTGGGGGACGGAAAAATGTAGGGGCGAACCTTGTGTTCGCCCTTTGGCGACAAGCAAGGTTGTCTGGAGATATGAAAAGGGCGAACACAAGGTTCGCCCCTACATCTATTATTCGGCCAGGCGCCGCTTGAAAGCCGGTTCATCCAGGCTGTCTTTGACTGAAGCGAGTTGGTAATCGATAGGCCGGGTGGATTCCGAAGAACCGAGCGGCACAACATTACCTACAATACGCGCTTTTTCCCTGGGACTGACCCCATCGGCGTTTTCATACCCGGTCTTATTGAATCCTGTCGCAATCACCGTCACTTTTAGACTGTCCCCCATTTTTTCGTCGTAGACGGCGCCGAAAATCGTGTTTTCGCCGCCCGCCACCTCTTCGATAATTTTTGCGGCTGAGTAGACTTCCTGCAGCCGGAGACTTTCCCGGGTCGCCGTGATATTTATCAAAACGCCCATGGCATCGCGAATGGAGGTTTCTTCCAGCAGCGGGCTGGATATTGCCCTCTGGGCGGCTTCAACGGCGCGGTTTTCCCCCTCGGCGAGTCCCGTTCCCATCAGTGCAAGACCTTTGCCGGACATGATGGTTTTTACGTCCGCGAAGTCGACATTTACGATTCCGGGAAGAGTGATAATGTCGGAGATTCCCTGAACCGCCTGGCAGAGAACATCGTCGGCATAGCGGAAGGAGTCCTCCAGAAGGGCATCCGCTCCCATAGCGGCGAGCAGTTTTTCATTCGGGATCGTGATCAGGGTGTCCACAACCTCTTTGAGTTCCCTGAGTCCCTCCTCGGCATGCATCGTTCTTTTTTTCCCTTCGAAAACGAAAGGCTTGGTGACGACCCCGACGGTGAGAGCTCCCAGCTCGGTCGCCAGGCTGGCCACGATCGGGGCGGCGCCGGTTCCGGTACCGCCTCCCATGCCTGCAGTGATGAAAACCATGTCCGAACCGTCGAGCAGCTCGATGATCCGTTCGGTATCCTCCAGCGCCGCCTGCCTGCCCCTTTCGGGGATGGCGCCGCAACCGAGACCGTTTGTAAGTTTCGACCCGATCTGCAGTTTGTAGGCAGCGATGGAGTTGCGAAGTGCCTGGATATCCGTATTGGCGGCAATGAACTCCACCCCGCCGATTTTAGCCTGGATCATCCGGTTGACCGCGTTGCCCCCGGCTCCGCCGATTCCGATTACTTTAATTTTCGCTCCCTGCTGCCTGTCCTCGTCGAATCCGAATGTTAACGATTCCTCTTCGAACTGAAGCTTTTCTGTCTGCATTGAACCCTCCTAAACCTAATTCCCGACCCATGATAAGATTCTGTTAAAAAACCAATGACTATTGCCGGATTTGTTCGGGCTCTTTTTCGAAAGCCCCGTTTCTTCCGCTGCGAATTTCGCCAGCCCTATCGCGGTCGCGTAGACCGGATGGGATAGATCGTGCGTCAGTCCCTGCACCCCCAGTGGAACCCCTTGGCGGACGGGCATTTCCAGGATTTCTTCCGTCAGTTCCCACATGCCGTCCAGCATACTTCCCCCTCCCGTGAGGACGATGCCGGCTATAAGGCGTTCATTTTCCTTTGCTCTCCATACCTGTTCCTTTACCAGTTCCAGTAGTTCCATCCCCCTGGCTCGAAGGATTTCACACACCAGTTTCCTTGAAACCGGGTGATCCGCATGCGTTCCTATCCCGGGCACCCGGGTGGATTCGTCTTCGGCGATCCTGTCCGTCAGGACGGTGCCGTATTCTTTCTTGATGTGCTCGGCATCCTCCATGGACGTTTGGAGCCCTATGGCAAGATCCCGTGTGAAGTGGGCGCCTCCAACCGGCAAAACAGAGGTGAACTGCACGGCATCCCGCATGAAAACGGCGATATCGGTGGTTCCTCCGCCGATGTCGATGACAACCGTGCCCAGCTCTCTTTCGTCTCGGGTAAGGACCGCTTCGGCACTGGCCAGTTGTTGCAGGTAGACTTTTTCCACGCGCATATGAGCCCGATTCACGGCGTTGATAAGGTTTTGATTCAGGGCGCTTTCACAGGTTACGACATGAATATTGACATCGAGCCTCGAACCGGTCAGACCGACCGGATTCAGAATGCCCCCATGGTCGTCCAGAAAAAATTCCTGAGGCAAAACGTGGATAATCTCGCGATCGGGCGCGATCGATACGGATTTGGCCACCTGAATCACCTGCGCCATGTCTTCGGCGGTGACCTCCTGGTTGTTTCCCTCGATTGTTACGGCGCCGTGGGAATTGAAGCTGTCAAAGTGGTCCCCGGCCGCCCCGACAAAGGCACGCTCCACAGAGATATTGGCGGCCGATTCCGCTTCTTCCGCAGCTTTTTTGATGGATGCGCCGGCCTGTTCGAGATCGACGACGATCCCTTTTTTCAGACCGCTGGAGTTTGCATAACCGGTACCCAGCAGTTCCAGGCTGCCGTCTGCATGCGCGCGCGCGATCATCATACAGATTTTTGTGGTTCCTACATCCAATCCGCATACAATCCTATTTTTCTTTCTCACCGATGACTCCTGGCCCGCACCCGCACCATAGTTGCGTTCGTTTTTACGGGCGGGAAGTGCGGACTAAATCGTTGCATCTGTTCGTGCCTCAATTACTCGGGGATCCCGAGACATTGCGGATCCCGCGAAAGATGATTTGATTGTCGAATCGCAGGTCCACGACGGGAATACTGATATTCCGGCTTTTGAACTTCTGGTACTCATCGCTGTCGATAAGCTCTCGAAAGCGATTCAGATAATCTTCTTTGCCGAGATAAATCTCGGCGGTATTGTCAACCAGCATGATTTTCAGGTTGCTCCGGTCTGAAATATCGACTTCGGATATCATTTTCGCGTAATCCGGGGATCCCGATTCGATCTCAGACAGCATGTTCAGGGCATGATGAATGCGCGCTGTGTTTTCCTCCTGGTACTGGCCGTAGCTATCCGTATTTTTACCGACGATGCCCTTGAAAACCGGGACGTCCAGTTTGCCGTACCTGGGGGCGTATGCATCGAGCAGGATGCCGTCATCATCCGCAATCATCAGCTGTCCGCTCATTTCAAGGATGACGCTGGGAACCCGTTCTTTTACGTAAAGGATTATGCCGGATGGCAGAACGCGCCGGATTTCCACATGTCGGATCCACTTTTCCTGTACCAGCTGTTTTTGTAATAGACCCAGGTCAATCCTCAGGATGTTGCCCGGAACATTTTCCCGCACAATCTGCTCCAGCCTGGCAGGTTCCGTTTCTTTGCAGCCGTAAATAGCCACATCGTCGAGGTGAAATTTTTCTGAATTGTATACATATATGCATACGAAGAGAATCATGGCTGCGATCAGTAGAATCCCTCCCAGTTTCCCCGTCATCCTGACCGCTGAAAGGACACGCCGGCCGGTAATACGGTTCTTGCCTATTTTCTGGGATGTTTTTTTTCGTACAGGGATTTTCCGGCCGTTAGACGGACTGCTTCTCTCTTCCTGTATCCTCCTCGATTTTTTTGTGCTGATCCTCATTACGCCTCTCCATGAGGCAGAATTCCTGCTGCCGTATTGTGAATTCCAGACGCCGTTTTTGCCGGATCGGTCCGGTTGTTCGTAAAGCGGTCCGGGACTGTTCGGGTCATCTTAAAAATTCCTCTCCCACTTGCCATACGTCTCCCGCTCCGAGGGTGAGCAACAGATCGCCGTCCCGCACCCTTTCCTCGAGTATCCGACCGGCCGATTCGAAGTCGGGCGCATAGAGGGCATCCTGGTGCCCCCATTCCCGTATACGTTCCACAAGCTTTTCGGCCGTGACGCCCGGAATCGGTTTTTCACCCGCGGCATATATGGGCGTGATCAGAACGAGATCCGAATCGTGAAACGCCTGTGCAAAGTCCGCCTCCAATGCCTGGATGCGGGTGTATCGATGCGGCTGGAATACCGTGACGATCCGCCTGCTGCACGCAAGACGGGCCGCCTTCAGCGTCGCCACGATTTCCGTCGGATGATGCCCGTAATCGTCCACGACAAGGATGTCGTTTTTCCTGCCTTTGATCTGGAACCTGCGGTCGGCGTTCTGAAACGATTCAAGGGCGGCGGCGACAGTTTCGAACGGGATGTCGAGTTCCAGGCCCGTAGCAATTGCAGCCAGTGCGTTCAGAATCCCGTGCTCTCCGGGAACCTGAAGCCGCAGAATTCCGAGGGATTTCCCTTTGTACTGAATCCTGCAGGAACTTCCGAAGTCCATGTACTCGATCCGGGATGCAGCCAGGTCCGCCGGAGCGTGGATACCGTAGGTTATGATCTGTCTTTCTATGCGTGGAATAATCGCCTGGACGTTCGGATTGTCGAGGCACAAGATGGCCGCGCCGTAAAAAGGAACTTTGTTGACAAAAGAAACGAAGGCCGACCGGATTTCCTCCAGGTCGGCATAATGGTCCATGTGCTCCCTGTCAATGTTGGTAACGACCGCAATGGCGGGGCTCAGTTTCAGGAAGGAACCGTCGCTCTCGTCGGCTTCGGCTACGAGAAAATCGCCTTTGCCGAGTTTTGCATTGCTGCCGAACGCGTTCAGCCTGCCGCCGATCACGGCCGTGGGATCCAGCCCTCCGTGGACCAGGACCGTGGCTATCATGGATGTTGCGGTTGTTTTACCGTGAGCTCCCGCGACGGCCACCCCGTATTTCAGGCGCATCAGTTCAGCCAGCATTTCCACTCTGGGTATGACGGGAATATGCTGCTTTTTGGCTTCCACAACTTCAACGTTGTCCGGACGAACCGCGGAAGAAATAACGACCACATGCGCACCGTTTATATTGGCTGCATCGTGGCCTATTTTGATTTTTCCTCCCAAGCCGGCCAGGCGATCTGTCAGGGGACTTTGTTTCCTGTCCGATCCGGAAACCTGGTAGCCGAGGTTGAGAAGAAGCTCGGCAATGCCGCTCATCCCGATACCGCCTATCCCGACAAAATGAAGTTTCTGTATTTTCCCGAACATAATCGCCTAATTGCCCATTACCGGTTGATCGTGCGCAACCAGCTGGTTGCGGTATGAGAGATTCAACAGCATTCCCGTCGCCAGCAGGTTGAGAAGCAGGGAACTTCCGCCCTGGCTTATGAAAGGCAGCGCAATTCCTTTGGTGGGCAGCAATCCGAGCACCATGGAGATATTGATAAATCCCGGCAACACAACCATCAGGGTGAGACCGAGCGCCAGATAAAAACCGAAGCGGTCGGAGGAACGCAGTACGACTTTCATCCCCCGGAAGAAAAATATTAAAAATGCGCAGGTGACGACACAGGTTCCCAGGAGCCCGAGTTCTTCCCCGATCACGGCGAAGATAAAATCGCTGCTGGCTTCCGGCAGAAAGAACAGCTTCTGCTTTCCGGCGCCGAGTCCCAGCCCAGTAAGGCCCCCGCTTCCTACGGCGATGAGAGACTGGATTATCTGCCACCCGGATCCGTGAGGATCCCTATAGGGATCCAGCCATATCAGAATTCGTTCTTCCCATCGCCAGGTCCAGACGACGAAAATGAAGAAAAGCGGAACAGCCAGCCCCAGAGCGCACGCATAATATTTCCAGGAAAGACCCGCAACAAACAGCATGACGGCTGCAATGAAACAGATGCACAATGCCTGCCCGAGATCGGGTTCGATGGCAATTATCCCGGCAAAGAACCCGACTACCAGCAGGAGTGGGAGAAGGCGTTTTTTGGGCTGGTTGATTTCGCTCTCATACCTGTGCAGATAGGCGGCAAGGAATACGATTACGGCAAGTTTGGCCAGTTCCGAGGGCTGGAAGGAAAAACCTCCGACTAGAATCCAGCGTTTCGCCCCGTTAATGGCCGGCCCCCGGGTGACGCAAATCAGGGCAATGGCGCATAGCGCCAGAATTGGTATATATATTTTCGGGTTCTGCCAGATGTGATAGTCGGCCTTCATCAGATAGACAAGGAATGCGAAACCGATGCAGGCAAACAGGAACTGTTTCATAAAGTAATAGGAAGATATTCCGTGCTCGGAAGACGCAACCACGGAAGAAGCGTTGTACACCATCAACAGGCCGAAGATCGTCAGAAATCCGGCGGTGATGAAAAGAGTTTTATCGCTGCTGGGTTTATACGCCATATCCTTTTTGGATTATTCCTTCCGGTTAATGTTACCCGGTTCCCGTATTTAATAATCCCGAGAGCCGGCTAATGTTCATGCATGCGGACGGCATCCTTGAAAGTCCGCCCGCGATGTTCGTAATCCTGAAACATGTCGAAACTCGCGCATGCCGGCGCGAGCAGGACTATGTCCCCCGGTTTTGCATTCTGTTTGCAGATGAGAACGGCTTCCTGCATTGTCCCGGCGTTGCTGGTCTCGACTTCACCGCCAAGAGAATCCCGGATTATGTCGGACGATTCGCCGATCAACACCAAATGTTTTACCCGTTGTCTTGCCGGGTTTCTCAGAAGGCTGAAGTCTCCTCCCTTATCCTGTCCTCCGGCTATCAGGAATATATTTCCGGGAAAGGATTCGATCGATTTGATCGCCGCATCGACATTGGTCGCCTTGGAGTCATTGAAGTATTGAACCCCGTCGATTTCCGAGACGAACTCGATGCGATGTTCCACTCCTTTGAATTTTTGAATGCTGTTATCGAGACTTTCAGGGGGGGCGCCTGCAAGAATTGCCATGGTGCTGGCCGCAAGAACGTTCTCCAGGTTGTGGAATCCTTTCAGCTTGATTGATTCAAGCGGAAAAAGTGTTCTCTCCCCTCCAGGATCCCGGAATATAACCCTTTCATTTCGTACGAAAGCTCCGTATGAAATTTCTTTCAGGCGACTGAACATCACCGGCGTAGCCTTCAGTCCGGCGGCGAGAGATGCCGTCCCGGAATTGTCGGCGTTCAAAACCGCGAAATCCGTGGTTCCCTGGTTCATGAAGATGCGTTGTTTGGCCGCTACATAGTCTTCGTAACTGTCGTAACGATTCATATGATCGGGAGTGAGATTCAGAATGGATCCGATCCATGGCTGAAAATCCCGGATCCCTTCCAGTTGGAAACTGGAGAGTTCGACGGCATAAATATCTTCGGGCGTGGAATCGGCGACAAGATCGGTCAAGGGTATCCCAATGTTTCCGGCGGCATAGCTCCGCAGGCCGGCTCCTTTCAGGAGTTCCGAAACCAGGGTAGTTGTCGTGGTTTTGCCGTTCGAACCCGTAATCCCGATAATCCGGCCCTGAAGATGGCGGAAAGCAAGTTCGATTTCGGCCATAATCGGGATGCCGGCTTTCCGGCACAGCGCGAATTGCGGAAGTGCCAGGGGAACTCCGGGACTGACAACGGCAAAATCGCATCGTTCAAAGCTCTCGGGACGATGCTGCCCGAGTTCCAGTTCCAGCGCACCGGTATTTCCGGTCGATTCGACCAGCCCTGAGATGGACGCATTCAGAGCCTTCCGATCCCTGGAATCGGTCAGGATCACACGGGCGCCACTGCCGATCAGGAACCGGGCCGCGGCCAGTCCGCTCCTGCCGGCTCCCGCCACCAGTACTGTTTTGCCGTCGTAGTTCGTTTTTATATCCATGACGCTACTGTGTTTCAGGGCACTCAAAGTTCGAGCGGAAGCTTTTAACGATTGTTTCCATGCGCACTCCGCGAGAGCCCTTGACAAGAACCAGATCTCCTTTTCGTATATCTTTTTGTAAAAAAGCGGATGCTTCCTCGGCATTCTGAAAAAATCGGGCCTGTTTGTCCGTCATCCCTTCATTTTGCGCGGCTCGAACAATTTCCTGCGACGCTCCCTGTACGCCGACGATGCCGGTGACGCCCGATTTTGAGGCGAAACGGCCGCATTCACGGTGCAATTCTGCCGAATCGGGTCCCAGCTCCAGCATTTCACCCGCTACCAGGATCCGGCGTTCGTACAAGGGGAGTTGGCACAGAACTTCGATCATGCTCTTCAGCGCCTCGGGATTGGAATTGTAGGAATCATCGATAACACTGAAGCCTTCTCTGAAATGAAGAATCCGACCCCGCATGGAGACCTGACGCATATGTCGAAGGTTTTCCGTAATTTGTTCCGTAGCCAGGCCGTAGTGACTGGCCAGTGCAACGGCGGGTAAAGCATTCTCGACAAAATGTGCTCCCGGCAGCGGAATTGTCGCAACCGTGCTTTTGCCGCTGTAGGATAGGCGGAAACGGGTTTCTTCAGGACTGACGATTTCGATTCGATCTGCGTGAAAATCCGACCCGTTTGTGAATCCGAAAGAAATTTTATGGCCCCCGAATTGTGCGGCAATGTCGCGAACCAATGGAATATCGCCGTTGTAAATCAGCGTTCCTGCTGCTGGGAGCGCCTCGGCAAGTTCTCCCTTGGCACGGGCGATCTCTTCAAGTGAATTGAAGAATTCCAGGTGGACCGGGGCGACGTTTGTAATGATTCCGATAGTCGGTTTGGCGATACGGCACATTTCGGCGATTTCCCCGGGAGCGCTCATGCCCATTTCGAAAATCCCGATGGAGTCATTCGGTGTAAGCCCGAAAATTGCAAGCGGCAGTCCGTACAGGTTGTTGTAATTGCCGGGAGTGCGATAAACGCTCCTGTCGCCCTGCAACATTTGAGCCGCGAACTCTTTCACGGTAGTCTTGCCCATGCTCCCCGTGATCCCGACCGCCGTGCCCTGCCACCGGCGTCGCACAGCCGATGCAAGGTCCTTCAAAGCCTGATGGGTGTCGCCAACTTTTATCAGGACGCATTGGGAAGGGAATCCCTCCGTTTGCAGATGACCGGATTCGGCGACGATTCCGCGGGCGCCGCTCGAAACAGCGTTCGGGATAAATTTGTGACCGTCCTGATTCGGACCGCGGATCGCGAAAAAGAGGTCTCCGTTTCGCAGTGTCCGGCTGTCGATGGAAACGCCCGAAAAAGACACGTCTCCGTTTCCGACGGCCAGGACGCCCCCGGCATAGCCTGCAATTTCATCCGCACTGAATTGGGACAAGGTGGATTCCATAAAAATACAACCGTTCGCCGTTTCCCGTTCACCGTTCTCCGTTGAAAACCGTCAACTGGGAATGGGATTAACATTAAATTTCGTATGCCTCACGATAGGGCAGTCCAAATCAGACACCTTAATAACGTTGACCGTTCTCCGTTCTGGGTTCTCCGTTGAGAAACCCTGTGAGGAATGCGGGTTAAGAGGGCAATCCAAATCAACCATCCTCTTTTAATAGTTTCGATAAGCTTTCCCGGGCGACCTGCCGGTCATCGAACGGGTTCCTCGAACCGCCGACGATCTGGTAATCTTCATGGCCTTTGCCCGCGATTACGACAATATCTCCTTTGCCGGCCGTCCCAACCGCCAGTTCAATGGCTTCGCGGCGATCCGGCACTATCCTGTAGATTCCCGTTCCTTCATGCATGCCTGTTTCAATATCCTTGATTATGTCGAGGGGATTTTCCGACCTCGGATTGTCTGATGTGACAATCGACAGGTCGCTCTTGTCGACCGCGATCGATCCCATAATGGGGCGTTTGCTTTTATCGCGGTCTCCGCCGCATCCGAAGACCGTTAAGATTTTTTCATGGGGAAGCTGGGCCGCGAGAGTCAGCAGATTCTCCAGCGCGTCCGGTGTATGTGCATAATCCACGATGACGGTAAAATCCTGTCCTGCATCCACGCGTTCGAATCGTCCGGGAACTCCCTGCATGGATTCTATCCCATCCCGTATTTCTTCAAGGTCGATCTGCAGGCAGAGCGCGGCGCCGGTTGCCGCCATAACGTTGTACACATTATGCCGCCCTATCAGACCTGTCTCGAATACAGCTTCTCCCATAGGCGTCGCCAGGATCAGGTCGGTGCCGTCGGCGCGGGTTTTATAATCCAGAACGTGAATGTCCGCTTCCGGGTTGAAACCGAAACTAAGAACGGAACCATCGAAATAATCCTTAAGCTTTTTCCCGTAGGGATCGTCGGTATTGATCACGGCCGATTCGAGGTTATTCCTGTTTTCGGGCGAGAACAGCAGCCGTTTGGCGCTGTAATAGTTTTCTATATCCCGATGGAAGTCGAGGTGATCCCGGGTGAGATTCATAAATACGCCCACTCTGAATTTCATGCCGAAAACACGTTTGAAAACCAGGGCATGGGAGGAGACTTCCAGGGAACCGTGGGTACATCCTTCTGTTGCGGCCAGGTGCAGGAACTGCATCAGATCAGGCGACTCCGGTGTCGTATGCCGGCTCTGGATACTTCCTGCGGCCGTCTTCATCGCTATCGTTCCCCCGAGACATGAGCGCAATCCCGTTCTTCTGAAAATCGAGTCGATAAGATAGGTGGTTGTGGTCTTGCCGTTCGTGCCGGTTACGGCGACAAGCTTCAGCTTTGATGCCGGATCCTGATGAAAGATACGGGATATGTCGGCCAGGAATTTTCGTGCGTCGGGTACCGTAAAAGCCACGAAGTTTTCCGCGGGAGCAACCGGGTGTTCGGCTGCAACGGCTGCGGCTCCCCGGATCGCGGCCTGTTTGACGAAGCAGGCCCCATCGGCCTTTTCTCCCTTCATTGCGACAAAAAGATGCCCTTCCCGGCAGGCCCGGGAATCGTACGAGACACCTTGAATATGCACATCGGGAATTCCCGTTGTGTCTATGCCGGGAATCTGTTCGAGTGCCGTTCGCAATAACATTAGAATCCTCTTTCAGGGTGCGTTGCCTGAGGATAGCTGCAGATTCGCTCTTTGAACCGCACTGCGCGGTTCCAAGGTCGCTACATGGTCCCCCACGCTCTTTTTCGTAAATGTCACGCTGCATGTCGAACCCACCGGAATCTCGGTTCCCGGTAAGGGAGACTGATAAATTGCCACGCCGGAGCCTTTTGACTGCAAATGAATTCCCAGATCGATACACCGGTTTAGAACCTTCCTCTTAGACATGCCTCGAAAATCGGGCAGGACAATCCGTGCGCTCTTAATCTGTACGGCGATAACATCCGGTTGATCGGCACTCAACGGATCCGTGTTGGATGCTGTGACCGGTTGTGCCGGAATAGCGTCCGGCAGGAAATCTTCCGTTCCGGTGTCGGCGATTGCAGGCGTATATTCCGGCAGAGAGAGATTCGTATCGGGCGGAACCCGAAGCTGCAACAACACTTCCTGCGCGATGTTCTTAAAGTAGGGAGCGCATACATCCCCGCCGTAGTATTTGTTTTTGGGTTCGTCGAGCTGGACCAGGATTGTGATCCGCGGATTGGGGAGAGGCGCGAATCCGATGAAGGAGGATACATAGACACCCTTTTCATAACGTCCGTTCACGATCTTCTGGGCTGTGCCGGTTTTTCCCGCAGCACGATATCCTTCAAGCGCCGCGTGTTTTCCTGTGCCGCGCACAACGGCTCCTTCGAAAGCTTCTGTTACTGCTTCGGCCGTTCGGTGACTCATTATCTGAGTCCGTATCGGCCGGTTTTCCCTGATTGTATTGTGATTTTCATCTATGATGCGATCGACAACCGATGGACGGACCAGATAGCCTCCGTTCGCTATGGCATTAATCGCCGTCAAGATCTGTATGGACGTGACGCCCACTTCCTGGCCGAAAGAGATGGACGCTATCGACAACCCTGACCAGTCTTTCGTGTCGCGAACAGAGCCGGCGATTTCGCCCGGCAGATCAATGCCGGTTCGCGAACCGAATCCAAAATGTCTGATTGCTTCGTAAAGTCTCTGTTGTGCCAACCGCAGGCCCAGTTTTACCGCGCCGACGTTGGACGAGTGCTCCAGGATTTCGTTGAAGGTCAGTTTCCCGTATTGCTTATGATCGCGAAAAACATGGCCGGCGAGAGTAATGGATCCATTCTCGCAGTCGATCACATCGTCGGGCCGGATCAGTCCCGCTTCCAAAGCGGCGGTAGCGACGACAACCTTAAAGGTGGATCCCGGTTCGAACATATCCGTCACCGCCCTGTTCCGTCGTTGCCCTGCAGTATATGTATTGTAAGTGTTGCAGTTAAACGTTGGATAATTCGACAGGGCGAGTATCCGTCCCGTATCGGATTCCATTATGATTGCGGTGCCTGCCTTAGCCTGGGCATTTTTTACTGCGGCGGCCAGCTCCCGGTCGGCGATGAACTGGATCGACTTGTCAATACTGAGAGCCAGTGAGCAACCCTGGACAGGTGGTTTCTCTACATTGACCCGGAACGATTGGCGGCGGGCATCGACATCGAAGGAGAAAAGACCGTCTTCTCCTTTCAGTTCCCGGTCGTATTGCAGCTCGAGGCCGGCGCCTCCATTCCCTTCCATGTTCACAAATCCAAGCGCATGCGATGCGAGTTCGCGATTAGGGTATACCCGCATGCTTTCATCCACGAAATACACTCCCTCGATTCCCAGTGCTTTTATACTTGTTTCCGCCGCAGGATCGATCCGGCGTTTAATGCGGAGGTATTCTTTTCGTGCGGGATCCGACATCTTCTTCAGTAGTTTTTCAGGATCGATATCAAGGATGGCCGCCAGCTTGCGTGATGCTTCGGGTTTGTTGTCGATTATTTTCGGTGTGGCCAGAACGGTAGGTACTGTTACGCTGGTGGCCAATTCATCCATATGGCTGTCATAAATAATCCCCCGCGGCGCGGAAACCGATCGTGTGACCTGTTGTTTTTTTCGAGCGCTCTGTGCGTACGCTTCATGCTGCACTATTTGCAGTTGTACAAGTCGTACCAGGATGGACAGGCTCCATAGGGTGATCCCCAGCATAATGAGGACGATTTTTGCGGATTGGATCCTTCCTCCACTCTTGGACATAAAAACCTGGCTCATTCACAGATTTCAGGAGAGAAATTTGAATTAATTAATTAATAGTGTTCCGAAGCGTTCGTTTTTTCGAGTTCTTTAAATTGTCCGCTTCGGATCCGACCATTGCCAGCGAATCTGCAATACCGCGATCCCGGGTTTGAATCGGTGGCAGGATCATCTGATTCGGGCGCAGTTTGGTCATCCCAAGATCGCGGGTTGCGAGCGTATAGATGCGCTCTGGGCTTGTCAGAGTCTCTTCTTCAGCAATCAGGTTATCCTGCATATCCAGCAGCTTTTCTTCATCTTCGAAAAGATTCTGAGTTTCGTAACCGATGTATACGATCTGGCTGCGAACCCATGAGTAGAAAAGGAGAGCACCGGCGATCAATCCCAACGCTATGATGGTTCGCAGTAGCTCCGATAATATGCGCGCATCAATAACGCATTTGATGCCGTTGTTGCGAATTTCTATGCCGTCGGCCCAATCCGTCATTTCAATCTCCTGTACTATGAGGTTCGGGTGATTCGTTATGCCCTGAAACGTAAATGAACATCGATATGCCTTGCATCCTTTGCGACAACAATCCCTGAGTTATAATTTTTCCAATGCCCGCAGCCTGGCGCTTCGAGCGCGCGGATTAACGGCAAGTTCCTCGCGCTTCGGCGTTATGGGACGTGTATGCGTAAGACGACCCACCGCCTGCCTGGGGCACCTGCACAGTTCCGGCGGCGCTTCACACACACACTGCCCGGCCAGTTTGCGAAGGGTTTTCTTTATTATCCTGTCTTCCAGAGAATGAAACGCGATTGTTACAATTCGTCCGCCCGGTTTTAGAAATCCGGTTGCTTCAATAAGGAATTTTTCCAACCCCTCGAGTTCTTCATTAACCGCGATCCGCAATGCCTGAAACGTCCGGGTCGCAGGATGTATTGTCTGGCGCCCCCGGCCCTTAATGGTGCGGCTGATGATTTCCGAAAGCTGCGAACAGCGCGCAATGGGCCCTTTGCTTCTTTCGCGGACGATAGCCGCGGCAATGCGGCGCGAAAGCTTTTCTTCTCCATACCGGTAGATCAGGTTCGCCAGTTCACTTTCGGGGGTGTTGTTGACAATATCGGCCGCGGTCCATCTTTGACTCCTGTCCATACGCATATCCAGATTGACATCCGAGTGAATGCTGAAGCCCCGTTCTGAAGAAAGCAGCTGATAGGATGAAACCCCCAGGTCCACCAGGATCCCGTCGACAGGCCCCACGTCCAGATTGTTCAGAATCAGCGGCAAATTTTTATAGTTGTCGTGTACCAGTCGTATGCTGTGGGCGAAAGGTTTCAGTCGCTCGTTGGCTTTATCGAGCGATTCTTTGTCCCGATCGATCCCGATCAACAGACCTTCGGGCAGGATCTTCTGCAGAATGGTGTGTGCATGTCCCCCCAATCCAACCGTTCCGTCGACATAAATCCCCCCGGGTTTGCACTGGAGGGATTCAATCGCCTCTTCCAACATGACCGGAAGGTGCTCAAAATCTGGATTTCTAGAGAAATCTGTCATATTTTTTCGGGCTGTTGCTCTCACGGGTCCCCGGTTTCTCGATCTATGTTGTGTATGTAATATTCAGCCGAAGTGTTCGTTCCGGCGTCTGTCCTGTAATCCGAACGCCTCATGTTCCGGCTTCCTTTTTTTAAAATCCCTGATCCGCCAGTTTTTCACGTTCCTCAGTGGTAAGAGGATTTTCCATAAGGCTTTTCCTAAATACTTCGTTATTCCAGACCTCAAGGTGGTCTGTTTTTCCAATGACAATCACATCCCCGGAAATCCGGGCATCATCGCGGAGCGATTGCGGCATCAGGATCCTTCCCTGGGGATCCATCTGAGTCAGAAGCCCGTAGTAGCTCGTGAATCGCTGCAGTTTTAGTTTGGCAGGATCCATTCGCGGAGGTTCTTGAAGCTTCCGGGCGATTCGCTCCCATATGGAAAGCGGATATATCTGCGCGCATTGCCCGTCGTCACTTGTTACGTAGTAAGTGTTGTCATCCGTGTCGGGCATGTCGCGACGGAATTTGGCGGGCAGTCTTAGCCTAGATTTTTCGTCGATCTTGGCTGAGTAACTTCCCAATAGCATATCAATCCTGATTTTTTTCAGATATCCTGCTTATGATTTATCATTATATTAGAGGGAAGTGGGTTCTTTGGTTCTGGTGAACCACATTAGACCACTTCTGACCACTCGAAAATAAGTCTTTTATTTCTTTATGTCAAGAAAATTAGTGCAAGTATTTAAATTCAAAAAAATCCGATAAAAATCCGATAAAAATGTGAAAAATGTGAGTCAGGCCTTCGTCGGTGGTTTTGCCTGTTTCATGGCAGAGTAAGTTCCATAAATTCCCGGACGCGGAGACGCTGTTGGAGAGAAAGAGAAAGAGACTAATAATGTTGCGGATGTCAATCCCGGCATTTAAATAATTGCATTTTTATTGCAACATTATTTGTGCTTCCGTGTGGAATATTTAGAGAAATACGGGTTATGTCAACGTGTGGTAACATACGAAACTTTGTTTTTGAGGACTGCATATGAAGATCGGAATCGTCGGGTTGCCGCAAGTAGGTAAAACCATAATATTTAAGCTGCTGACACAGGGGCGGGTGGATACGTCTTCGTGGGGGAATGTGAGAGAAGCTCATATCGGTGTCGCCCAGGTGCCCGATGCGCGTCTGGATCGGCTGGCGGAAATCGTGAATCCGAAAAAGACCACATATGCAAGTATCGAATATGTCGATCTGCCCGGTATATCCCGTGGAGAAGGAAAAGCCGCACTGGAAGGCCGGAGCCGGGATATGGGCACTTATCTGAACAGTTTAAAGAATGTCGATACGCTTCTGCATATTGTACGCGGTTTCGACGATCCCGATATTCCCCATGTAGAAGGATCCGTTGATCCTGTCCGCGATATAGAACTTTTTGAGATCGAGATGATTTTCTCCGATCTTGCTATTGTCGAAAAAAGGCTGGAACGGCTGTCCAAGGACCTGAAAAAAATCAAGTCCCGGGAACTGGAGATGGAAAATGAAGTGCTTCTGCGCTTCAAAAAAGCCCTGGAATCGGAGCAGCCGTTGCGGGAGCTGCAATGGACTCCCGATGAAGAAAAACGTATTAAGGGTTTCACTTTTCTTTCGGCAAAGCCGGTGCTTCAGGTCATAAATGTCGCGGATCAGGATGCCGTTAAAATAGATCATGTCGTGGAAGAGTATGGTTTGCAAAAACAGGCGGCGATGTGCAATGTCGGGATTACGGCTGTTTGCGGCAAGATTGAATCGGAAATAGCCGCCCTTCAGCCCGATGATGCGGCAATGTTCATGGAGGATCTCGGGCTCGAAGGGAGCGCGCTCGACCGTATTATTCAGAGTTCCTACGATCTCCTGGGAGTTTTTTCTTTTTATACGGCCGGGGAGCCTGAAGTGCGGGCCTGGACGATTCCCCGAGGGACGACTGCCGCAAAAGCGGCAGGGGTCATTCACACGGATTTCGAGAAAGGTTTTATCAAAGCGGAGGTTGTTGCATTTCAGGATATGATGGAACTGGGTTCGTTCCAGGCGGCAAGGTCCAGGGGAGTGTTGCGTCTTGAAGGCAGGGAATATGTGGTACAGGAAGGGGACGTAATCCTTTTTCGATTCAATCTTTGATTTAAGTCACGGGGAAGCATGGACGGGACCGGTGGATTTTTCAGATGGGTGTTTAAGACGGTGTGCCCCCAATGTGTCCGTCGGTGCCGATCCCTGTTGGCGTTCTTCGGAATTATCGGTGTGCTGTCCCTTTCGCCGGCGGTCGGAGAATCACTGCAGCAAGACAATTCGGATGAATCCCTTTTCAGTAGTACTGTCCGCAGTATCGAATATTCTGCCGATTTCCATTTTGACCGTTCCCATTATGATCCGTACATCGGGATTCAACCGGGGGACCGGCTGACGCGCACCGCGCTGAAAAGATCGATTCAATCCCTTTATGACAGCGGCCGCTTTTCTTCGATCGTCGTCCAGGCCCTTCCAGGGGAGGACGGCACATGCCTCCGCTTTGAACTAAAACAGAATTATTATTTCAATGAATTTTCGCTTGAAGGGGACGCGGACCTGAAGGGCCGATCTTTATGGGAATGGGTGCCCCTGCCTGTCGGGAAGCGCTATACGGAAGAAAGCCTGGAGGAAGCCCGACAGGCCGTTCAGAATTTTATACAGGAGAGGGGGTATTATCTCGCAGAAATTCGTGCCGTAACCTTGTGGAATGAAACGAACCGTCAGGTGAATGTTGTTTTCGAAGTGCAACCCGGAGAGCTTGCCGTTATAGGCTCGATCGATATCCTGGGCGTGCCGGACAGGGATTATTCGAAGTTGTCGGACAAGTTCGGATATAAAAAGGGAAAGGAATACGATCGGAGTCGACTGGCCGATCGCAGGGAAAATCTCCGGAAGCATTTCACGAAAGAGGGCTACCTGGCAGCGGAGGCGGAAGTTACCGAGTCATTCAATCCCGAAACAGGCAGTGTAGCCCTGACGCTGAAGGTATCCAACTACGGGAAAGTACGGGTTGTCGTAGACGGTTATAAAATCGACAAGAATCAGCTGCGCCGCCTGCTTCCTGTCCTGACCGGGGAAGGAGTACGCGAAGAGATCCTGGATGAAGGGGCGGACAATCTGAAGGAATTCCTTGAAAACAGGGGGCACTCGGAAGCGGAAGTTGCCATTTCCGAAGAGGAGGAAGAAGGGGTTCGTGTCTTGCGCTACAGGATCGTTCCGGGACGTAAATTTAAGGTGGAATACGTCCGGTTTCAGGGTAACAAAGTAATTTCCGACAAGGAATTGTTCGAATCGGTCGAAGTACGGCCTTCCTCATTACTGAATAATTCGACATACAGCGTAACGCGTCTGGATGACGACGTGGCTGCATTGAAGGCGCTGTATGAATCCAGGGGCTATCTCGAAGCCGACATTATTCCTCTTATCGAACCGCTTGAAGATGAAAGTGACCTGGGCATTAAATACCAGTGCACTGAAGGCCCGCTTTCGACAACGGGTTCCGTCAGTTTCGAAGGGAATACCGCGTTTGCAACTGAAGAACTGCTTTCCAGAATCATCCTGTCTCCCGGCAAGGCCTATTCGCCGATCCTGGCCGAAAGAGACCGGCAAGCCCTTCTGGCTGCCTATAATGATGTCGGGTATCTCCAGGTACGGGGCACCGTCCGTGCGGAGAAGGTCGGTGAAGAAAATTCCTATCATGTAGGATTTCAGATCGAGGAAGGAACGCAGTTTTTCGTGGATCGTATCATCATCCTCGGCAACGACCACACCCGCGGGTCTGTCATAGAAAAACATATTAAGTTGAAGCCCGGAGATCCACTCAGCCTCGGAAAACTGCTCCAGACACAGCAGGCTCTTTACAGGATCGGGATTTTCGACCAGGTTCGGGTAGTCCAGCAGAATCCGGAAAGCACGAATCCATACCATAATGTTGTTGTTCGTTTACGGGAATCCAAGCGGTTTACGATTCGATACGGAATCGGGTATCAGGAGCGGGAAAAACTTCGGGGGACGCTGGAGTTCTCCGATATCAATATTCTGGGAATGGCTCGACGGGCGGATATCCGCCTCAGGGGCAGCAGCATCGAACAGTATGTGACCTTCAACCTGCAGCAGACCCAATATCGCCCGTTGCCGGTCGATACCTACGTCTCTCTCTCAGCCAGCTACCGCCAGGAGGTAAGTTTTGATATCAGGCGCCTTGGAGCGACCTATCAGTTCAGCCACCCGCTCAGCAACCACAGCTGGGGTTTGTTGCGGTACAACTTTCAGAACGTGCGTTCGTTCAATTTGCAGATTTCCGATCCAGAATTTGAGAGGGAGGACACTCCGCGCAATCTCTCCACCTTTTCCGTTCTTTATGTCAACGATTCCCGCGATAACTATCTGGATCCGTCGGAAGGTTTTTTTACTTCGACCGACTTCAGTATCACTCCCAAGCCGCTGGGAGATAACTCCTATATTTCTTTCTTCACACAGAACAATTACTACGGGAAGTTACCAAAATCTCTAATGACGGCGGCCTCTCTGCGCATCGGATTAATACAACCTTACAACAACTCAAGCGTTCCCATCAGCGAACGTTTCTTTGCCGGCGGCTCGTCGAGTCTGAGGGGATTTGAAACCGATTATGCCGGCCCTCTGGATCCTGTCACCTTCAAGCCTACAGGCGGAAACGCACTGGTTATCGGTTCGGTGGAACTGCGCAGGCCGATCCTCTCGTTTATCCATATTGCCGGATTTTATGATACGGGAAACGTTTTCTCGACAATAAGGGATATCAGTTTTTCAGGATTCAGTCATAGTATAGGTGCGGGACTTCGGTTTAAAACACCTTTGGGCCCGCTGCGTATTGACTATGGTTATAATTTGAACCTGCCTCCGGAATTGCGAAATCCCGAGCCGCCGCGTGAGGGTCTGGACCGGGGGTACCTGTTTATAACGGTTGGACCTCCTTTCTAAGCTATGAACATATTTGGGCGAAAACGTGTAAAAACTTCAGCGATGGATCGGAACTGTATTTTCCCGGGATGGCGGGCTGTATGGATTGGGTTGATTGGCCTGATTCTCTGTGCTTCAAACCTGTCGGGTAGTGAAGTCGATCGTCTGCTGGTCGTTGTGAACGGCACGGTAATCACAGAGGGGGATCTTTACATTGCACGCAGTCTCAATCCCCTGGTTCTTAACGGAGAAAATGTCGATCCTGTTTCACGCAATGCGGAAATAGACAGTCTTATTGACCTTGAGCTGATACGGCAGGAACTGGAGAATTTCAGCCTGGCTTCCGGTGATGAAAGCGTTTTGGATGCCAGAGTGGTGCGGTTGCGGAATCGTTTGGAAGAAAAGGGCGGTCTTGACCGGCTGCTGGAACGCCTCGGCCTCCGGGATTCTGAACTGAATTCCTATCTAAAGTTTCAAATTTCAATTCTGGATTTTATCGATTACCGATTCAGTCCATTTGCCGGTGTTTCGGAAGCTGAAATTGAAGCTTATTATAAAGATACCTACGGTCCGCAGCTCCGGGAGTCGGGGCTAGAATTGCCTCCACTGGTCCAGGTTTCAGGTAAGATTGAAGAGATATTGAAAGCGGAAAAGATAAATGAAGCTCTCGATCAATGGCTTCTGGATGCCCGGCGTAATGCGCAAATTGAATACTTCGATGAGGACGTACCGGCAAACGGGGAATTTGAACATTCCCGGGAGCGTTTCAAATCCGGAGCAACGGAGTAAATTTTCGTGAAAGCACGAACGAAATTCCTGATTGCCGCTTTTTTGCTGTTCCTGCTGCTGACGGCATCCGGTCTGTGGTATCTACAGACCGACAGCCTCCAGGAATTGATCCGAACGAATCTCGTTTCGCAGATTGAAAGGAACAGCGGTCTGGATTGCCGGATCGACGGCCTCGAACTCGATATTTACAGGGGAAATATTCGGATAAACGGCATAGCCCTCGAAGCAAGAAATAAACAGTCCGGCCTGGATGCGCTTAAAATCGATGAAATCCGGGCGAAGTTCAGCCTCTCTTCTTTCTGGCATTTCCGCCTCCGTCTTGGGGAACTGCACATCGTACGTCCGACAGTGGAGCTTAGAACCGGCGGCAAGGGAGGGGGCTGGAACCCCAATGATTTATTGAAGACGCTGAGCGTTTCATTGAGTCTGGAGACGGAAAAATTAACCGTCCAGGAAGGTCTTTTTAAGATTAATGAAAGCAGCGCTCCTTTCAACGTATCTTTGAATGACCTGGAATGTCGGATCGGTTACAGCAGGGCTCGGCCCAGTTACCGGATTGAGCTTGCCTATAAGCAGAGCCGTTTCTTCTACAAGGAGCGGGATATCATCCATGACCTCAAACTGACCGCGGATCTTTCGATAGAGGGTGTCGATATCGAAAATATTGAATTCCGTCACGGCGATAGCCTGCTCTTCGGAACGGGTTCCGTTAAAAACTGGGATTCTCCGGAGCTTCTTTTGCATATGACGGGAACCGTCAGATCCAGAGATATGATACTGGCGGATTCGTCCCTGACTGAGGGATGGGGCGGTATCGATGTCGAAACAGACTTCCGTTACAGCAGCGAGGGTATACGTCTGAAGGGGACATTTTTTCTCGACAGAGGCACCTATCGGAAAATGACCTATGCCGGCGTCACCGGCGCCTATGAAATTTCAGGGGATGTTCTCTATCTGCAGAAGGTGTCCGGGACTATTGCACGAGGGGATTTTTTCCTGAACGGGGAAATCCCCTTACGGGATGCGATCGAACGCCCCAACCGTGTGACGATAGAGTCCACCAAAGTACCTTTGTATGAGATAGGGGGACTGCTTAATTTCCCGTCCATTAATTTCAGAAATAGGGTAGATGCAAAAACGGTTCTGACCTGGGGACACGGCCGGGGAACGACGGTCGATTGCGACGCGGTACTTTTCGGGGCAAATGAGACCGTTGCTGAAGGACTCATAGGAACCCGGCTCGGCGGGAAAGTGCAGTTTACATATCGGGAAGACGGCGGGATCCTCCTTTCTTCCCTGGATCTCAAATCCTCAAATACGCATGTCCGTGCTGATGGGGGAAAAAATGCACTGTTCCATGTCCGGCTGTCCACGAGCCGGTTTTCCGAACCGCTTGATTTGATCGCCCATTTTTCCGACCCGGTGTCTGGTCTGATCGAGAAGTACTCCGATCTTAGGGCAATCGGAGGCGTCTACGATTTCGAGGGCGATGTGTGGATTCATTCCGCTTCCGATATCGGTTATGAAGGAAGCGTGTCCGTAAAAGAGGGGCGTTGGCGCACCCTGGGAGTCGATTCCATGGAGGCCGCCGTTCACCTTGCGGGATCGCGTTTGGATTTCACAAACCTCTCCCTCCGCAGCGGATTACAGTCGGTTCAGGGAAAACTGTTGCTCGATTTCGCCGATGAAGAAAATATTTCCGTATTCGGATTCGAGGGTAATTTCCAGAAAATCAATCTGTCGCCTCTTAAAAATCTGGGTTTTACCGCGCTGGATATGGAGGGTGTGCTCAACGGCAGCGGTCGGATTCGATACGAACAATCCGCGTGGAGCGGTGACGGTCGTTTGGCGATCGAAAATGGAAATTTCAATGGCGAATCCTTTGACCGGATTATCACCGGTGTAGAGGTTGAAAACCGGCGGGTGTATTTGACAAATGCGGAAGTCTGGCGGGGAGAAGTCGAGGCGCGCGCCGAAGGGGAAGTCGACCTGGAGACACGGTCGCTGGATCTCAAGGGTAGCTTGCACCGCCTGCCTCTGAATGATATCCCGCTGCTCCGGGAGAAAAATATACCGATCCGGGGATACGCCGATGCATCGGGAACGATAAGCGGAACGTTGGAGAATCCGTCTTTCTACGGGACGTTCGCGCTACGGAGCCTGCATTACGACCGTTGGGATCTCGGCCGTGGCGAAGGGGAACTGGAACTGGGACAGGATTCTGTCCGTGGTGCCGTGAGAATTCATTCCGATTTCGGAGATTTTTCCATCCAGTCGCGGGTGTCTTTTGCTGCAGGATTTCCGGGTACGATTGCGATGGATTTTGATAATTTGAATATTCGCAAGATCGTCTCCGATAAGGCGCCCCCTTATTTGAAGCTCGCCAATACCGAGCTCGAGGGGAATATTGCCGGAGAAGGAAACTTCGACGACTGGGCCGGAATGAAATTGCACGGCGAGGTGGACGGCGCAAGATTCAAGATTCAGGATTACGAACTGCATAATTCCGAAGAGATCCTGTTTTCTATAGCAAATAAGATATTACATATAGAAAATGCCAGGGTCCGGGGCGTCGGAACGGATCTGTTTTTAAGCGGTTCGCTTCCTCTGGACGACGGCCCGGGCTTGAATATGGACCTCAATGGCAGCATCAACCTGGACATACTGGCGGGGATAGGGGAAGAACTGGATACGTCCGGGAATGCGATCGTTAATATCAAGGCGGGCGGATCCAGGCAGGATCCCCAGGTTATCGGTAGCGTTCGTCTGTTGGACGCCTGGCTGGATTACAGGGATATCCCGTTCCCCGTATCCGATATACAGGGGGAGATAGTTTTATCCACCAATATCGTAAGATTCGAGAATATACGAGGGAACGCGGCATCGGGATCGCTTCAATTGTCCGGCACTTACGAGCACCGGGATATGAGGATGCGTTCCTTGAATCTGGGCATAGGAATACGGAACGCCCGCTTGCCCTACCCGAAAGGTTTCCGTACGGTTGTCGATGCGGACCTGCGATTAAGCGGCGACAACGATCTTCAGATCCTCTCCGGAGAAATCGATGTCATACGCGCGGAATATGTCCGCGACTTCAATCTGCTTGGAGGCCTCACCGGCGGTCTCGGAGCGCAAGCGGGCATTTTGGAGGGGATGCCGTATCTGCAGAACCTGCGGTTGAACGTCGATATCCGGTCGAATGACGGGCTGGTTATCGATAACGAACTGACAAGAGTGCGCGGAAGCCTTCGGCTGACGCTGCGTGGAACGCCTGCCTATCCCTCCCTGACCGGACGGGTAGAATCCGGGGAAGGAACCATTTTCTTTCGCGGCAACCGGTTTGAAATTTCCCATGCCTATGCCGATTTTGTAGACCGGAACCGGATCAATCCCGTGCTGGAGATCCGGGCGGAGGCGGATGTAAAAACCTATCGATTGATTCTGGACGCTACAGGAACCCTGGATAATCTGGCCCTGAATATAACTTCGGATCCGCCGATGTCTACCGTCGATATTCTTTCGCTGCTCACTACAGGAATGGCTGAAACGGGGAGTGTGACGACTGAACGCGAGACGCAGATGGCCGGCATGAGCGCGGCAAGCGTTCTGTCGGAGAACCTGACCGGCGCGATCGGCAAGAGGGTCCAGCGTATTTTCGGGTTGGAGAGCTTCCGGGTGGATCCTTTCCTGGCCGGGGCGAAGAACGATCCGACCGCCCGCATTACGGTCAGCGAGCGCATTTCCAGGGACCTTATCGTTACATATTCCCGAAACCTTTCAACGGACGAGGAGCAGATTATCGTCCTGGAATACGAAGTTGGAAAAGGTCTGACCGTTATCGCAACCCGCGACGAGGACGGCGAATTGGGCCTGGATTTCCGGTTTAGAAAAAGGTTTCGGTAAATTCGTTCAGATCTTTAATGCTAAGACGCGAAGACGCAAAGAAAATATAATAAATCTCTGCGTCCTGGCTTCTCTGTGACTTTGCGTTAATTTTAAAACTCGATTGAAGGGATCACCGGTCAGAAGTCAGCCCGGCCTCCGGTTGGTACCGGATTAAACAATCTGTGACTCCGGGTAAGTTTTCGGGGGTCGGTATCGGAATCGGTTTTAAAAGCTCGATCCCGATACCGATTCCGACCCCGCCGCCGATAAATTCCGGCCCAGCTTTTCGCTTCGGAAAGAGTCACACTCGGGGGAATCAGGAACCTGGGACTTGTAACCTGCAAACGGAACCTGAGAACTTACCGGCCTAAAAACTTGCATACAGTCTGCGTTAAGTTCGGTAATGTTTAGCTCGAAAATATCCCGCCGGATACACAGAAATAATTCCTCTATATATCTAATATAAAAGTATTTGCGGGAAATTACACATATTGATTTCCGGCCTGTTTGACAAATTAAAAAATCGATTTTATCAATTGGATGCAGACAGTCAGAAATGAGTGGACATAAAGAAAAGGAGGAAAAACCGATGTCAGTCTGGTCGTTTGATTTCATCTCGGATATGGACAGAATGCGAAGGGAGATGGATCGATTTCTGGATGAATTCCGATCTCCCGGCTGGTCCCTTCCATTCTCGAGAACTTCATTTCTTCCCGGTCGAGCGGCGCGAGGCTACCCGCTGCTGAATATCGGCGAAGACGGCGAAAATATTTATGTCGATGCGCTGGCGCCGGGAGTGGATCCTAAAACTTTCGATGTTTCTATTAAGCAAAACCAATTGACGATTTCGGGAGAGAAGAAAGCGCTGCTGTCCACTGTTGAATCCAAGGCAGTGCATCGGAGCGAAAGGACGGATGGCCAGTTCATACGCTCAATAACTCTTCCCATGGAAGTTTCTGTCGACAAGGTTAAGGCGTCCTATGAAAACGGTCTGCTGAAATTGACTTTACCGAAGGCGGAAACGGCCAAGCCCAGGCAAATCTCGGTGAGCGTTGCCTGATACGGGAAATTTTCGATAAAGGAGGGTAGAATCCATGGCTGAAAAAACCGAAGCTACAACTCCCGGCATGGAGGTGACTTCAACGCCCAAAGGAGGTCAGACAATTGCGACACGGGAAGAAGCGCGTTATATGGTGCCTCCCGTCGATATTTTCGAAACGGAAGGATCCCTGACCGTCATTGTGGATCTTCCAGGCGTGCAAAAGAAGGATGTGGATATCAAGGTCGATCAGGACATTTTGACCATCAAGGGAAAAGTGCGGTACACGCAGCCGAAGGATACCGTCCGGGAAGAATTCCGGCTGCTGGATTTCTTCCGACAGTTCCAATTAAGTGAAGAAGTGGACAGGGGAAAAATATCGGCTGCATCCAGTGACGGCGTCCTCACGATTACATTACCCAAAGCCGAGAAGGCCAAACCGCATCAGATTCAGGTAAAGGTAGGATAAACCCTGTTTCTTTTTTAACCATACGGCTGACGGGGTGCTTCCGCCAAGGATGCATTGGCGCAGCACCCTTGCCGATTTTAAAAAGAAATCATGGCAAAGAACTACTACAGGATTCTGGGCATTTTACCCACGGCTACATCCCGGGATATTCGCGACGCATACAGAGAACGCGCAAAGGAACTGCATCCCGATCGTTATGGGGAAAACACAGGTCCGTTTCTTGAAGTGCAGGAGGCATACGGTGTTTTGAGCGATCCGGGCCATCGTCACAGGTACGACCAAAGCATGCAGCCCTCCAGGATTCGCGCCGCGACCGATACAATTTCAAATATCGACCCACTGCGGGCGAACAGGCCGCGGGCGGAGCCTCTACGCCCGACAAGAGAGCCTTCTGCCTTTAACACTATTGATTTACGGAATTCCTTTCTTTCCTGTCGACCGTCCCTAGAGGAAATTTTCGACGGCATCCGGGAGAGGTCCGGCCTCTTGGCGTCCTACAAAGGCGAACGCCTCCGGAATTTCAGCCTTGAGATCGTTCTTACACCTGAAGAGGCACGGCTGGGAGGACAATTCCGGATTCTGGTCCCGACCGTATCACTGTGCCCGACCTGCAGCGGGCGAGGTGTTGTGCAGCCCTTTAAATGTTATCGATGCATGGGCGGCGGCAGTGTTTCCCGGGATCTGCCTGTGGATATGGAATTGCTCCGGGC
>JAFGTD010000185.1 GCA_016934295.1 Acidobacteriota bacterium
CAATAGGCTTCCTGGCCTATAAAATCGCCCAGGTGCTGACAGGACAGGGCAAGCTGCATGAAAATCCGCCCCTTAAGGTCATTGTCGATATTCCGGTTGTTATTGACTTCCTTCTTCAGCAGTTGAATAGCCGGTTTTGGCAGGCCCAGAGCCAGCATCGTATCGGCAGCTTCTATAGAAATACGGCAAATCTCGTCTTTCTTTAAACCGCTCCGATCTCTCAATGCGAATTTAAAGCATTGCAGGGCAATTTCGTGGGAGAATTCCGAACGGGCGCTGGATGCCAGCAATAAAGCATACCGGACCGCCTTTTCACCCAGTTTCCCCTCCATACTATGCCGCGCCAACTCCTGCAGATGATGGGGCGCCCCATATTCTTTTTCAAAGACTTCGACAATCCGCCCGTGCATCTTTTGACGTTTTCCTTTAGTGAGGCCGGAACGGATCACCTCCGCTATAAGAGCATGGCGGAATCCCGCTACTTCCTCGCTGTCCTTAATATGCGTCCGAACCATCTGTCGTTTGACCAGCTCTTTCAAGGCACAGGAAATATCGGGGCTCTTCAAAGACGACATGGAGCATAAAAGTCTTGTCGGAATGAACCGGTTTATTAAAGCCAGCCAGTTTGCCATTTCCCTGGAATCAGGGGACAACTGCTTCAATCGATGCTCAATAACCGTACTAACACTGCCCGGCACTTCCGGTTTGTCTGGATTTTCCGGAATAAAACGCCATTCCCCCGACGAGTACCGCAATATCCCCTGTTCGACGAGATGCTTCAGCATTTCCTCCAGGAAAAAAGGATTCCCGCCTACATGCTGAAATATCCAGGATCCGAGCGTTTTCTTTAACTGCGGCGTCCCTGTCATGAGAGCCGCAAGTTCCTCGACACTTTCCCCCGACAGGGGTTCCAGGACATGCACGTCCCCCCTTTTCTGCCGAACCGCGCGCGCCATTACTCTGTCGAGGGCTCTTCCAGGCTCTTCTCCCGAACGAAGGCCGACGCACATCAAAACCGGATGAGCCTGTATATCCGAACTCAAATAGTCCAAAACCGTGCTGGTCGCTTCATCCGCCTCATGGAAATCATCCAGTAGCAATAGAGTCGGTTTTTCGGAAAGAAGCTGCATCAGATTCCGGGTAAGGCGGTCCCGGAATCGACCTGCAGCATAATCCATGGACGGTTTGACTATTCCCGATTCTTCACTTTGGCGGTTTTTTTCCGAATGAAATATTTCCTCCTCCATATCGGGCCGGGCTCCGGCTAATATTCGCCGGTAAGGGCTGTAGGATCCTTCTTCCTGTGTATTGCAGGACCCTTCGATGATCCTCCAGCCCTGGAGGCGCCCCCAGCATTTCAATTCTTCCATGCAGCGGGTTTTTCCCGATCCTGCTTCTCCGGCCACAAATACCGTCCACCCCCGCCCGCTTTCTTTCACACCGTTCGCACATGCCCGCAGATAGGCCATTTCCTTTTCACGCCCGACAATACATGTCGCGGAAAATATGTTTTCCGGTTCTTCCGGCAATCTCAACTCGGAAGGCATGTCTTTCATTGCGCCTTGAATCAGTACCAGGGCTTCATCCAGAGAAGCGAAACGCTTCTCCGGATCTTTTTCCAAAAGCCTCAGCAGTAATCGAACCAGGTCCGATCCTCCTTCCAGGCGTGCAATCGGTCGCAAGTCGGCACTGCCCTGAAGATGTTTTTGCATTAAAAAACCGGGATCCGCGTCCTCGAAGGGTAGTCGACGGGTCAGGACAAGGTAGGTTAAAACACCCAGCGAATACAAATCGGACCCAACATCAGGGCTTTCCCCTAATAAAAGCTCAGGAGCCGAATAGGGCAGCATTCCGTCGAACTTACCGGGAGTAACGTCCCTACTCCGGTGAAGACCGGTCATGCCGTAATCGGTTAGTGTAATGGAAAGTGTTTTCAGGGGCAGCGTTCTCAGGAATATATTGGAAGGTCTTAATGCGCCGTGAACAATCCTCCGCCTATGAAGATATTGAACCGTACGATACAGCCCTTCCAAAAGATTCAGTATTTTCTGAATATTCAAACCTTCCGTTCCATTGTAGAAGTCCTTCCCGCCGATCTTATCCTCCACAAAATACACGGCATTGGAATTCTCAACCTTTCCAAAATCCGAAATACGGGCAAGTCGGGGATGCCGGAATCTGCACAGAAGTGAAAAATCCCGACTCCATGTCTGCGGTGATTCCTTGAAGGATTCAGATGTATGAATCACTTTTAAAATCAATCGCTTCTGCGATTCATTCATATCCCGACAGGAATAGGTGCTTTTTACTGCATCCTTTCTTAAACACTTGATTGCTTGATAGCGTTCTCCAACGACGGATCCTTCCATGGATTTTATCCGCACAGCATGCATGGCAACCCCCTGATGATAGGTGGCAAGAATGATTCAGGCGATTTGCAGGGAAACATACCTCCGGCGCAACGGCTGTCGTTTCGCCGTAAGCGGTATGCCCTTACCCCAGAGCTCAGAGGGGATAATCTGAAGTGAGTTAGGGATTTGAAAGATGCTTATTATAGAAAATTAACAGTACGTTTTGCAATAAATCATTGCGGTCCCGGGATATCCCCCAATGAGCCGCGCAAGAATCTGCCGGAGAAACAGGAAATACTGAAAGGAACGGACGCATCCCGATCGCAGCAAGAACGGATGCGCATAAAAAATATTTCTTAATTCGTATATCATAGAAATTAATCGAGGGTTCTTATAAAAACGAGGTGAAAACCAGACACCGGGATGGTGACGCCCTTACGGAGGGAGAGTAATGTCCTTGATCAATCGCAGGTTACCGCTGCCGGTTCGTCGCTTCGGGTTACCCGTCAACAGCATCTGCGGCATTCCACCTGAGACAACAGTAGGTCTAAACCCCGGAAATCCTTCGGTGCGGGCATTCATAAATGTCCGGACTCAAATGGTTATCCGGGGCCGTACCTACCCTTTTTCAGGACCGCGATTTACTTCTTCTTCGGCGGAACGACCGAATCCTTGAAGGCCTTGGCGACACGGAATTTCACAACCGTCTTCGCAGGAATCTTGATTGTGGCGCCGGTCTGCGGGTTCCGACCCTTACGGGCTTTCCTTGCAGACTTCACGGTCTTTCCGATTCCAGGAATGACAAACTGACCCTTCTTCTTGGTCTCGGCCACTGCGGTCGTAGCCAGCAGATCCAGAATCCCACTGGCAGCAGCCTTGGTAAGGTCTGCTTTTTCTGCTACGAGCGATACTAATTGAGCTTTCGTCATCGGTTTACCAACCATTCAATTCCTCCCGAAAAATTTGGTTTTATGCATTAGTCGGAACACAGCAACAAGCTACGGACATTTTGCTTATATTTCAAAAAAAAGCAACGAAGAATTTCGCAAGCCCGCTATTTATCGATATCTGAAGCTATTGACTTAGATTCAACCCTGAAATTACTGCTTTCCGAACGCCTTCGTCAAGTGCAATCGACCGATTTTCTCATAAAATATTAGGCGGCTGCGGACAGGGGCATCCGGCGCGAGGCGCAAGATCGGGGCGCGCGGCCGCGGGCAGGCTTCCCGTCAACCCATTTTATCTAATGTCTTATGCGCTATGCCATTCGAAAGCGCTATCCTGCCGTGGTGTCTCCAGCTCTCTTCAAAATGCAATGTGCAAAAAGCACCGGAGAAAAATCGGCGTCCGAGGCGCCCGAAAGGGCGCCCGGATCCGAACTGATTGTTGTTGTTTGAAAAATGTATCTCAGGGCTGCTGGTAGTAGGGATTGTTTCCGGCGGTGTGATCCGTCGCATCCAGGACTTCCCCGAGTTCCGGAATCTTTTCGCGCAGGATTCTTTCAATCCCCATCTTGAGAGTCATCTTCGCGGATGCGCACCCCTGGCATCCCCCGCCCAGCTTCACGTAGATGGAGTTCCCTTTCACGTCGACCAGCTCCACGCTGCCGCCGTGCGATCCGAGGGCGGGATTAATTTCCCGGTCGAAAAGATCCTGGACCTTCCGGCGGATCTCGGATTCTCCCGGAACAGTGCCGACATAGCCTTCATCCACGGCCGGATCGCCGGATCGGATGTGCTCACGTATCCCGGTACCGATGTTTTTGCCGATCCGGGGCCACGGATCGGAACCGGACTTGGTAACCGTAATCTGGTTATCCGCGATAAGAATGGATTCCACTTCTGCAATCTCGAACAGTCTCTTTGCCAGGAGAGAGGGTTCGGCCGCATCGCGGCTGCCGAAATAGGCTGATTTGCCGGGGTAAACAGGCCGGTCAACGATAAATTTACAGGTTGCCGGGTTCATCGTCGGTTCGCCGGTTATGGCGATTTTGTCCTCTACTGCTTTGTCATTTTGCGCTTCCATAAATTCAACTTACCTGACATCCGGTTCGCATGTCAACCGCCATGAGGTCCGCAGGCGATACGGCATACCGCAACGCGCCGGCAACCGGGACATTCCGCCTTCCCCCTACACGATGTTTCATGCAGACGATACATAATTTTTGTTCAAATCCCGAGGCGCCCTGAATTTGATTTACGTTTGAAGAAGAACCCTTTAGGATCTTCGGATAGCGGCTGCGCGCTTTCGGCGCTGCGACCGGAGCACGCCTGACGCAAAGGAGTCTGCAATGAATACACCAGGGCGCCGTTCATTTCTCCCGGCAGCAGCCTTGTGGCTATCGCTCCTCCAGCTTCCCGCCTGCGGAATGTCCGGAGTATCCGGGCTGCATCTTCTGCCGGTTCCTTCAGAGCTTACGATGGGCGCCGGCAAGTTCGTTATCAACGAAAATTTTCGCGTTGCGCTCAAAGATCGCAACACTCCGGAATTGGAAGCGGCGGCGGTCCGTTTTCTCAGCCGGCTGCAGAAACGCACGGGCATACCCATGGCTTCCGCACCGGTCGGGACTTCCGAAAACGCCGCTTTTGAAATTCTCTATAAATGTACGGGCGAACCGGTTCAGTCGGTCCGGACCGACGAATCCTACAAACTCGAAATTTCTAAAAACCGCGCCTGCCTGTCGGCTTCAACTCCTGTGGGAGTATTCCGGGGGATGGAAACGTTCCTGCAGTTGGTCGACGTAGATGCGGGATCTTTCTCCATCCCCGCACTGAAAATAGCCGACCTCCCCCGCTTCGAGTGGAGGGGCTTGCTGATCGACGTATCCCGACATTTCGAACCGGTGGACATGATTAAACGGAACCTGGACGCCATGGCCGCCGTAAAGATGAACGTCCTGCACTGGCATTTGTCGGACGACCAGGGTTTTCGGATCGAATCGAAGGTCTTCCCGAAGCTTCACGAACTGGGATCGGACGGGAAGTACTACAGCCAGGACGAGGTGCGGGACATCGTGGAGTATGCGCGCAATCGCGGCATTCGAATCGTGCCGGAATTCGATCTGCCCGGCCACAGCACATCCTGGCTGGTCGGCTACCCCGAACTGGCCGCCGCCGCCGGCTCCTATGAAATCGAGCGCCGCTGGGGAGTTTTCGAACCCTGCATGGATCCTTCGAACGAAGGCCTTTACGAATTTCTGGATGCGTTCGTCGGGGAAATGGCCGACCTTTTCCCGGACGAATACTTCCATATCGGCGGAGACGAGGTAAAGGCGACCCAATGGAATGCGAGCGAGAGTATCCGGGCATTTAAAAAGCGGCAGGGCCTCTCCGACAATCACGAACTTCAGGCGTATTTCAACCGGCGGATGCTGGAAATCCTTACGAAACATGGAAAAAAGATGATTGGGTGGGACGAGATCCTTCATCCGAAACTGCCGAAAAACATCATCGTTCAATCCTGGAGGCAGGATTCCCTTTCCAGGACAGTCCGTCAGGGTTACAACGCAATCCTGTCCCGGGGCTACTATCTGGACCATATGCGCCCCGCTGCTTTTCATTACTCGGTCGATCCTCTGGGCGATGCGGCCGCCGAACTGACGGAGAGTGAGAGAAAACGGATCCTGGGAGGAGAAGCCTGCATGTGGGGGGAATTCGTGAATCCTGAAAATATAGAGTCCCGAATCTGGCCCCGTGCGGCGGCGATTGCCGAAAGATTATGGTCCCCGGCATCGGTGAACGATGTTCCGGACCTCTACCGCCGCCTCGAACGCATCGACCGCGAGCTGACCGGCCTGGGGCTGAGGCACCACGCCCTGTATCGGGAACGAATGCAGCGTTTGGCCGGCAATATGGATGCCCTGCCTCTGCTCGTTTTCGCGGACCTTATAAAACCGCCCGTACTCTCGATCAGGAAGGAGGCGCGGACCTATTACAGCGACACCCCTTTAAACCGCCTGGTGGATGTAATCCGGCCCGAAAGCGAAGTCGGACGCAAGTTTGCACTCCTGGTGGACAGACGGCTGGCGTCTCAGCCCGATGCAGAAGCCGCCTCAATGGAAATTCGGGACCTTCTGACACAGTGGTCGGCCAATAATCCCCGGCTACAGGACGTCATCGAACAATCCAATCTTTTAAACGAGATCCGGCCCCTGTCTGAAACCGTAGCGGAACTGTGCCGATACGGGCTGGACGCCCTGAATTTCCTGGATTCCCGGAGGAAGCCGCCGCAGTCGTGGCGTGAAAAAAGCGTCGCCCTGCTCGACCGCGCGGACAAACCGCTGGCCGAAATCTATATCGCTATCCTGCCTTCGATCAGGAACCTGATAGAGGCGGCATTGCAATAGAAACAATTATCGGGATGGATCCGATTTTAGAATGACCGAAGTGGAACCACGGTCCGGTGCATCGTAATAACGGAACACCTGAGGGTGCCGGTCCAGAATTGAATGGACCACCTGTCGCTGCACGCCGATTCCGCGGCCATGAATAATGCGCACTTCGGAGTATCCTTTTTTGTGCGCTTGGTACAGGTATTCTTCGACGAGCCCGGCCACATCCGCCGGCGGGAAGCTGTGAAGATCGATCGTATCTTCAATAGGGATATTGACGGGATCCATTCTTCCTGTCCCTCTTAATGGATTGGAATATATGTATCTTTTACTTTGCTCACGGCCTGCGACCGGTCATATTTTTATTCAGTGGGGGAAATAATGCAAACACGATTGGAGAAAGACTCTCTCGGGGAACGCGCCATCCCGGCCGATGCCTACTACGGCATCCAGACCCACAGGGCTATTGATAATTTTCCCGTCAGCGGCATAAAGGCCAGGCCCGGTTATATCGAGGCAACCGTACAGATCAAAAAAGCGGCGGCGATGGTCAACAGCGCGTTAAAACAACTCGATCCTGCCATAGCGGATGCTATTGTCGCGGCCTGCGACGAAATCCTGAACGGGAAATTACGAGAATGGTTCGTTGTTGACATCTACCAGGCCGGGGCCGGGACCTCCCATAATATGAACGCCAACGAAGTCATTGCAAACCGGGCTATCGAACTTCTGGGCGGGAGAAAAGGGGATTATAAGATCGTCCACCCCAACGACCATGTAAACATGTCCCAGTCGACTAACGACGTCTGCCCGACGGCCATCCGTATCGCCGCGGTTGTACTCGGGAAAACCCTGACTGCATCGCTGCGGAAAATGGAAAGCGCATTTTCGGACAAAGCCGCGGAATTTAAAAACGTCTTAAAATCCGGGCGCACCCATTTGCAGGATGCCGTACCGATGACACTCGGTCAGGAATTCGGAGCCTATGCCGCCTGTATCCGAAAGCATTGCGAGACGATCGAAACCGCAATCGACTCGAACAGGGAGCTGGGCATCGGCGGTACGGCGGTCGGCACCGGGCTGAACGCTCCCCCGCAATACCGTCCCATGATGGTCCAGGCACTGAGTGCGCAGCTTGGAATGGATTTTCGCCAGGCGGACAATTATTTCGAGGCCATGCAGTCCCTCAGGCCTTTCGTCGATCTGTCCGGCGCCACCCGTTCCCTGGCGCAGGACCTGATACGTATTACCAACGACTTGCGGCTCTTAAGCTCCGGGCCGAAAACCGGGCTGGCGGAAATCAGCCTGCCCCCGCTGCAGCCCGGATCCTCCATTATGCCGGGAAAAATAAACCCCGTCGCCGCGGAGATGGTCAATATGGTCTGTTTCCAGGTAATCGGATGCGATACCACCATCCTCATGGCGGCGCAGGCCGGGCAGATGGAATTGAACGTCATGATGCCGGTTGTCGCCTACAACCTGCCATATGCCATCGAAATCCTTGGTAACGCCATCGACATCCTCACAACGCGGTGCATAGCAGGTATCACGGCGAATGAGGAACGCTGTCGTTCTTATGCGGAGGCGAGCATGAGCATCGTGACGGTGCTGAATCCCCATCTTGGATATGCCGTAGCGGCGGAAATCGCCAAAGAATACCTCTCTTCAGGAAAAACAATCCGCCGGATAATCCTGGACCGGGGCCTTATGAACGAAGACCGGCTCGACAAACTCTTCGATCTTAAAAAAATGACAGAACTGCAGTAGGCAGGAGGCAGTAATTCAGGCTCAGATGAAATAGGGTATAAGTGACGGTAGGGGCGAACCTTGTGTTCGCCCTACGAACAATTCAGCTGGCAGTGGTGTCGGGCCGAATTCGCGATACAACATACCAACAAAAAACCTTCAAACGTTAAACGTTGGACGTTTAATGTTAAACGTCCAACGTTCGAACGTTTTTAATTTCGACCTTCGACCTTATTCCCTGTGCCAGTGCGCAACCGCGAATTTATCCTCCGGTGCGTATTTAAGCTCCAGTTCCCCGCCGAAAACCCTGTGAATCGATTTGGCGATCCTGGCGACAAGGTGTTCGGTTGTCGTTGAAATTTCAATACCGTCGCGACCTTCCTTCATTCCAATGATTCTTTCAAGAGGCCTCTCTTCCTGGGTTTGTTTCTCCACGTTCCGTATGCGCGCCAAAAGCTCCTGACGGTGACTGTCGGCAAAGGCGCCGCTGCACTGAATGATCCCCCCGATCTGCCCGGAGCGGACCTGAAGGCACGCCGGGCAGAGCTTTTCCAGCCCGGTCTTTTTTTTCAGGGGAGCGCCCTGTTTCCAGACGCCGTCCTGATATAAAAGATTACATTTCGGACACCATGTATTGGATGGATATTTTATCGATCGCTGATTCGTTCCTCCTATTCCGCCTCGTTTTTGTTTATTTATGGTTTCACGCAGATGTAACCTCTTGGTCATCGAACCTCCTTCCAAGCGTTTAATTCGGGCATACCTGTCCAATACTGCGCTGAATTAATGCAGAAGCGCCGCAAAAGAACCTACATTGGGCCTAACCAGGCGTTTAAAATCAGTGAACAACATTTGAATGGTCTCGGCATGGTTTCCGGCATTAAAGGATATTTTCGGCAACGATCCCAGTTTCTCGTCCACCCAAACATCCAGATGATAGATGTTTCCCAGGGGCGGCATGGCGCCCAGTTCGCATTCCGGGAAATAATTCGCAAACTCCTCTTCCGTGGCCAGTCGAATCCGCCGGGTTTTTAGAAGCCTGCCCAGCTTATTCAAATCTACGCGGTGGCTTGCGGGAACGACGGTCATTATCATTTTTTTATCGTCCGATACGACCATGACCACCTTGGCCAGTTTTTTCCCGCTGATATGCTGCGCCTGGGCGATCCCCTGCGCGGTGTATGCCGGGGGATGCCGGAAGGATTGATAGGATATATGATGGGAGTCCAAATAATCGCTGATACGCGCCGGAATCGGCATAAAGCCCTCCTTTCAGCAAGTATTCTTTAAAAGGTTTTGCAGCCAAGCGGCGCAGGCCTGACCGGCCACGCCAAAGCGGCTGAAATTCAGGTTGAAAATTAACCGGAACACAAATTTCCCTTCACCATCGGCACACCCCCGCCGGTCCTTGAAAATGTAATGCGACTACAGCACGCCACAAAGAGTGCACCCTCTGTCTGAATTGTGGTTGGTCATTGACGGATGAAATGGAGGCAGTCGGTCCATGATCTGCTCCTTCTATGCTCTTGTTGTAATGGTATACCCTTTCGGGATTGTGTTCTACAGGTAAATTATGCAACCGGGCAAAGGAAGCGACTAAAGGAATACCGGGGAAAGACTTTTTTAGGGAGTGGCATGGATTTCAAGGCAACGGACAGGTCTCAGTTTCGCCGCCGCATTATTGAACGCGAATCGGAAAATACAGGGAGATATACCGTGAATTATTCCATCATCGTTTCCATGGAATCCCGCTGTTGGAGATAATGTTCTGCGAGCTTTGCATTTGAAGTGGCAATGAGTTGTACTTCGTCGGCAATTTTATTCAGCAACCGCCCCGGAATCAGCATATAAAATTCGTCATCCTGCAGATCGTTGTATACACGATTTCCCATACAACCTGCGCTGGTTACAGCCGTATCCTTCAATACGGTATGGAGAGACATACATGTCGGTTTTCCGAAAGGTGCGACCTGGAGTGCGATACGCCTTCTCAACGCCGCTTCCTGCAGAAACATAGCCTGCAACGGCCGTACTACAAGGACTGCGATATCGGGCCCTACCGGCGTATCTCCAAGTGGAGAATAAACAACCACTTGAGGGTTATCCTCCGTCCGGGGGACTGAACGGATTTCATCCATGTTAATCGAACAGGAGTCGCCCATCGACTCCAGGGATTTTTCCAACTCTCCGGAGTGGCCGGAAGGCAGCGGCAGATTATAGGCATAGCATCCGACGGGGCAGTTGTAATGATCGTTAGGAACAGTATAAAAAGTCATTCCTCCTGAAGCGACTCTGAAGAAGCTGCATCCGGACGGCGCTTTACCGGCGAACTTGGGCACTCCCTGGGGTGGATTTAAAAGAAACGTCACGGCTACAGGCCTTTTGGAGAGCCCGACGGTTTCACAAAGCTCCAATTCGATTATGGAATAATCCATCATGGTCTAATCTCCCTCTTTCCCCGGATATAAAATAAATTATATCGCCGTCTCCCCATAAAAAGAAACTATCATAAAAGACGGGAAAAACCTGCATTTCCTATGAAATTCCTGCCAGGGCAATCACAATTGGTGTCAGGCTGGCACCAATTATGATTATAAACACTAAAAAAGGGCGGGATCCTGACGGATGCCGCCCTTTTACAACAACTATTACGATGTTGCCGTTTCCGATTATGCCAGGCCCAACTTAAACTTGAGGGAATTCAGGGTATTCTTCATCAGCATGGTAATAGTCATCGGACCCACACCGCCGGGTACGGGTGTAATAAGTCCCGCGATTTCCTTAGCCGCGTCAAAGTCGACATCCCCCCGAAGGATCGCAACTTTTTTGCCTGTTTTCTCGCTGATTTTTTCTCCGATCCTGTTGACTCCAACGTCGATAACGCAAGCCCCCGGTTTTATCCATTCGGGCTTTACAAGACCGGGAACACCCGCCGCGACAATCAGAATGTCAGCCCTCAGGCAATGCGCTGCGAGGTCTTTTGTTCTGGTATGGACGACGGTAACGGTCGAATTTGCGCCCGGACCTTTCTGAAGCATCATGTTTGCAATCGGTTTCCCCACGATATTGGAACGACCGACAACCACCACTTCAGCGCCACTGGTCTCAACGCCGGCACGTACGATCATTTCCTGAATTCCCGCGGGCGTACAGGGCGGGAATCTAAGTTCGGAACCGCCTATCATAAGGCGACCGACATTTACGGGGTGGAAACCGTCCACATCCTTGTCGGGATCAATCGCGTTCAGAACCTTCTTTTCGTTTATCTGGTCGGGAAGCGGAAGCTGAACGAGGATACCGTGGATGGAATCGTCCTTATTGTACTTGTCTATCAGGGCAAGAAGATCTTCTTCCGAAATATCTTCCGGCTGATTATCCTGAATTTCCTTGAATCCGAGCTGCAACGCCGTCTTGACTTTCAAAGTGACATAGGAAACAGAAGCCGGATTCTCTCCTACCAGGATGGTAACAAGTCCGGGAACCTTTCCATGAGAATCTTTGATCTTTTTTACTTCCGCGTCGATTTCACGAAGGATTTCTTCCCTGATTTCGGTTCCTTTTATTAATTTTGCAGTCATTTTTTTTCCTTTAGAATTATAGAAAAGCGTCGGGCGCTTTAACTTTAATGTGACCTGTTATTGCAGTAATTTTACTTTCATACATCCGGGGCAACGAAAGTCCCTGCCGGTCAATCGACGGAACCATCACGATTCGATACCGGCTGGTTCACAATCAAAGGGTCGGCAGGACGGATACTATCGACAAACGGAATTCTATGATTTGCCCTTAAGCTTTGTATCATTCTGCTTGATGAAGTTCTGGATATCTTCCGTCATTTCAAGAAGCCGAAGCCATTGCTCTTTATAGAGAGTTACCGGAAACCTGCCCAGTCCGTAAACCGAAAGCGCCCCCTTCTGACTTACCTTCAGGGACAATTCCTTTGCGGAGGATTGCTTGAGCGACTCGTTCTCCGCACGCAGCCTTTCTAGTTCAGCCTTCAGGTCTTCATCTGTCATCGTCTTGCCCTCCTAAAAGATCCGATTTGGAAATTCCCGGAATCTGATGCATTTATTGAATCGAATTATGCCCGTTTCCCGCATTGCTCTCTTCAGGGCAACCGCCGCATGGCCGGCTTCGATTTAAAAACACAGAGGAGCTCTATTAAAACCGCAACACACTCTGCTCATTCCTGTAAAACCAGGAAATTTTACACTATGGAAGGATTTATAAACACCCCCTAAATTCAAGTCCTTTTATAATCCCGCGGAAAAAAGGGGGCTCCATCCTTTTTTGCCCGAAAAAAGTATTATGTCCCTGTTTTTCTATACATTGACACGGCGAACACCGGGGGATTATCGTATGAATGGAAGGCAACATGATCTCCCGACGGGAATTTTTATCCGCAGCTTCAAAAATCGGGCTCCTGGCCGGTTGCCCGATCACCTGTGCGACGTCCGTACGGCTTGCCTGTGCCGCTGCGGGCATCCCAACCCCACACTATGCCCTGAAAGATAATCTCGTTCAGAATGCGCCCAAAGCGCGATACTGGACCTCCACATCACCTGCAGGCTCGGAATGCGTCCAATGCCATGAATCTGCGGCCGGACTGAACAAAGAGTGGCATAGGGAAAAACCCGTAATCGTAAAATGCCTGCTCTGCGCCCAGAAATGCATCATCAAACCCGGAGAGCGGGGCAAATGCCGGGCGCGTATGAATGTCGACGGCGAATTGCGCACCCTGGTCTACGGCCGCCCGGTAGCCATCAATATCGATCCCATCGAGAAAAAGCCCTTCTACCATTTTCTGCCGGGTTCGACGGCCCTTTCGCTGGCGACGTCGGGATGTCCGTTAAGCTGCAAATTCTGTCAGAATTGGGAAATTTCCCAGTCCCGTCCGGAAGATTTCGATACTCCCTTTGTTGCTCCGGAGCAAATCGTGCAGGCCGCGACAAAACGGCAATCTCCCGTTATCGCCTTTACCTATAATGAACCGACAGTCTTTATGGAATACCTGGCGGATATCGCGACCCTGGCCTCCAAACAAAAGCTTCGCTCCGTACTGGTAAGCTGCGGGTTTATGAATCCGGAGCCGCTGAAGGAAATGTGCGAATTGCTGGATGCCATCAAAATAGACCTGAAGGGAGTCAGCAGGGAATTTTACGGCGATGTATGCGGGGCCGAACTGAAGCCTGTGCTCGACAGCATTCGGCAGGCAGCCAAAAGCGGGGTTCACCTGGAGATCGTCAACCTGGTGGTGCCGACATTAAACGATTCCGACAAGATGCTGAAAAGCCTCATCGACTGGATCGCGGAAGAAATCGGCCCGGACGTCCCGGTACATTTTACCCGGTTTCATCCCGATTACCGGCTCCTGAATCTTCCGCCTACGCCTGTGGCGACCCTGGAACGCTTCCGCGACCGCGCCATGAGCCGGGGGCTTCATTATGTATATGTCGGCAACGTTCCCGGTCACCCGGGGAATCACACCTATTGCCCTCAATGCGGCAAGATCGTGATTCAAAGGAGTTCTTATTTTCTGGAAGAAATGAATATAAAGCAGGGCTGCTGCAGTTTCTGCGGCCGCCGCATCGCGGGCGTATGGTCCTGATCTTCCGGGAATTTTCAAAATCCGGGAATATTTTCAATGAGAAAAATTACGGTATTCGTTGCTGCGATCCTTCTGGCGTCTTCAGTATATATCCCCACCGCGGCGTGCAGGGATCCTGAATTTTCCGGAACCCGCCCGCCTGCGGTCGCCGGACAGTTCTATCCTTCCGACCCCGGGATTCTCCAACAGGTGGTGCGTCAGTTTATCGGGGAATCGAGCGCGATTCCCATGGAGGATCCGGTTGCCATCCTCGTTCCCCATGCGGGATACATATATTCCGGTCAAATAAGCGCCGATGCCTATCGGCAGCTTATGAACCGTGACTATGATGTATTCGTAATCCTCGGAGTCAACCATACCTCCGGCGGATTCCGCGGAATCTCCCTGGCGGGATACGAGAGCTATCAAACCCCCCTGGGAAAAGTACCGATCGACAAGGCGATTGCAAAAGCGCTTCTGGCACAATGCAGCGACTGTGTGCAAAACCGGGAAGTGCACATCCGGGAACATTCCATTGAGGTTCAAATTCCCTTCATACAGGTTCTGTTTCCGGAGGCAAAAATTGTCCCTGTAATCATCCATTCTCCGGATCCCGAGTTCTGCACGCGTTTCGGTCGGACGCTGGCCGGCGTTTTGAAAGACAAAAAGGCCCTGATTGTGATCAGTTCCGACTTGTCCCATTACCCTGATTATGAAGATGCGGTTTTGTCGGACAAAGAGACGCTCTTAACCATCGCCGGTCGGAAGCCCGATAAAATCGTTTCCGTGATGCGCGATCTGGATGTGCCGAATCTGGGCACCCGGGCATGCGGAGAAGCAGCGATTCTGGCCGGCGTTGCGGCGGCCGGAACTCTCGGCGCCAATCGCACCGTTGTTGCCGGCTACTCCAATTCAGGAGAGATTGCTGTCGGCGATCGATCGCGGGTCGTCGGATACGGTGCGCTCGCCCTTGCGCCCGGGGATGCCCCGGATGATACAGGCATACTCAATCGACCCGCTCCCCCCGATTCGGCAACGCCGCTCAACGAATCGGAAAAGAAAATTCTGCTGACCTTTGCACGCAAAACAATCCGGCAATACCTCACCACACAAACGGTCCCGCTGGCAAGAAACTTCCCTTCCCGGCTGAATTTCAGGCAGGGAGCTTTCGTCACCCTGAAAAAGGAAGGTTATCTTCGCGGCTGCATCGGAAATATTCTCCCGGAAGAGGAACTGGGCAGGACCGTAGGAAGAGTGGCGTGGCAGGCTGCTATGAAGGATCCGAGGTTCCGCCCTGTAGAACTGGAAGAGCTGAAGGATCTGGAAATCGAAATCTCCGTACTTACCCCGATGAAGCCTGTCACGGACCCGGACGGGATCGTCGTCGGACGGGACGGGGTTCTTTTATACAAAGAAGGCCGATCAGCCGTTTTCCTGCCTCAGGTAGCTCCGGAAAATGACTGGAACCGGACGGAAATGCTGGACAACCTTTGCCTGAAAGCGGGCCTTCCGGCAGGATGCTGGGAAGAAAACGCAACCTTTAGAACTTTCCAAGCCGACGTTTTCTCTGTAATGAATTGATGCCATTTCCCATAACCGAACGTTTCTTTAAATTTTCCCATTCCTCGACTGCCCGCCTTTTTCTGATCGGTTTCATTTCCATCCTGGGGCAGGTCATATTGCTTCGGGAACTCAGCGTTGCTTTCTACGGCGTGGAGTTAATTTATACCCTTGCCATAGGGGTCTGGGTCATTTTCAACGGGCTGGGCACTATAATCGGCCGCAGGCGCAAAGATCCGCCATCAGCTCGAATCCATTTCCTGTTTCTTCTGCTCTCAATCGCCATCCCGATTGGAATCGTATTCACCCGTTCCATCCGAATTACCTTTTACGGCACCCCCGGAGCATATCTTCCCCTGCATATGCAAATAACCGCTATGGCCGCGGCGTTGCTTCCTTTCGGACTGATTCTGGGACTGCTGTTCCGATGGACCGCCCGGGCTTTCATAAAAAAAGGCAGGTCCCTCGCCGCTGCATATGCCCTGGAAAGCGTTGGAGGAATCGCGGGCGGCCTTTGCGCCACGCTGTTTCTTAAATTCGGATTGCAGAATTTCGTGATCGGTCTCCTGTGCGCCCTGATTACGGTCATACCGGCGATCCCGGCTGCAAAAGTAAACGGCACAAGGCTCTTGCGCGCAGCGGGAGCCGTCATGGCCGCAACGTGGATCCTCTGCTTATGGAATGCATCGTACCTGGATCATTTCATGACATCCTGGACCCATCCCAACCTCGTCATAACCCGGGACTCGCCTTATTCCAGGATTACGGTTTCGCGTCTGGAGCATCAGGTGTCCGTTTTTGAAAACGACACTCTGATGTTCGATTCGGAAGGCCTCCAGGCAGAGGAATTTGTTCATCTTTCGGTCCTGCAGCATCCAAATCCCGAGAGCGTTCTGTTGCTTGGGGGAGGGATTGAGGGCATCCTGGCGGAAGTTCAGCATCATGCGGCTCTTATTGTGGACTATGTGGAGCTCAATCCCATACTTCTGGACATCACGCGCACCCACCTGCGGCAGGAAATCCGGGACTCGCTTGAGGCGGAAAACGTTCGGGTAATTACAGGAGATCCCCGCACCTTTTTGAGGAAAGCTTCCCGCTATGACCTGATCCTCGTAGGCATGCCCGAACCGTCTTCCGGACAGGCCAACCGTTTTTATACTCTTGAATTCTTTCACCAGTGCGCTGGGAAACTTAATTCCGGCGGGATACTGTCCTTTCGCCTCCCGGCCTCGGAAAATTTCATGTCCCCACAGCGTATCCGCCTTATGGCGAGTGTATTTCTCGCTGCAAAATCGGCGTTTTCAAATGTCATGGTGCTGCCGGGAAACAACAATATTTTCCTCTGTTCCGCAGCCCCTCTGACAGACAATCCCGCCGACCTGATCTCGCGAATGCGGTCCAGGAATATAAAATCCAGGATAGTCACTCCGTCCTATCTTCGATATGTGTTTACCAATAACAGGTTCTTTGAAACGGCGGAGGCCCTGAAATCCACGACGGCGCCTGTAAACACCGACGCCAGGCCGATCTGTTTTCAATACACGCTCATGATATGGCTTACGAAATTCATGCCTTCCCTGCTTCAATGGGATTTTCCCATTTTCGAAGCATCGAACAGCGGCAAATTATACGCAATAGGTTTCATAATTCTTCTGATACCGGTGGCATTGCTAATGCGAGCCGGTTGGAAAACGCGGCGAGCCGTCATAACCGGCATTTCCGGATTTATGGGCATGGTATTGGAAACGGTCCTCCTGCTCAGGTTTCAGATTAAAAACGGCGTCCTTTTTCAGGATGTCGGTATCCTGCTTACAAGTTTTATGATCGGACTTGTCCTGGGTGCGGCCGTTATGGGGAAAAAGAAACGTCCACTCTCCAGATGGACGGGGACGGGAATTATCGCCGGATTTTTTCTGCTGAGCGGATTTCTCGGATCGGCCATACACTTCAACCACAGTGCAGGCCTGCCGGCAACATTCCTCTTATTGCTGCTGTCGGGCTTTCTGGTTGCCGGAACCTTTGTATATGCCGGTCTGAAGGAACCCGGGGACCAGCAAAACTCCGTCGCCCCGCTGTTTTCAGCGGACCTGATTGGCGGCGGCATAGGATCGATCCTTGCCAGTCTCGTAATGGTACCGGTCGCAGGATTGAGCCTTTCGGTCTTTTTGTTAATACCTCTTTCCATCCTGACTCTGCTGCTTGTATTGAAATCGTCCTGAGCAGGTATGGCAATCTGAGGCAAGCGGCTGCAAATCCGGCCGGATGTTCCTGTACTACGCTATACTCTATGGTACAGTGAGTGCTTTCCCTACAGTGGGCGAACACCAACTTGCCCGACGACTTGCCGGGCGTAGCCCGCAGGGCGAAGCCTGAAGCCCGGCCGAATCTTCGATTCAGCGGCCGAATCGAAGATTCGGCCGGGCAAAAGCGGAAGGCTCGCCCCTACATAAAAGGAACTGCATGGTACAAGCCGAGATGGAGGGGAAAACGGCGCTGGTTACGGGCGCAACAGGCTTCATCGGAGGGAACCTCGTCCCTGCTCTTCTTCGGAAAGGATACTCGGTTACCTGTCTCGTACGTGGTTCCAGCGACACACGGATGCTTCAGAAGCTCCCCGTTCAACTGGTTGCAGGCAACCTCGACGATCCCGAGTCAATCCGAAAAGCGGCCGTCGGAGCCCGGGTGGTTTTCCATATCGCAGGCCTGACCAAAGCACCCAACCGACAACGGTTCTTTCTCGTCAATCGAACGGGAACCTCCAGGCTCCTGGAAACATTATCGGAAATCAATCCCAAGCCCGCCCGATTCGTTCATGCCAGCAGCCTTGCGGCGGCAGGTCCAAGCGACCCAAACAGGCCGCTCGTGGAAGAGGACGACCCGAATCCTGTTTCATGGTATGGCGAGAGCAAGCTGGCGGCCGAGGAGGCGGTCCTGAAATATGCGGATGTATTTCCGGTCACAATCCTCCGTCCACCAGCCGTCTACGGACCCGGAGACAGGGACATTTACTTAATTTTCCGTATGATACAAAGAGGCTGCCTGTTCACCCCCGGCAGGACCACACGCCGTTTCAGTCTGATCCACGTGCACGATTTGGTTGACGCCTTCATTAAGGCCGGAGAATCGAAAATAACTTCAGGAGAGGTATTCTTTGTCTCACGCCCTGAAATCCATACATGGGAAGAGGTCGGTCGCGAGATCGCACGGGAATTAAATATAAAATATCGCCGGATTTCCTTTCCGGAATGGCTTGCGCTGGCCGCCGGCGCTGCGGGCAATTTCTATTCTCTGCTGTCCGGAAAAGCATCCGCCCTCAGCATGCAGAAAGTCCGGGAGCTTCTGCAGCCTTCATGGACCTGCGATCCGTCAAAAGCACAGGCGGTTCTGGATTTCAATCCGGCCATCGAGTTGAGCAACGGGATACGGAACACGATACAATGGTACAGGCTACAGGGATGGTTGTAGCGCGCAACGGCCCCCTGCTCATTGCAGCCCATCCGGCTGAAGCTGTAGGAATTAAATTGAAACTCTACACGAAAAAGGCTATGTTCGTGGCATTAAACAGGCATTATTAAAGGATAAATAACGGATAATGAATACTATGGATCCGGATCTCCTGAATACTCTGAAAGATGCCGTTCATGTCGTCACGTTGAGAGATTCGGGAAACATCGATTCGAGAACGAAAATCTCCGAACTGGGACTGAACTCCACAACCCTGACGGAACTGATTGGAATACTGGAAAAAAACTTCTCAATTCGAATCAACAACAAGGAAACGGCCCTGCTTAACAACGTTGGAGACCTGTTAAGCCTCGTCCGCAACCGGATACCCTCCGGCAACCGGTTCCCGGGATCGGAGTGCCTTGCAGGCAACAATGCAAACCATCGATACGGCATATCCGGCAACGGAGCGTGTTGCGACATCGCCCAATTCCCGGAAGTAAAAAAGCTGGACCGGAGGCTTGACGAATTCGACCGCGTAGGCGTCAAGAACCCATACTTTGAAGTTCATGACAGCATCGCGAGAAATCGAACCAGCATCGGCGGCGTTGAAATGCTGAATTTCTCGAGCTACAACTACCTGGGATTCTCGGGCCATCCCAAGGTCATGGAAGCGGCCAAGGACGCGATAGACCGTTACGGAACGTCGGTATCAGCCAGCCGTCTGGTATCGGGAGAACGGCCCATTCACCGCAAACTGGAAAAAGCGCTGGCGGATCATGTCGGGGTTGCCGATGCCGTTGTATTTGTCAGCGGCCACGCCACCAATGTTACAACCATCGGACACCTGTTCGATCACAACGACCTTATTCTCCACGATTCTCTCAGTCACGACAGCATTGTTCAGGGGATATACCTTTCAGGCGCCAAGAGAAAATCCTATCTTCATAACAATATGGATCATCTCGAAAACCTGCTGGAGCGCGTCCGGGACCAGTACCGCCGCGTCCTGATATGCTCCGAAGGCCTGTTCTCCATGGATGGAGACATTTGCAATCTGCCCCGGCTTGTCGAAATTAAAAAACGTTTCCACTGCAACCTGATCATCGACGAAGCCCACTCTATTGGAGTGCTCGGCCCGGGGGGACGAGGCGTCTCGCATCATTTCCCCGGCATCGACCAGAAGGACGTCGACATCTGGATGGGTACGCTTTCGAAATCTTTCGCCGGTTGCGGCGGCTACATTGCGGGCTCCGAGTCCCTGGTTCGCTATCTCAAGTTTACGGCGCCGGGATTCCTGTTTTCGGTCGGCATGTCGCCCCCCATCGCTGCAGCCGCGCTGGCATCCCTGCAGTTGATGCAACAGCATCCGGAGATCGTGGAGCGGCTCCGCGAACGTTCAAGGCTTTTTCTCGATCTCGCGCATAAAAGGGGTATCGACACCGGGAATTCCGTAGGCATCGCGGTCGTTCCCGCAATCATCGGGGATTCGATGAAATGCGTCCGTGTAAGCCGGGCGTTGGCTGCAAGGCAAATTAACGTACAGCCGATCATCCACCCTGCCGTTGAAGAAAATGCCGCCAGACTGCGCTTTTTCATAAGCGCAACGCATTCGGAAGACGAAATCCGTCACGGTGTCAACGCTCTTGCGGAAGAATTGAATCGCTGAAGACAGGCACGTCATCCTTTTTAATATTTTTCCTTATTCAATTAAATGGGATTGGACGGTCGGATCGAGGGCTTCTTTCTCCCAGCCTGTGACTCTTTCCGAAGCGAAAAGCTGGGCCGGGAATCCATCGGCGTCGGGGATCGGAATCGGTATCGGGGTCGAGCTTTTAAAACCGATTCCGATACCGACTCCGAGACCGACCCCCGAAAACTTACCCGGAGTCACAGATTGTTTAATCCGGTACCAACCGGAGGC
>JAFGTD010000186.1 GCA_016934295.1 Acidobacteriota bacterium
AGCGTCAAATCGATGTTTTTCAGTGTTGCTGTCCGGGCCCGCTGCATTTCTTCTTCCGTGATGGGAGAATCGACGATTTTTTCCACGGTATCCAGCAATATGTCCCGGGCCTCTTCAAGGGAATTTTCCTCGCGCACTTCAGCCAGGAAAGCCATAACGCCCGGATCGTGCAACGCCAACACCCCGCCGGCAACGGAACTCGCCTTTTGTGTTTCAACCAGGGCTTTATACAGGCGACCGGAGGGAGTATCGCTCAGAATCCGGGCCAGGAGGGAGACCTCCGCCTGGTCGGGATGGGAGCCCGAGGGGATATGATAAACTACAAAAATCAACTTTGTGTCCCCTACGCGGCGAAGCACGACCGATCTTTCACCGTCCTGTGTCGGCTCGGCCGTATAGAGGTTGGGAAGGGACCGGGCCGGCCTGGGAATGGCCCCGAATTTTTCAACGACAAGGTTCAGTGTTTTGGATTCGTCGATTTTACCGGCTACGATCAGGACCGCATTGTCGGGCTGATAAAACTTGCGATAAAAGGCCTGAAGGCGTTCAATCGGAACATTTTCAATGTCGGAACGGGCTCCAATGGGGGAGTTGCCGTAGTTGTGCCAAAGATAAGCGGTCGATAGGACGCGTTCCTGCAATACTCCCAGAGGGTCGTTCTCGCCTATCTCGAATTCGTTGCGCACAACGGTCATTTCGCTGTCGAGGTCTTTTTTCGCGATGAAGGAGTGGACCATGCGGTCGGCTTCCAGGTCCAGGGCCCATTCCAGATTCTCATCGGTAGCCTGGAAAGTCTCGAAGTAATTCGTTCGGTCGTAGGAAGTGGACCCGTTGGGTCGCGCCCCGTGTTCCGTCAATTCCTGGGGAATATCGGGATGTTTCGGAGAGCCTTTAAACATGAGATGTTCCAGCAAATGGGCCATGCCGGTTTCGCCGTAGCTTTCGGAGGCGGATCCTACCAGGTAGGTGATATTGACGGTGATGGTGGGTTTGGACGGTTCCGGAAAAAGCAGCACGCGCAATCCATTGGAAAGCCTGTATTCGGTGATTCCTTCCACGGAGGCGATTTTTTCAACGCCTTCGGGCAGGGAAGCATCCTGCGTTTCGGTTTGAGGGGATGCCTGTCCCCATAAATATCCTGTTCCGTTAGAAATATGCAGGCTTACGGCCAAAGTCAGCAGAAGCAGCATTTTCGATAGGCAGCGTGTCCGATGGAACATTTCATTCCTCCGATTCAATATAAGAAATAGTAGCGTGATGTATGCTCGATCATATCAATAATTTCCGTGCCGGCCCATGCAGGCGGCCGGACGCGGCCAAATCGGGTGATTCAAAGTCGAAAAAAATACATAAGAGGAATCTACACAATCCAATTCCTGATGGCAAACTTTTCTCGATAGGTTGTTGCGATAGAACCTTGAATCGGTTCCATCATTGAATAATGGGGCATAGTTCTCAGGGCGCGCCTGCTTCCCGCGCCGCTTTCTTTGCCAGATCGCCGAGAATGGCGCCGAACTCGGCGAGGTACTGCTCTTTACTGTTATGGGAAGGAAGGTGCCACGGCATTTCATCGAGATTGCGCATCATTGTCGGTATCCAGTGATAGGGGATCGATATAAGGACGGATCCGGCCGGGAACAGCTCTCTTCCTTTCATGCCGTGTACCAGTTCCGGGAGTATGAAATTCACACAGCCGTTCTGGAACGGGTAAATGAATATCCAGGCGCAGCCCATTACGGGCGTGGTCCTGGAATTATAGAGCTCTCCTGTTGAATAGGTCATGGATCGCATGACAATTTCAGCCTGGGCGGGATCGGCGCTTAATATTAACAGGTCCGGTTCGAACGTCATCCGGTCGACTTGAGCGAACACGACATAATTCACTATTTTCCTGTCAAATTTCGGGACGTGTTTGTAAAAGGCGTAGTTTGCACGAGCTTCCTGGAATATCTGCAGTTTTTCCCCGATTTGCCCGCTTTCTGCAAAGGCTTCCATGTCCTGCATTCCAAGAAGAATTTTCCCGACGCAGGTTTCCCGATGATCTTTTCCCAGGTAGAACGGATTTTTTGAGTGCTGAGCCTCCCGCAGTATTTCGCACAGGGAAAGCTCTTTGCCTGCGGCGAGCGGCTCGATTCCATCCGGTCGGAAAAACTGGAATTTGATCCCAACAGGGGATCGCTCGAATTCGAATTTGGAAAAGCTCGATAAATCAGTCTGAAGCGGCCTCATTTTTGACCTCCGGAAGAAAATGGTGACTTCTTTTTAACACGGATATGCCGCCCGATACAATCGTACAACCGGAAGGAAATTTACCCTGAGGCGTCAACCCCATTTACATGCTTGTGTCCCAATAGGGAATGTGTAAAAATCCTCGACGCAATGAAAAAACGGCTTTGGCTGAAGTCTGACTTTGGCGCAGGCCCTGCATTATTTGAATGATTTGGATGCGGCTCTGTTAATTGAATAATGAGGAGAAAAGAATATGAAACTTGAAGGAAAGGTGGCACTCATTACCGGAGGCAGCAGGGGCATTGGCGCTGCGATTGCGAAACGTTTTCTCGATGACGGTGCAAAAATTGTCGTCAGCGATATACTGGCCGAGAAGTTGGATGAGACGGTAAAATCATTCAATTCCGATCGGGCGGCCGCATGCGCGGGCGACGTGACGAATTTTGATGATGTTAAAAAGATGGTAGCGGAAACCGTCAAGTTCGGCGGTAAAATCGATGTGCTCGTCAATAACGCCGGGATCGATCCCCCGGGAAGCATTGTCGATATCGAGATCGATTTGTGGAAGAAGATCCTCGATGTCAACCTCAACGGCCCGTTCCTCTGCATGAAGGCCGCGATTCCCGAAATGATCAAGCAGGGCAAGGGTTCGATTGTCAACATCGCTTCTCTGGCGGGCGTGCGCTGCATACCCTCAATGCCGGCCTACTGCGCTTCCAAGGGCGGGCTGATTCAGCTGTCCAGACAGGCGGCCCTGGATTACGGACCGAAAGGAATCCGGAGCAACGTTGTCGCGCCGGGAGCCACGAAAACGGATATGTTGATCACGGCCATGGAGGGCCTCTCCAAGGCGCTGAACCGGGATGCGTTTGAAGTGCTTGCAGAAAGCGTTCCCCTTCGCAGGGCTGCACTGCCGGCTGAAATGGCCGGAGCCT
>JAFGTD010000187.1 GCA_016934295.1 Acidobacteriota bacterium
GTGAGATTGGGAATGCACCGCAGGGCGGCCATGTGCTCGATCGGCTGATGCGTCGGACCGTCCTCTCCCACTCCGATGCTGTCATGGGTGAAGAGGAAGATCGATCCCAGACCCATTAACGCGGCCAGGCGGATCGGCGGGCGCATGTAGTCGGCGAATACGAAAAAAGTCGCCGTATAGGGGATGATTCCGCCGTGCGCGGCCATGCCGTTCGCAATGCCGCCCATAGCGTGTTCGCGGATTCCGAAGTGCAGATTACTTCCCCTGTAGCCCCATTCGCCCCCGGTCGATCCCTGCATGTCTCTGGGTTTGAGATCGGGATGCTGGAAGTCTCCGCCGGTTTTAATCACGCTTTTAGTGGATGGATTCAAATCCGCCGATCCGCCGATCAGCACCGGCAGCTTCGGTCCTATGGCATTGAGAACCTGACCCGATGCGGCGCGTGTTGCGATTCCTTTAGGATCGGGAGGGAAAGTGGGCATTTCGGCATCCCAGCCTTCGGGAAGTTCTCCCCGCATGGCCTGCTGCAGTTCCCGGGCAAGATCCGGGTACTTCGAGGAATAATCGGCCAGCATGGAATCCCATTCCATTTCGGCTTTTTGCCCGCGGGAAACAGCCCGGCGACAGTGGTCCAGTGCTTTTTCCGGCACATGAAACGGCGGATCCTCCGGCCAGCCCAGATTCTTTTTGGTTAATTGAACTTCTTCAACGCCGAGAGGCGCACCGTGAGAATCGGCGGAATCCTGTTTATGGGGAGAGCCGTAACCGATTTTTGTCCGGACAAGAACAATCGAGGGACGCTCGGTTTCCGCCTGTGCGGCGCGGATGGCGCCGTCGATGGCATCCAGGTCGTTCCCGTCATCAACCGTAATTGTCTGCCAGCCGAGAGCCTCAAACCGTCCCGCCCGGTCTTCGCTGAATGAAAGGCCGGTAGCGCCGGCAAGGCAGATACGGTTGTCGTCATATAAGTAGATCAACTTGCCCAGCTTCAGGTGTCCGGCCAGGGAGGCCGCTTCGTAGCTGATGCCCTCCATGATATCCCCGTCACTGATGAGGGCGTAGGTATAATGGTTGATAATTTCATGCCCGGGCCGGTTGTAGCGGGCTGCCAGGAATGCTTCCGCTGCGGCCATACCCACCCCGTTGGCGAAACCCTGGCCCAGGGGGCCTGTGGTTATTTCAACGCCCGGAACCAGCCCACGTTCCGGATGCCCCGGGGTTCTGCTGCCCAACTGGCGGAAGAGCTGTATCTGGGACAGGGGGAGATCATAGCCGGTCAGATAAAGCAGGCTGTACAACAACATGGATCCATGCCCGGCGGAGAGGATAAAACGGTCCCGGTCCCACCATCCCGGATTGGCGGGATTATGCTTCAGAAATCGAGACCAGAGTGTGTAGGCCATCGGAGCCGCGCCTAGAGGCAGGCCGGGGTGACCGCTGTTTGCTTTCTGAATGGCATCCACGGAAAGAAAACGTATGGTATTGACGCACAAAAGGTCCGGATTGACGGTTGAGGGAGAGGCTGGATTGTTTTCTGTCATTATAGAAGACCCCACGTTAGGCAGATGTTTGCTGTATGGCGGAAAATGTACCCTGTCTTTTTACCCCCGACATTACAGAACAAACGAGAAATTTAGTTTGCCGCGAACAGGATGTCAAACGATGAATAATACAATGATGCGCCAATAATTTTAATGCGGCATTAAATTATTTAATTATCAGTGTGCCATTTAATGTTCCGAAGCTATAATACCTTTTCTTAGGGAGACGGATATGCGTGTTGTGCTCGGTTCGGACCATGCCGCATTTGAGTTGAAGCAGCAAATCCTGGAATATGTCCGGACGCTGGGTCATGAAGTGTTGGATGTGGGGACTCACGACAGTTCCCCGGTCGATTACCCGGATTTTGCCGAAGCTGTAGGAACGGCCATTATTAATAATGAAGCCGATCGCGGGATCCTTCTTTGCGGCAGCGGAGTCGGTTCCGTTGTAGCCGCAAATAAAATTCCCGGCATACGGGCGGGCATCTGTCATGACTGCTATGCAGCGCACCAGGGGGTGGAACACGACGATATGAACGTCCTGGTTTTGGGAGCGAGGATTATTGCCGTTGCGCTGGCCCAGGACCTGGTCAAAATATTTCTGGAAACGCGGTTTTCTGAAGAAGAAAGGTTTAAAAGACGCCTGGCAAAAGTAACAAACCTCGAAAACAAATACCTTCTCAAGAAATTATAACCGGGAGTTCAGGGCGCGGCTGAGATCTTTCAGCCTGTTCACACGGTCCGGGCCCAGGCGGCGTAAGGCGAATGCCGTTTTGTTATGGGACAGGGGCTCTTCCAGATCCGCCCACGCGGTACTCTTTTTGCTGTCTTCCGTGCCCGGGACGGGCGAGAATTCCGAAAGAAGCACTCGGGTGCCGTTTTCATGAGCGAAGGCCAGGGACTGTTCCAGGCCCTGGGCGTCCGAATCCGGATGCCCGACAATGATATAGGTAGTAATAGACTGGACTCCCGCTGCCTGGAGATGCCGTACCGCAGTGACAAAATCTTCCGTATTGACCTTCCCTCCGGTTGCCCGGTGCCACGAATCGGACCGGCTTTCAAGGCCGATGAAAAAACTGGCAAAACCTGCTTTTACAAGTAATTGCGCAATATTTTCCGTTATGAATCGCGCGTTGAGGGCGTTTGGAGTGTGAAAAGATAGCGGGATTTTCTCGCGGATAGCGCCTTGTAGAAACGGCACAAGCCCCCTTCCCGGGCGATAGAGCAGGGCATCGTCGTAGAAAGCGATATTGCGCACACCAATGCGCAGCAATTGCTCCAGTTCGGCCAGGCACTCCGCGGTCGGGCGTTCGGAAAATTCCGGTTTGAAAATCGAAGAAGCGCAGTAGGAACAGCGGAAAGGGCATCCTTCCGTGAGTTTGATGATTCCGTATTTTTGCCCGGTTTCCGGCCAGAATGGAACTCCTTCGGGAATCGGCTCTATCGATAGTATGTTCCACAAAGGATCCAAATTAAACCCTTCAATAACAATATCTGCCCCCAGAGATCGGGCATGTTCGGGACATAGAGTGGCATATACTCCACCCAGGATAATTTTCGCCAAAGGCTGCAGATCCCGTAAATCCTCGACAACCTCCCGGACTCCGGGATACCAGTAGGTCATCATTGTTTGAATCAGCACGGCATCGAAAGAATCTTTCTTCAAATATTCCCGAAATTCTTCGCGAGGTTTTCCATAACGGCGATAACGCCTGGGAATGTCGCTGAAAACCTTCGGTTTTGGAACGTACTTGTTTGGATAGGGGCCTCTACCCCAGGAATCGCGCTGCCTGGAATGCAGGAAATCGAAAAAACTCAACCGGCATGCGTGCCGGATCCGGCCCGCGACACGCTGCATTCCGTAGGGCCGAAGCCAGAAATCGTAGGCCGTGAAATCGTATATTGGGGGATTGACCAGAAGAACCCGCATGGATTGCATGGTTGAAGAATAAGGAAATCGTACAACGAATACCAGCCCGGGCAATGATTATTCGATTAGGAAGGCGCTTGAGCAGGAAATCAATAAGTCGGTAAAAAAGATTAATTTCCCGTTATTGGTTCCCGGTAACTTTCATGTCCCATTCGTACAGTTCCAGCGACCTGGCGCCGAGTGTGACATAGGGATCGGTTTCCGCTATTTTAAGGGCTTCGTCGTAGGATGCAGCGATGTAGATAACAAGCCCGCCCGCACCTTCGGTAAATTTCCCGCGGGCAAAAATATTTCCTTCCTTCTCCTGCCGGATCAGGAAATCGACGTGCTGCTCGCGGTGCTGTTTGTTCTTCTCAACATCTTTCATCTTCAGGATGGCTGCAAAGTACTTCATATTTCTCTCCTTTAAAGAGATAAAACTATTCCCCGGGAAAGATGTCAAGTACTACCGGGGATATATAAAAGAAGCCAGAAGCCAGAAGCCAGGAGCCAGAAGTCCGGCGTCGCTTTCAGCTCCGCCGGAATATATAATTTGGGACTCAAAAGAAGCATCTGAGGAATTTATTTATTACTGACGATGGCGACTCCGGAGGAAGTGCCGAGACGCCGGGCGCCGGCTTCAATCATTGTCAGAACGACATCCATAAATCTTTTTTGTGCCGGTTCTCTATTATTATCATTTCCGGTGCGTTACTATTTAGCCAAGAAATAATTTTCGGAAAATCGTATTCAGCGGGAAATCGCCAGGAGGTGGAACTATGTCGGGCAATGGCAAGAAAAAGTTTGGCGCATATAAGATAATTGCAATTGTGGTGGCGGTGATTGTAATCGTACTTATCGCCCTTCCCTTTTTTATCGACGTGAATCAATTCCGGCCGGAGCTTGAATCCAAGCTGTCCGCGGCTCTCGGACGGAGTGTAAAAACCGGAAATCTCAGCCTGTCCCTGTTTTCCGGCGCCGTCGGCATGGACGATATCACCATTGCCGACGATCCGGCCTTCAGTTCCTCCCCGTTTCTGCAGGCGAAATCATTAAAGGTGGGCGTCGAATTAAAACCGCTTATTTTTTCGAAAGAGGTCCGGATTACGGAGATTTCATTAGACAGTCCCTCAATAAAACTCATTCAGTCCGCCGCACAACGCTGGAATTTTTCCAGCCTGGGAGGCGGAAAGGGAAGCAAAAAAAGCGAGCCTTCCAATAGTGAATCCGGCGGTTTTTCGGGAGAGGATATTGCAATCGAGCAACTTTCGATTAACGACGGCACTATCGCAATCGTCAAGAACGGAAAGGCTTCCACTTATAGCAATGTTGATATTACCGCAAAGAATCTTTCTTTTGTTTCCGAATTTCCTTTCACTCTGTCGGCTGTTTTGCCCGGAGACGGCCGCCTTTCAATGGAAGGGACGGCAGGACCCATCAGCAGAACCGATCTTATAAAAACACCCTTAACGGCAAATCTTGACGTTGAACGGTTCAATCTGATCGAATCCGGATTTGTGCCTTCGGATGCGGGATTTGCCGGGGTCCTGGATTTTGACGGGCTGCTTACTTCCGACGGCCGGCAGGTGAAAAGCCGGGGGAATGCGAACGCCGACCGGCTGCAGGTTGTCAAAGGCGGTTCCCCGGCCAAACAGCCGGTATCGGTGGAATATGCCGTGAACTACGATCTGGCACAACAAAAAGGCGTGCTGGAAAATGCAAAAATGGTTTATGGAAAGGCCGAGGCCAATCTTAACGGAAATTTCCAGAAACGCCGGGACAGCCTTACCATGAATATGCGATTGCTTGGAAAAGATATGCCCGTCGAGGATATGCAGACTCTGCTCCCGGCATTCGGTGTTGTTTTGCCCAAAGGCGCTTCTCTGGAGGGAGGGGTTTTGAATGCGGATATGACGGCATCGGGCCCGATCGATAAAATGAACATCGTCGGATCGACCGATGTTTCCAACACCAGCCTGGTAGGATACGATCTCGCGGGCAAAATGGCCGTTCTGGCGCAACTGGCCGGTATCCAGTCGGATAGCAGGACCGATATTGAAACCCTGGCGTCAAGCATGCGTATGACGCCGGAGGGCATTCGGGTCAATCCAATTAAACTGGTGGTTCCCGCAATAGGGGAGCTTACCGGCAGCGGCGTCATCAATCCCGATAAATCCCTGGACCTTAAGATGAAAGCCATCCTGAAAACTTCCGGCGGATCGGTCGGCGGTCTGGCCCAACTGATGGGAGGAAAAGGCGGGCCACTTACAATCCCGTTTTTTATCCGCGGCACGGCATCGAATCCCCAATTCGTTCCCGACATGGCGAATGCGGCCGGGAGTATAATAAAATCCCAGTTTTCGGGCCAGGACGATGAAGAAGGGGAATCGAATACGGGAAAAGCCATAGGGGATGCCTTGAAGGGTCTGTTCGGCGATTAATGCGTGATCCCGCAATGAAACAGTTCTCCCTATGAAAATAAAGGCAGTAAAAGGAGTTTAGAAATTGGTTCGGAAGAAATACCGCCTGGTCGGAGTCCTGGCGATACTTCTGACTTGTGCCGCCGTATGCCGGGCACAGTCGGCGCAGCATTTCCGGCTGGAGCCCGACACGATTGAAAGCCGGTTGCGGCAGTACGAGGGGAAGGATGCGGAACGCAGGATTACACTGACACGGCTTTTCGAAGAGGCCGGGTGTAAAGACAATCGCCTGCGGGTGCAGCCGGTAAAGCGCGCCGATGCCCCGAATGTCATCTGTACCCTGCCGGGTCGTTCCGAAAAAGTTATTATTGTGGGGGCTCATTTCGATCGTGTGGATGCAGGAGACGGTGTCGCCGACAACTGGAGCGGTGCGTCTCTGCTGCCCAGCCTGTACCAAAGTCTCAGCTCAACGATGCGCAGGTATACTTTTGTTTTCATCGGTTTTTCCGATGAAGAGCAAGGTTTTATCGGATCCCGCTTTTACGTGAATCAATTGACTGAAGAGGAATTGGCGTCCATTCAGGTCATGATCAACCTCGACACACTGGGACTGGATTCAACCAGGGTTTGGACCAGCAAAAGCGACCCCGGCCTGGTCGGACTATTAAACAAGGTCGCCGGGACAATGCAGCTGCCGCTTCACACCATGGATGTCGACGATATGGGCAACAGTGACGGGAGTTCCTTCAGGAAGAAAGGGATTCCAACAATGACCCTGCATTCGGTGACGCGGCAAAACATGCATATCCTGCATTCGAAGCGAGACAAGTACCAGGCCATTGACCGGGACGATTATTACGACACCTACAAACTGATTGCGGCCTACCTGGCGATACTGGATCAAAAGGGAATCCGGATTGCGCCTCCGGGAGTTGATGCGGAGAAGGATGAATAGAACAAACAGGGTACAGGCGGTGCTGTGGGACAATGACGGAATTCTCGTGGATTCGGAATTTGTCTTTTATGAAGTTACACGAGTCGCGTTTGCCGAACTTGGACTGGAACTGACAAAGGATATATGGGGACTCCAATATCTCGGCGAGGGAAAAAGCTCCAGGAGGATCGCCGGGGAAATGGGCGCCGATCCGGCCGAATTAAAACATGTCCTGGACGACCGCAATGCCCGTTACCGCGAGATCCTCAAGGATAATCCGCCCCCTGTTCGCTCCCAGGTTCCGGAAACGCTTGCGAAACTTTCGGGTCGCGTGAAACTGGGCATTGTAACGGGAAGCCATCGGGATCAGTTCCACCATATGCACCGATCGAGCGGATTGCCCGACATGTTCGATGTCATCGTTACGGGCGACGACTACAAAGAACCCAAACCCGATCCGGGGCTCTACCTGGCGGCACTCGAAGCCCTGGATCTGCCGGCCGGGGAATGCATCGCGGTGGAAGATACCAAACGGGGTCTTCTGGCGGCGGTAAACGCCGGCATCGCCTGTGTCGTGGTCCCGACGGAACTGACCCGAATGCAGGACTTCTCCGGGGCCTTTGCCGTCGAGGATGAAATCTCTTCCGTCCTGAAACATATCGGGATCGGACCACGATAAATTATAGAAATAAAGCGAGATAATGTGTATTTTGATGCCGCTACTTCCAGGACCTGACGGAGAGGAACAGTATCAGCCCGAAAATCTCGAGCCGGCCCAGCAGCATGACCACGGTTAGAACCACCTTCCCCGCTACCGGCAGTTGGCCGTAGTTCGCCAGCGAACTGAGTGTTCCGAATCCCGGCCCTACATTTCCCATGCATGCGGCCGATCCGGAAAAGGCGCTGAGTATGTCCACGCCCATACCGGTCAATAAAAGGGTCGACAGGAAGACAACCCCGAGATAGAGAATGATGAAGAGAAGGCTGGTCGTTACGACATCTTCAGGAAAGAAGGCATTGTCCATTTTCAGCGTTACCACGGCTTTGGGGTGCTTCAGTTTTTTTATCCTTGTCTGGATGGATTTCCAGAAAATCAGGATCCTTTCCACCTTTATGCCGCCGGACGTGGAGCCCGAGCAGGCGCACTGGAGCGTGAAATAGATCATAATCAGCACCGCGAATGCCGGCCAACGGGCTGTATCGGTGGTCGAGAACCCTGTGCTGGTTCCAAGGGAAACAATTTGAAATGCTGCATACCGAATGGCATAACTCCATTTCTCGTAGATGTTTCCATGGATACATATCGCAACCAAAGCAGTACCGACAACCATCGCCCCGATATAGAACCGGACAATGCTCGATTTCCACAAATACCGGATTTTTCCGCTTGCCGCCGAATAGAGAAGGCCGAAATGAATTCCTGAAAGAATCATAAATACGATGATGACCAGCTCAATCGCGGGATTGTCGAAATAGGCGATACTGGTGTTCCTGGTGGAGAATCCGCCCGTGGCAATGGTGGCGAAGGAATGGGTGACGGCGTCGAACAGGCCCATGCCGCAGGCAACCAGCAGAATGGTTTCCAGAAAGGTCAGGCTGAGATACACAATCAGCAGGATTTTCAAAGTCTTCTGTGTCCGATACTGGAAGTTTTTCATGGCCAGCGGCGAAATCTCGCTCCTGGATAGGAGCATGGATGCCTGCCCGATCGCGGGAAGAACCGCCAGGACGAATACGATAATGCCGATACCCCCGATCCAGTGCGTGGAGGCTCTCCAGAAAAGCAGGCCGAAAGGCAGCGCTTCAATATTGTTGAGAATCGAAGAGCCGGTTGTGGTAAAACCGGATACGCTTTCAAACCAGGCATTCGCCAGGGTGAATTCCCCGCCGTACAGGATATAGGGCAACACGCCAACCAGGCAGGAAAGGAGCCAGCTGGATACCACGATCACGAGTCCTTCGATATTGTAGATATAGGAAGAGGGCGGAACGTAGATCAGCGGGAATATTCCGAAAAGAATCGTGATAACGGCGCTGTACAGAAGCGGCAGAAAATCCGGCTGGTGGCAATGGAATGAAATAGCCGCCGAAACCAGTAAAAAGGCGGCATTGAAAAGCAGAACAATCCCGACATAACGAAAGATTATGTAAGGTCTCATTTTTTATTTTCGAACCTGGAATGAAAGGTCTTGAATTGCGGATGCAAGATCCTTAAGTTCGTCGTTCGTTTCGATTTCTACGCTGAACGGTTTCCCGGTCTTCAAAATTTTCTGAACTTCAGTCGTTATGGAAATAATGGGATTTACGAAATAACGGTGAATGAAATAATTGAAAAGGAACGCAAATACCAGGGCGGAGACGATTGCAACGATTCCCGGCATGATTATACGATGCATCCTGTTCTTCAAATCGGATGCGGTTTGGTACATGGTTGCGTCATTTAACGCCATGAGCTCTCCCGCCGCGGCTTTGACCGCCAGGAAAGCCGGATGCCCATGCCCGAAATACCAGTCCATGTCGTAATTGGCGGGCGTACCGGAAGAGAAATCCTTCCATATTGCTTTATAGGCGCCGTATTTGCGGTCAATATCCTCGACGATATCCCGTTCGTTCGGTATGGTGCAGTTGTTCTTAGCCGTATCCAGTGCCGACAGGAAAGCCCGGTCGGCCTTTCCCGTCATCTGTTCTCCTTCCCGGTATTCCCCGGAAATCGACAACAGAAGTCCACTGTCCTGCCTTTCAATCGCCTCAATCATTTTCTTGGCGGCATCGATACTTTTATAGTTGTCATCCAGAAGGCTTTGAACAGAGGAACTGATGGACATCAGTTCATAGATGGAAAAAATCCCGGCGACGGCCAGCATTATAACCAGAATCAAAAATCCCGACAGGATCTTCATTCGCAGTTTCATTTTCAGCGGCCCCCCGATGCGAATTTAATATGTATAGAAAGTAATCCTCCCATAGGACCGCCGCAAGTTTAAAAGGAGAGGCCTTTTATCCTGCGGTTGAGTCAATGGTGCCGGGCCGGATGGACGCCCTTTACCGAGAGGCGGTGTATACCTGCGGATTGACGCAATTGGGCAGCCGTTCCCCCTTCAGCCCGGCTATCAGGTTTTCCGCGGCCATTAGGGCCATTTTCCCGCGTGTTTTGTGGCTGGCGCTGCCGATGTGAGGGCAGATGATAATGTTGTCCAGGGTCAACAATGGATCGTCCGGCCGGATCGGCTCCGGTTCCGTGACATCAAGCGCGGCATAGGCGATCGTGCCTGAAGCGAGCGCATGGTACAGCGCCGGCGGATCGACAACCGGCCCGCGCGCTGTGTTGATCAAAATACTTCCGGATTTCATCTTTTTAAAACGGGTAGCGTTCATCAAATGATGGGTCTCTTCGGACAGATTCGTGTGCAGCGATACGAAATCCGATTCATGCAGCAGTGTATCCAGATCGACATATTGTGCGCAATATTTCTGTTCCGCTTCGGGGTGCCGGCGTCTGCTGTAGTAGAGGATGCGCATGTCGAAACCCTGTGCACGTTTGGCCATCGCCCGGCCGATTCGTCCGAAACCGACAATGCCCAGGGTTGCCCCGTAGATATCCCGGCCGAGAAAATCGATCGGGCCCCAGGTCTTCCATTTACCCGAACGGGTAAATTTATCCCCTTCCACTACACGCCGTGCCGCCGCCATTATAAGTGCCCAGGCAAGGTCGGCGGTTGTGTCCGTCAGAACACCGGGCGTGTTGCCGACCGGGATGCCGCGTCGCGTGGCGGCCGTAATATCGATGTTGTCAACCCCGACGGCAAATTGGCTGATGACTTTTACCTGCGGCCCGATAGCATCCATCAGGCTGCCGTCGATTGTATCCGTAAGCATACAGAGCAGCGCGTCGATTCCTTTAACCTTCTGTAAAAGAATCGGATAATCCGGAGGCGACGGATCCGGCCAGACTTCGACATCGGCTTGCAGACGCAGCATTTCCAGCCCTTTTTCCGGGATAATGCGGGTGACAAAGATCTTTGGCTTCATTATCAAACTCCTGCCGGATTCCCGAACATCCAATGCGGGAAAATCCGGCCGCAATCTTCCATCCATTTGAAAAGTGTATAATAACCCATTTGGACAGCCGGAAATTAGGGCTGTTGTTACTTTATGCGCCGGAAGGCTTTCGGTTTTGGAAGATCCGTATGAATAAAAGGGCTTTTATCGTCCTCGTGGGAAGCATGTTCATATCCATGATGGGTATGGGCCTGGTCACGCCTTTTCTTCCCATTTACGCCAATACCATGGGGGCATCGGGGACGGAAGTTGGGCTTATTCAGGCGGCTTTCAGCATCACGGGCATCGGCACGCTCCTTTTCGTAGGCCGGCTCTCGGACCGCTACGGACGAAAATCGTTCCTCAGCGGCGGGCTTACCATCCTTGCCATTGCGTCGTTCGGCTTACTGTATGCCGCCAGGCCCCTTCATCTCATTCTCTGGCGCTTTTTTCAGGGACTCGGCGCTTCGGCACATCTGCCGATCGCCCAGGCATACCTCGGAGACATTACCCCGAAGGGCAGCGAGGGGAAATGGATGGGGTATTTCAATGCCGTTCTCTTCGCCGGCCTGGGTGCCGGGCCTCTCCTCGGCGGTGTCATCACGGACGCGTTCAGTATGCAAGCGTCTTTCCTGGTCATGGCCGCTCTGAATATTCTCGGTTTGATCGCTACACTTATTTTCCTGAAGGAGATGCCGCGCAAAATAGCCGCCCGGGAGCACGCATCCTACCTTGCACCGCTGAAAAGCCGAATCATGCGGGGCATTTTTGCCTACCGCATGACTGCCGGGCTCGGAACGGCCAGCCTCATGGCTTTCGTGCCTCTGTTCGCAGACTTGAAAATTGGTATGAGTGCCAGCCTTATCGGAATTGTGCTGGCGGCCCGAACCCCGGCCTCGATCATTCAGTCCTATACGGGACGCCTGGCGGACAGGTGGAACCGCCGGCGCATGGTTTTCTGGGGCGGAATCGCCACGGTCATTTCCACGATCCTGCTGCCTCTGACGGGCGGGTTCTGGACACTGTTAATCGTTTATATCTTAATAATACTGGGCCAGTCTTTTGGAATCCCGGCGGCCAATGCCTATGTTGTCGACGAAGGCCGCACCTACGGGATGGGGGCGTCAATGACCATGTTCATGCTGGCGATGCAGATCGGCAACGGAATCGGACCGGTAGCGCTGGGCGGCGTTTCAGACAGGCTTGGCCTGAACTACGTATTCTATTCAGCAGCTGTTGTCATGGCTTTAGGTATTGTCCTGTGCGACCGGATTCTCCGCCGTTGCACCGTACAAATGAGTGGTAACGGAAAATAATTGAGTTCATAGTATCGGGAATAATAAGCAGGGTGTTTGGGAGGCTATAGCATGAATAAAAGAATCGGCACGATCGTGGTTGGCCTGGCACTGTTACTTGCCGCCGGGTATGCTGCAATGGGGGGACTCATGGCTGAAGAGCAGAAGAATAAAACCGGGTTCGATTTATCGTTCCACCATATCGGGATCAGCGTGGCGGACCTGGACGAATCCATCGCCTGGTACAAGGAAATGCTCGGATTCGAGGAGATCATGCGGATGGAGCAGGGGGAGACCATTAAAGAAATGAAAATCGGTCATATCCAGCGCGGCAACTGCTACATCGAGCTGTTCCAGGTCGCAGGCGCAAAACCCCTGCCGGAATACCGCCGCGATCCGAACGCGGACCTGGCCGTCCACGGCCTCAAGCACTTCGGCCTGCAGGTGGACAGCGTACAGGCGGCACTTAAAGAGCTGAAGGCGAAGGGCGTCGAAGTCGCCATGGAACCGATCGATACTCCCGGGATCGTCTTCACCTTTATCCGCGACAATTCGGGAAACGCTTTCGAGCTGATCGAGTTCAAAAATCAGAGTTCCGAAGGTGCGCCGCAATAATCTTGATGCCGTGTTAAGGGGCGAATCTTGTGTTCGTCCCTGCATTCGTGTAACGGGAGTCGGGCCATGAAAGAAACAGCGGATGAAATCAGGACGATTGTAACTAATTCCACCGGATCACTTTCTTCCCTGTCGGCGAATGAGGTGTCGTTCAAAGCGAGTCCGGACAAATGGTCGAAGAAGGAAATCCTGGGACACCTGATCGACTCGGCCGCCAACAATCACCATCGGTTTGTTCGGGCCGGCTACAATGCGGCGGCGGATTTCCCGCCATACAGCCAGATCGACTGGGTCCGTATCCAGAAGTACAATGAATCGGAATGGAACGATTTGATCGCACTCTGGTCCGCGTGCAATCTTCACCTCTGCCATGTCATCGAACGCCTGCCCGAAGATGCTTTATCCGCACCCTGCAACATAGGTAAAGAAGAGCCGGTTTTGCTGGAATTTGTCATAAAAGATTACCTGCGCCACCTGCGGCATCATATGGAAGTGATTCTGGGAGAATAGATAACCATATATTCAGGTTTTATGGCGATGATGATTCGAATGGTATTGCTATTTATTTTCCTGGCAATGTTCGGCTGCAGCGCGGAGGAATTGCCGGCTTTTAAAGACGGGGATCTTGTTTTTCAGGATGTACAATCTTCCCAGAGTGCGGCACTGAAAATTGCGACGCATTCTCCCTACACCCACATGGGAGTGATCTTTGTCGAAGAGGGAAAACAGTTCGTTTATGAAGCCGTAGGCCCGGTCAAATACACTCCGCTGAAAAAATGGATCCGACAGGGTCTAAACGGTCACTTTGTTGTGAAGCGCCTGAAGGATCGAGAGCAAATTCTTACCGAAGGAGCTGTCCGGAAGCTGAAAGAGTCCGGCGAAATTTACGAAGGCCGTCCGTATGATTTCCATTTCGGCTGGTCGGAAGACCGGATCTACTGTTCGGAACTGGCTTGGAAAATGTATAATACCGCCCTCGGAATCGAGATCGGCGGGCTTCAGAGGTTTCGCGACTTCGACCTCTCCGATCCCGCCGTTGTTAAGATCCTCAAGCAACGGTTCCCCGAAGGCGTTCCCGGCGAAGAAATCGTAATATCGCCCGCGAGCATATTTGAATCGGACTTGCTTCTGACTGTCTACGAAAATTGATTTGGTGCGGCAGCAAACCCGACCTGAAAGGTCGGGCCTGCCGCACTCCAGGGTTGGCCTTAAACTACGGAAGCTTGATTTCTACCGAAACAGGTGTTCCTATCCAGCGGCTCGAACCGAGCCACGAAAAGGGTGCTCAGACTCAATGGCCGCCCGTGACCAGGACCAGAAACCTGTCGGGTCCGGCCGCCACGGGCACTCCCTTTTTAATAACATCCTGTTCCTCCAGAAGAGACTTGATGAAGCCGCTGGGTTCCGTGGGCTGTCCGAATTCGCTCCTGAGGATCAGGTCCTTGAATTCATCAATCGGGAAACGCGCCGATTCCCATAGTTCCCGGGCGTAATCCGCCTTGGTTTTGCCTCCCATTTGCCCGTCGATCACAATCTGCATTTCAGTGATTGCCAGGGCTCCGGCATACTGGGCTTCCCATGCTTCACGGTTGCCGGGCCAGATGTCCCTGTTGGGAGCCACGCAGGCTGCAATATTGTCTATCGATCCCAGGACGCTCATGTCCATCTGGTCGACTCCGAGAACGGTTACCAGGTTGGTTCCGGCCGGGTATCCCAGTTGCACGCTGACAGGATCCCATCCGGGAGTCAGGGAAATCACGCCTTCGGCTTCCGCAACGACAATGCCGGCATAGGATGCCGGATTGCCCGCCAGGTTCGAAGGCTTGATGCCCCGACCGTTTCCGGGGATAGCGGCCAGGGCGAGGTTGACGGCCCGGCCGATTGCCCCGTTGGCGGGGTACTTGGGATTTGGGCCGAAAGCATTGGAAGACGAGTTGATCCCGATTTCTTTGGCATACGGACCGTTCACGATTATCAACGGAACGGCCGAGCGCATGACCGGGAAAAAGGCATCCCACGGACCCGAAGTGATAGCCTCCAGCGCTGCGATAATGACCGGCATATATTCGGGCCTGGCTCCAGCCATGGCAGCGACAACGGCAATCTTCTCCACCGTGAACCAGGCGTTGGCGGGTCCCCACCGGCCGACTACGGTTTCCGGGGGAAGCGGCGTTCCTTTCAGAAGCGCATCCACGCGTTGTCGTGTGGGAGGCATCATAGGCAGCCCGTCGCCCCAACCCATCTCCAGGTAGGAACGATTGAACAGATCAACAGATTCCTGATAAGAATTGCCGGAATAAGTAAACGCGCTTTCTTCAGGAACCCACTTGTCGCCTTCCGGCTTCAGGTATGGGGGTGCCCAGGTTGTCAAACCTTCCACCATAAAGTCGAAAGCTTCCGGAGCCAGCGCCCCAATGCCCTCGGAGGTGAAGGTATCGTATTCGTTGAAGTTGATTGCGGGATAATCGACATATCCTTTGGTAAGGATCGTTCCCATATAGCGTTTTTCATGGCGCTCGTTGTAGAGGGTGACCGTGGGAATGCCTTTTTCTTCAAGTGTGGTTGCGATGGAACCCATCGCGCCGAGGCACCCTCATCAGCCGCCGAAGCCGACTACAACCCCGTCGGGATCCGCCGATGTAATGGCATCCACGACCTCTTTTTCGGGCATGAATTTCATCGGCAGGTCGGCGTAATGAACGATTTCGACATCGGAATATTTCTCCCGGAGCATCTTTTCCAGCAGATCGTAAAGTTCCGCTCCCTTGCCTGCATAGAGCTGGTCCGGGGTGGCCGACAGCCACATGGCAATTTTCTTGCCCTGAAGAGTATCCAGCCGTGGTGCGAGGTCGAGCTTTTTCTCAACGGCCCCCTGGGGATTCAATACGGTTAAAGCATTGCCTGAATTGTCCGGCGGCGGCCCGCATGCCGTAATCAACAGCGGCATGGCCAGGAACACCGCGACAAGCAGTATTGCCGTTTTTTTCATGCCTGTTCCTCCTGTTAAGGGTGCTGCTTTTTTATCAGGCTCCGTCACCTGGACGGTAGCCATCCCATATCAAGACTATCAAGCCGAAGATACGCCCTGAACTAGGGCGGAGCTATGGATCAGCCTCAGCCATCGGTCGTTTTCAGAACGGTTGCCGTGTAAAGAATGCTCAGGATTAATATCGCCGCCGAAAAAAACCACAGGGCATTCCAGTAATGTTCCAGCAACAGCGCGCCTGCGGCTCCGCCCAGAGCCGTTAACAGAGGCAGTCATCAGGGGCAGAATGCCGCCATCAACGCGAGCAGGGAACCGATAATTCCCATGCCGCCCTGCCTGCCGGACTTTTTGGCCCCCATCACACGGATACCGTAAATAGTCAGGGCCATGGACAGCATCACCAGAAGTGCCAGCAGGATGCCCGGGAGCAAGTCTCCGGGCGAAGTGTTCCATATAACACGGCCGAACAATATATGTACGCGGCCGCCCTGTCCGCCCAGGATCATGAATACCGCCAGATATAAAACGGCTGTGACTATTCCGACCCAGAGTGCTTTCCTCTCTTTAAGCGCCAGTTGTATCACCAGAAGGATCTGGCGCCGATCCCGGACGACGTGCCATTTCTTAACGGCGACGGCGACGGCGAAAACGGCCAGCAACAGGGCTATTTCGTCAAACAGCAATGTCACCATCGTACTCTCCTGTCCGCCTTTTTCATTTATTCAAAGCCCTGAACCAGGACTATTCATCGGGGCCCTTTCAGACTCAAAAATGGTGCCGGAACGGGATCCCTCCCTTTCCGATCTTTACACCCGCTTCTATCAGCGTTTTGCGCAGGTCTACTCCCTTGTTTTCGTTTCTGAGGTGAAAAACACTGCCGTCCGATGCCGATGCACGGAGGATATTCGGCATTACGTGCCATTGTATTTCCTGAATCCGGCCTCCCTGCGCCATTGCGATCATCTCGTCCAGGCTGACTTCCCGCCCCCAGTCGATTTCGACCTCGTCGCTGCGAACGGTATCAGCCGATGGCATATCCGCGCTGTCGGCGGGTTGGTTCCCGCAGCCGGCCGACAGGAATACCGCCGGCAGCAGGAGGATAAAGAACAGGTTTATCGCGTTACTGGATTTCACAATAATCCGATACGCTATGGAAAAAGTCGCTGCATTGTCTCGGTTAGCTTTTCCGTCAACA
>JAFGTD010000188.1 GCA_016934295.1 Acidobacteriota bacterium
ACAATGAGCCGCTCAAAGCGGCTTGAAAAAATTGTCGGGGTCGGTCTCGGAATCGGAATCGGTATCGATTCCACTGGAGATATTGGCCTTCCTATTTCGACCGCGATTCCGATACCGACTCCGATCCCGATTTCTGGAACTGTCCAACTTTTCCTGCCACCCCGGCAGAGCCGAGGGATCTCCCTGAAGATTAGACGACGACTTCTTTGAAGTGCGGCGGTTTGCTGGCGCACTCCGGGAATGTTCCGTTATACGAAATATGATGCCATGAAAGAAGGGAAGGTAAAACGGATATGAATTTCCGGTTATTTTTTGAAGAGATCCAGGAAAGCCTGGCGATTGCTGTCCACGACCTTAGGGCCCGCGCCGCTTCCCTTCTTTTCTATGAGGACCTTCGCTTCAAACAACGGGCATAGATTGTTTTGGCTTTTATTTACAACCCGAACTTCAACCGGCTTGACGCATTCCTTAAGCGCCGACGGATCGAAATTCAGGCAGTTTCTGCAGGTATGAAGATCCGTATTGCAATGACTGCATTTATCGGTGACCTGTATCTGATCCATCACCTGTATCTCCGCAGCGCAGTTATTGCATCGTGTAACCATGTGGAACTTGGTCTCAACTCTTCCGCCGGATACTTTCTTGCGAGGAGGCGGCTTCGGCTTTTTCTCCCGGTCTGAATCCATATAACCGGCCTGACGATATTTTCTGGACATTTTACTCCTTGCTCTAACAGCTGCCTGGCGGAAACACGACCGGAATCGCGCTTTCCGGAATACCGATTTTAATAGATCAAGTCAGCGTTGAAGGACTTTCCTGCTTTATGTGTCTTCACTCTCTCAGCTGGGGACTGGAGGGCGTTACGAGGTGGCAGCGCGGCCGTAGGCCTCATCATTATAGCATTTCCCGAAGTAAGTATGGTGGAGCTGCCGCCAAAACCGTTGAAATTGCATTTTATCACAAATAGGGGTTCAGGTCGAATGCGAAATGATTTTTGAAGAACCACCCATCGAACCGCCGAAAGGTATGCGGCAACCGGCGATCAAATATCATGTTTTTGCTCAAAAAGGAACGAAACCATGGTCAATTGAGGATTCCCGATCTATAATTCATAGTTTTGCGAGCGGGGGAATAGTATGTCTCAGGATTCAGAAAACACACCTTCTATGGATGAAGCCGGCATTCAGGATTTATTTCAATCCGACAGCCAGAACGATTTCGTGTCTGCCGTGCGTCTGGCCACCAACCGGATTCTCATAAGTCTGCACGCAGAAGAAGAGCGCCTGGAAGAAATTCTGGAAGAAATTGAAAAGAACAGTTTCTATCAGGATTTTAAAAACTCCTGGGAGGACCTTACTCCGGAAGAAAGAACCCGGAAATGGCAGCAACAGCTGGAACATATTGTACAAACCGTGTATGCCAGCCGGCCCTACTGTCTGCGCTGCGGAGATTGCTGCAGCCGCGTGAGTCCTTCGCTGCATCCTGAGGATCTCGATCTCTTAAAGGATGGACTCCTCCGATTCAGCGACTTGTATACCTTAAGAAAAGGGGAGCCTGTCCTGAATAACATCACTGCAACCCTGGACAACCTTTCCGAGGAGCTGATCAAGCTAAAAGAGAAACCCGAGAACGGGCAATGCTCTTTCTACGATGAATCGGAAAAGAGCTGCCGGATATACGAGCAGCGGCCGCTTCAGTGCCGCACACAGGAATGCTGGAATCCGCAAGCCCTCGAAAAACTCTGGAGCAAGGACAAACTGACAAGGCGGCATCTTCTGAAAGATGATGCCGAATTGCTGGAGTTGCTGGAAATACATGAGCAACGATGTTCCACGGAAAAGCTCGACAGCGCCATTAAGAAATACTGGGAAACCGGGGAAACCTCCGAACTCGATTCTGTCATCGACATGCTCAGCCAGGATGTGATAATTCGGAATTTCTTCATGGAAAAGTTGGAACGCAGCGAAGAGGAACTGGATTTCCTTCTGGGTCGCCCCCTGGCGAAGGTCGTCGAAGCATACAAATTGAAAGTCGAAAAAGACGAGAACGGCACATACCATCTCATTCATGGTGAATAATGAGTCGGATTGAAGATTACAGATTGAAGATTAACGATCCGGCAGTTGATACATATTCAGGTTAAGTCGACCATTCCTTTATTGGATTTTAATTGTGCCTTTCAGGCGGATGTCGTCGGAAGCGGCGCCGACCATCAGGTTCACGATCCCTTCTTCCAGTACAAATGCGTGCCTTTCTTCGCTCCAGCAGGTCAAATCTTCCGCTTTCAGTGGGATGGAAACATTCATACTCCGCCCGGCCGGAATATGGATGCGTTTGAATCCCTTAAGCGTCCGGACCGGCCTTTCGACTTTCGAATCGGGAAAACTCACGTAGAGCTGAAGGACCTCATCGCCGTCTTTTGAACCGGTGTTCTTCACATTCACGGTAATATTTAAAGTTTCCCCTCCCTTAAGCGTTGACCGGTCCGTCTCCAGGTTTCTGTAATCAAAGGTCGTATAGCTGAGCCCATGCCCGAATGCGAACAGAGGTTCGTGACGATCGTACATGTACGTGCGCCCATTGCGAATGTTGTAATCCAGAATCGGCGGCAGCTGATCGATGGAAGCGGACCATGTCTGCACCAGCCTGCCGGCGGGATTTTCCACTCCGAACAGAATATCCGCCACGCCGTTGCCCAGTTCCTGGCTGGATTGAGCGACGTGAAGGATGGCCGGCACGTTAGCCTTCGACCAGGGAATTGCATAAGGGAAACTGGACACCAGAACCAGGACGGTTTTCGGATTGGCCGCTAAAACCAGCCGCGCAAGATCTTCCTGCTCCAGAGAAACAGCCTGGCGGTCGATCGCTTCCCTGCCGTCACTGGCCACGTGATTCTCCTCCCAGTCAAGGCCGTAACTGAGCGGATGATTCCCCACGCAAACCACGGCCACATCGGACTTTCTTGCAGCCTCCACGGCCGCATCGGCCCCGTTATCGGCGGCGAAATGGACCCGAACGCCGTCGCCGACCCTGTTTCGTATCCCTTCCAGTATTGAAACCGAATAGGGCGGCGTCCCGGCATACCAGTCGGAAACAACCAGGTCGGCCCTCGGACCAACGACCGCAATCGATTTCAGTTTTTCTTTATTCAGCGGGAGCAGGCCTTCATTCTTCATTAAAACAACCGATTTGGCCGTGGCCTTCCGCGCCAGTGCAATAGCCTCCGGCTTTGTCCACGGCTTTTCAGTATCTTCGATCCCGATTCCGGTGTACGGATTTTCGGGACTTTCGTCCATCAAGCCCAGTTTCAGCATTACCCGCAAAGTGCCCCGAACGGAGGCGTCGATGTTCTTTTCATCCACCATGCCTCCATCCAGCGCTTCCTGCAGATACGGCATATACTGATCCAGAAACATCGTGATGCCCGAACGAATGCACGCCGCGGCCGCCTGCGTATAGTTCTCGAAATACTTATGGGAATCCACCAGTCGCTTGAAGGCGCCCCCGTCGGTGCAGATAATGCCGTTCTGTCCCCATTCCGCGACGGTGACGTCCTTCAGCACCGGATGCACCGTACAGGGTATGCCGTTGTATTTGTTATAGGCTGCCATGTAGGCACGGGATCCCCCTTCCACGATCCCTTTATAAAAAGGGTAGGCATAGTATTCCCGGAACAGCCGTTCATCGAAATCGGAAGAGTCGACAAACCGGTTGTTTTCATTGCTGTTTGCCAGGAAATGCTTCATAAGCGACGAGGTCTTCCAGTACCTGGGATGGTCTCCCTGCAGGCCTTTTACATAAGCGACCGTCATGGCGGCGGCAAGAAACGCATCCTCCCCGTAACATTCCTCCGTTCGTCCCCAGCGGATGTCTCTTCCCAGATCCGCATTGGGCGCCAACACGATAAGACCGGCCATGCCGTAATCGGGGTTCTGCGTCAGGTAGCGGGTTTCATAGGCTTCCCAGGCCGCGATCTGCAAGAGCAGTTCCGGGTCCCACGTCTGAGCCAGGCCGATGGCTTGTGGAAAGGTGGTTGTCGGCGCTTCCCCCTCTCCTTTGACGGCCCAGTTGGCCGGTCCGCTCCACGCCAGTCCATGGAGCCCTTCCACAATCCGGGTTCCCCGCACTCCGAGCCTCGGAACTCCAGGGAGCATGGGAGAAAGATTGCCGATTTTCTCCTCGAGCGTCATCAGGGAAATCAAATTATCCAGGCGCGCATCGTCGGACAGCGAGGTGTCCCGGAAAGGATAGATTTGTGCCGACACCGCATAGGCTACAAAAGCCGCGATCACAACCAGCAAAGCTGCATACATAAATCTGATTAGTATTTTCATTCCCCCCTCACCGGTTTCGCCTGGAAGAAGTTTTCGATGTTGAATTCCGCATCTGTTTTAAAACGATTATGATGCAAAGCGGTATCTCCGCATAGGAAATTTTCCTTCATCCAAAGGGATTGAAAATTACAGGTTGAAGATTGAAGATTAAAAGCCCGGCAATCGATCTTATGAGATAAAGTCGGCTGGTCCATTATTTGGGCTTTAACAGAAATAACCTTGCAGGGATTGAAGATTAGTTGCGGTACAAATGATACCTGGAAGAAGGGGCGTTCCTGGCAACGCCCCTTTTTCGTGTTAAAGGAGAGAATACTACGAAGAGCGTTCAAGCCGTCAATCGAGCAGGGTGATCATCCTGTTCAACCTGGGTCGCCGGTACAGGGGAACATCGGAGTCCTTGTCGAAGGAGAATACAACCAATCTTGCCCTTCCGATTATGTTTGTTACGGGCACCGGTCCGAAATAACGGCTGTCTACGGAATTGTCGCGATTATCTCCCATCAGGAAGACATGATCTCCGGGAACCCGGTAGGGTCCCCAGTTATCGCGATTTCCCAGGCTCGGATGAATTCCGGAGGATCGGGCGCCGACGGGATAGGTTCTGAAGTCCGCGTGCTGCGCCTTCTCAGGGAGAGGAAACGGCACCCCGTCCACCAGCAGCACTTTATCGCGGATTTGAACCGTCTGCCCGCCCAGGGCGACGACACGCTTCACGTAAGGAACGCACCGGTTTACGGGCGTGCGAACGACCACGATATCACCCTGTTCCACCTTGCGGATTCCCGGAAGCTTTACGGCAGGTATGGAAAATCCGATTTCGGTCCAGGGTATTCCGATCCAATCCGGCGTCCTGGGACCTAAGGTCGCCTTATCCGCGATCACCAGCTCTCCCGCCAGGATCGTCCCTTCCATGGAACCGGTAGGGACAAAATAGGCTTTTCCCAAACCTACCTGGATGATTGTGACCGCTACAATTACGCCCAGGATCTCTTTTGTCGCATAAAAAAATTTTTTCTTCGAAATTTTCATTGCAGCCCGCTCCTGGAATGTATTTACGCAGCGGGATGCGATAAGTTCCATAAAGATAATTTGAATAGATGAAGCTAAACGTTCTAACGTTTAACGTTGAACGTTTAAACGTTAAATAACTTTATCCTGCCGCTCCAGGGATTCCAGCTCCGAATTCAGGCGTTCCCATTGCTCCATAAACCGGTCCAGTTCCGCCCGCAGTCCGTCATGCTCCGCCATGGCGGAGCGGAAGAGCTGGTGGTCGCGATAGAGGTCCTCGGACGCCAGCATCTGATTCAGCACCGCGATTCTCGTTTCATGCACATGGATCTGCCCCTCGAGCTTTTCTATCCGGTCTTTCATTTGCCGGATCTTAATCGGATTCACCTTTTTCTTCCGTTTTTCCTCCTGCTCCGGTGCCTTATTCGCCTCAGGAGACAACGCGGATTCGGCAACCGTCTCCTGATGCACTTCCCTCTGCGATTCCATCGCAGCTTTTTTTAGAAGAAAGTCCTCATAATTGCCGAGATAGGGAACCGCCGTACGGTTGCCGATTTCCAGAACGCCCGTGGCCAGGCCGTCGAGAAAATACCTGTCGTGGCTTACGAAAACAATCGTGCCCTGATAATCCTGCAGCGCATCCATCAATATGTCTTTGGAACGGATATCGAGGTGATTGGTCGGCTCATCCAGGAGCAGGCAATTGGCCGGAGACAGAAGGAGTTTGCATAGAACAAGCCGGCTCCTTTCGCCGCCGCTCAGGACCGACACCGGCTTTTCCACGGCATCCCCGGAAAAAAGGAAACAGCCCAGGAGCGTGCGCAGCTGCGGGACGATATAATCCGGAGCTACGGAATACACTTCATCCCACACCGTTTTATCCGAAACCAGAAGGTCGTCCTGATCCTGCGAAAAATAGGAAACGATTGTATTGTGCCCCAACTTCCGGGTTCCTTCCATAAGCTCCAGGCGCCCCGCCAGTATTTTCATCAATGTCGATTTCCCCGCCCCGTTGGGGCCGACCAGAGCGAGACGCTCCCCCTTTTCCAGGATATAATGCAGATCCCGAAAAACAGGGGTATTCCCGTAACCCGCGCTGACGCCGGACAATTCTATGACATTGCGTCCGGTGCGGGGACCTTCCGGGAAACGCAGTCGAATCGGTTTGGACTCCGGCGGAATTTCAATAGGCTCCATGCGTTCCAGGTCCTTCAGCCGGCTTTGGACCTGCGCTGCCTTGGTCGCTTTGTAGCGGAATTTGTCGGCGAATGCCTTGATACGGGCGATCTCCTTCTGCTGCGCTTCATACGCGGCCTTGAGCTGCTCCAGCCGCTCCTCCCGCTGTTGAAGAAACTGGGAATAATTCCCCTTATAAAAGTGGACGGAACGGTTTCTGATTTCCAGGATACGCTCTGTCGTCGCATCCAGGAAAAATCGATCGTGGGACACCAGGACCAGAGCATGGGGATAGGCCTTCAGATAGTCCTCGAGCCAGTTCCGGGCTTCGAGATCCAGGTGATTGGTCGGTTCGTCCAGAAGAAGGAGGCTCGGTCTTCGGAGCAGGAGCTTCGCAAGGGCCAGGCGCATCTGCCATCCGCCGCTGAATTCCTCGCAGAGACGGTTCAGGTCTTCGCGGGAAAATCCCAATCCCATCAGCACGGATCCCGCTTTTGCTTCAATCGAGTACCCCTCCTGCAGTTGAAATTGCTGGGAAATCAGGGAATAGCGGGCCATCTTCTTCTCGTATTCCGGATCCGAATGCTGCATATCGGCCAGATCGTGCTCCAGCTGACGGATCTCCTCCTCCAGTGCCCGGACCGATTCAAAAACCGAGAGCACCTCCTGCAGAATCGTTCTTCCGCGCGCGAACAGACCGTCCTGCGGCAGGTATCCAAAGGTCAGGCTCCGGGCGCCGATGACTTCCCCTTCGTCCGCTGACATAAGCCTCGCGACCATCTTCATCAGGGTGGACTTGCCGGTCCCGTTGTCCCCGACAAGACCGATCCTGTCCCGCTCATTAATTTGAAAATCCAGTGAGCGAAACAGCCATTCGCCGCGAAATGCCTTCCCAAGGCCCTTGATTTGAAGCATCTTTTCTCCAAAAATGGATTATTCTAACACCCGCGATGTATCGCGCACAGACTATTGCGCGTTATTTGCCGCCAAATCGGCGGTATGGGATTAACAGGAAGCATTTTTTCGGGAGATTGCGAGTGACACGCACCAGGCACGCAGTAGCCCTAGCCAGTGGAGGCGTTGATTCCAGTACGGCTATGGCCATTGCCATTAAGCAGGGATTTTACGTCCATGCTTTAAGTTTCGACTACGGGCAGCGCCACCGGTGCGAATTGGAGGCGGCTGCAAAGGTAGTCCATTCATTGGGCATTGAGGATCATGTCATAACCCCCATCGACTTGAGGGCTTTCGGCGGTTCCGCGCTGACGGACGATATCGACGTACCGAAAAACAGGGACATAGCCCGGATTTCGGCCGGAATTCCCGTAACGTACGTACCTGCGCGAAACACAATATTTCTAAGTTTTGCTCTCGGCTGGTGCGAAATTCTCCGGGCCCAGGATATATTCATAGGCGTGAATGCGGTCGATTACTCGGGATACCCCGATTGCAGGCCGGAATTCATTCAAGCCTACGAACATCTGGCCAACCTTGCGACGAAAGCCGGAGTCGAGGGATCCGCCCGTTACACGATCCACGCACCGCTTCTGCACATGAGCAAAGCCGATATTATCCGGGCCGGGAACGAAGCCGGAGTGGACTTCGCCGTTACGCACAGCTGCTACGATCCTTCCCCCGAAGGTCTTGCCTGCGGCGCATGCGACTCCTGCATCCTGCGCCGTAAAGGATTCGAGGAGGCGGGGATCCCGGATCCCGCCCGATACGGGAGTTAGACGATTATGGGCAAAATTACCAGGCCGTCGCCGGTCAAACTCTTCGTAGGCGTGCTGACTTCCCTCCCGGAAATTCTGCCCGCAGCCGAAGAGCGTCTTTCGGACTTTTACGGTGCAATCGATTCCCGAAGCCTACCATACCCGTTCAATTGGACCCGCTATTACGAAAAGAATATGGGGCATCCCATTTATCGCTATTTCCTGAGTTTCGAAAACCTCATAAAGCCGGAATCGATCGCGGACATCAAAACGGTGACCAATGAACTGGAATCCTATTTCGCTTCCGAAGGAACCTCAGTTGCCCGTCCCATCAACCTGGATCCGGGATATATCGAAGAATCGAAACTGGTGCTGGCTTCGACGAAGAACTTCTATCACCGGATATATATAGCGCGCGGCATCTATGCGGAAGTCACGCTTCATTATGAAAAAAAAGGCGCCTGGCGGGCGTTCCCGTGGACGTTCCCCGATTATGCCGCGGAGCGCTATCACGCCTATTTCATTTCACTGAGAGACCGATACAGGGAACAATTGCAACTCGTTTAAACAGGAAACACAGTGTTCTTATTCCTCATAACCATCAGAGCCGCCGACAGCTCTTTCCACTTCGATAGTACAATCGTTCAATACCGCCACCAACGCACCGATGGCAGCCAGGATCGGAGCCAGGACAGCGCCGACAACACCGGCTGTAAGCGGAAATTCCGCCACGGTCCTGTCACCCTGCTTAATGATTACCCGGCGTACATTCCCCTCGTGAATAACATGTTTCAGCTTTTCCAGCAGTTCGCTTCCCTGGAGTCTGATCGTTTCCCAAATAGTCTTTTCCGGCATACCGTAACCTCATGATTAACTTACAGAGTATTTATCCTCAGCTGTTGAAGCGTGTGCAGTTATTATATGCAGATTAGTTGTATCGAGTAAAAGAAATCCCGGTCGATGTCTGCAGCAAAACAGGTCCAATACTCAAGTTTCACAATTTCGATCACATAGAATCCATCACCTCTATATCCGAATAATGATACATTCCTCTCAACGTTTTTAAGAGTCGGTTCGTCTTTACAATGTGAACGCGGAATGGACCATGCCGGCAAAAGAGGAGCCCCTGGCGGACATCGTCGAACGCGCCCGATCCGGCAGCCGTGATGCATTTGATGCTCTAATCGCGCGCTTTGAGGGAAAGGTCATGAAAACGGCGCTTTATCTGACACGCAATCCGGCCGACGCTCAGGATATTGCGCAGGAGGTCTATATAAAGATCTTTCGCAGCATTCGCTCCTGCCGGGATCTCGATCGGATCGGCTACTGGATTTACCGGATAACGATAAATAAAGCCCGGGATTTTCAGCTGACATAGCGTCTTTGCGCCCTTGCGTTAAGTTTTTTAACCCGAGTGAAAGAGTCAGGGATGAACGCGGTTCTCCATCCGCGCTCATCCGCGTCCGTTATCAAGGCAAACTAATCCTCCGGAGAAACGCAGGTGAAATTGGCGGCGTCATTAATGTCGCCGCTTCCTTTATATTTGGATACCTTCGGATAGGCGCACACCGGCCGCGTGCGATAGACCCTTCCCCCTCTGTCGGACTCTGTATGGCCGTAAATGATCTGCTCCGGAGCCTTGCCTTCTTCAACCCACGCCTGCAGCGCTTCAAAAGCCTGGAAGTTCTCGCCCACGACACAGCCGCCCGCTCCCGGTATGGAGAACAGCCGGGCAAAATCCCGCGTCTGCTCCGGCCCGCCCATAGCCTCTTCCACGCTTTTATAATATTCGACGACCTGCCGCGGCGGAAGGGCCAGGCTGTTCCAGGATGAAACGATAATGAGCTTGCCGCCCGCTTTCTTTAAAGGTCTCAAATCCGGGTTGTTCCCGTCTACGGCGTCCCCTGTCTTGGCTATACCGCGACGCGTATCCCTATCCACATCGAAGGTGCGGAAATCCCAATCCGGATCCTCAAAAACCAGGCCTTTGAAATAATTGAGATTGACCGAAAAGGGTTCTTTTTCGATCATAAAGGCCCAGGTCATCTCGCTGCCCCTTTCAAAGCCGGTGTATATGGGTGTGCCGTCATTAAATTTCGCGCCTTCGTAAATTTTTTGGACCGTGTTTACCTGCGCCGCCGTCAGGCAGAAAGGTTCGTCCGGGCCGGGGCACCGGATACTTGCGGGATCGAACTCGCATTTTGTCGGATCTTCGATGAGACCGTCGACGAGCCCGTCGTTCGCGTCGCAGGCATCGAGCGCCGCCCGATGGATCACGGCAAGCTTGGCAGTCGGAATATAGCCCGGGCCATCCACTCCGTCTTTGAGGGCAACCCAGCTGATGTAAAGGGAGCCCGGCTGCAGACGAGATATCCAGAAGGCGGGATCGCTGGCGACGATGCCGTCAAAATCGTCCGGGTAGCGCTGGGCCTCGTTGAGCCCCTGGTTGCCGCCGTTGTGGCAGCTGTTCCAATAGGAATATTCAATAGGTTTGCCGTAATATTTCTCCGCCATTGTCTTGGTTACCACGACCATTTCATGAACGGCGCGATAGCCCCAGTCCGCCCATTTTTCCGGGTGGCCGATGGCCCACTCAAAACCCGCATCCACATGCCCCGTATCGGTTCCGGCAGCCACATACCCTCTCTCCATGATTCCCGCAAGTCCGCCGCTGGAAAGTGAGCCTATGAATCCTGGATTGCCTGCAGCCAGAAATTTTCCATTCCAGTCGGCCGCGGCGGGAAGCCACACCTCGATACCGATGTGGGAGTCGCCGGTCGGCGCCGAGAAAGCTTCAATCCTGCAGAAAGGAACCTGGACTTTTCTTGCGGGTATATTGCCCATAGCACCTGCTTGACCGGACAGTTCGTAGCCCGGACTGCCGGCGGTGACGGACGTTATGGTGATATTGGGAATTTCAATGGACTTCAGACTTTCGCAAGTCTGCTGAGCCGCTGCGGGAATTGAAACAAGCGCAAAGCCGGCCAGTAAAAAGACCAAAGCAGCCTGAAACGTACGGTGGTTCATAAGCGTGCCTCCTTCTGAATTCCAGGATATTAATGTGCGGGCATTATACACCAGTAAATCGGAAGGATTCCCGATCGAAATAATTTCCCCATACTGTAAAGCTCACGGGGAAATCCTCTTCGCGTTAAAGGATGTTTATTGGAGTTTATTCTTGTACTATGGATTTGAAACACAATAAATTATGAAACAGGATAGAGTTACTTAGGAGGCTTCATGGTTGTACGAGAGCGTTTCGGTTTATTGGCAATTGTTGCTTGTTTATACTTCCTCGTCCTGCCGCCTGGGGGCGTGTATTCAAACGATACGAATATTACGCCTGAGGCGCTGATAGGAAAGCACCTGAAATCTATCGGAATCCCCGAAAAAGTGGCGGCGGTTCATTCCCGGGGGATCAGCGGCAAGGCAGAGGTAGAATTCATTCTGGGAGCCTCCGGCAATCTCACCAACGGCATGTTCATGTGTGTTTCGGACGGTCCCAAGGCGGCAATCAAGATGGATTTCGAGGATAATAATTATCCCGGAGAATATTTTGCCTACGACGGGGGTGAAGTGACCGTCGGTCATATCACCCCCGGACAGAGATCCCCTCTGGCGGATTTTATTTTCCTGCACAACGCGACAATGAAGGAGGGATTCCTTGGGGGCGTTCTCTCAACCGCCTGGCCGCTGCTGCATATCGAAGACGAAAAGCCCAGGATGAAACTGAAGGAAACTGAAGTTAAGGATCGCCGGCTTTATGAACTCGAATACGGAACTCCCGGTAAAAGGCCGGGCAACATGAGGGTAAAACTCTTTTTCGACAAAGAAAATTTCCATCATGTTCGTACGGAATACAGAATCCTGATAGCCGACGAATTAACCTCTGTACGAAACCTTATTAGCGGTAGTGTTACCGGCGCTTCGGCGACGCCGAGCGGAATGCCCGCGGCTTCAGCCCCGATACCTACAATTATGCAAAGCCAGCCGGATTCTATTTATTTGCTGGTGGAGGAGTTTGATAATTTCGCGGTTGTCGGTGGTTTGGTGCTGCCTATGAGCTACTCTCTTGAGTATTCTCTTGAGGGGCACGGGGCTACATTCCTGGCCAAATGGACCGTTCGAGCCCAATACTACGTGAACAACGGGGATATCGATCAGACATTTTTTGTCGCGCACAAATGATTTCTGATTGAGATCGTAATTACCGTTTCTCAAGCTTTCGACCCGGAAACTCTGGAACTGACGGAGATCGTTAGAGACCACGGAGAATCGCCGCTTCAGAACGCAAGCGTCGCGATTGATATTGACGGAACCATAGGGATTGGATCCTTTCTCTCCGATCGCCTTGCCTACGAACAGACAAGCAGGGGCCGATAACGTCCCTTGCCTGTTTCGCTCATCAACATGCCGAATCATTCCATGGTTTTTATGTCGTGAAAGAAGAGCAGATCCTCCATTTTTCCCCACATTGCAGAAACATCATTAACCATGAGAATTAGATTATGCTTATTCCCGTCTTTATCTATAAGGAAGTCCTTCAGCTCCGCTTCTTTTTTAAAACCGAGTCTTTGAAAGGCGCTCTGGGCCGATTTCTGGGTATCCATCATATTTGCCCTGATCTTACTCACATCCTTGGCCTGGGCGGCGGATACGAGTTCTCTCATCAAGGCGGTTCCCAAGCCTTTCTGTTGGTACTTTCTGGCGACCACGCATCGAATCTCGGCCATATGCAGCTGCCATCTGTATCTATTAAAGTGAAGCGTGGCATCTCCAAGGATGGCAGAATCTTTTTCGGCAACCATCGGCAGGACCTTGTCGAAATCGAGCTCCGTGATCCATCGGTCGATGATCTCCTTTTTCGTAACATCGTCTTTCAGAAAAATGCGGTCATCCTCCGGCACTGAGGCAAAGAACTTCAGCAGTGCAGGCCCATCCTGTTTTGAGAGCGGACGAATCACGATTTTGGTGCCATCCTTAATTTGTATTGTTTTGGGAGACAGTTCCATAAAATGACACCTCCTTACATCAGGGATGATTCGGAAATCCTGGTGGCGCTTATTGGACAGTAGCAAGCGATAAATCTAGCTTAACATGAAATGAGAATAGTTCAACGCCGCATTCTCACATCCTTCAGGACACGAAAGCCCGTCGCCGAAGCCTGATCGAGTTCTTTTTACATCGTAAAGGAGATTTCCTCCAGGAGCCGGCGTAAATAGCGGTAATGCTGAAAGGGATGGTTGCTACGCGGGCGGTCGTCGAGGCAGGGGAGGTAATGCCCGTCCCGCAGAAGACCGGGTACGGTTTCTTCCACCGCACGGCGTATGGCGCTTTCATCCTGTGCCAGGGATGTTGTGTCAATGCCCCCGATAAGGGCGATATCCGGCCCGTATGTCCGGCGCAGCTCGGAATAACTCATTCCGGCGTCGCGGATGTTGCTGATCCAGAAACCGTTAATCCCCGCTTCGATCAAATCGGGGAGCAGGGCGGACAGGTTGCCCCCGGTTGTGCAGAGGATGCGCAACGGGACTCCATACCGTTCGAGCAGCGTCAACACCCTCCTATATCCCGGCAGCACGAAATGCCGGAACATGGCCGGTGAAATGACCGGTCCGCTGTTGGAAGCGATCGGTTCATAAAAGGTAGCGTAGTCGACAGCGACTTTGGCCAATAGTCCGTCCAGGAGCAGGCAGTAGAAATCGGTCGTCCGCTCCACCAGCGCCTCTATCCGTGATGGATCTTCCTTGAGCGCGACCATGGCCGATACCAGGGAATCCCAGTCGTGCACTCCCATCATCTGCAGAAATCCACCGCCCCAGGCGTCTGTATAAACAACCTTGCCGTTCTGAGTTGCATCTCTACATTTTCGTTCGAAATCCGGCTCCAGACGGCCGGGATGGTCCGGATCGTAGTGCCGTTGAAAAGCGGCCGGATCGCTGAGCAGGTCGGGCGCTCCCTGGAAATAGGGAAAGCTGCGCAACATGAGCCCGGCGGGATGATGCATCTCCAGTCTGAAGAACTCAGCCACGGAACGGTCTGCCGGGAATCCTTCCCGGCGCCAGCGCTCCAGAGTATCCTCCGTGGGTTCCAGATCAAAATATGGAAATCGATCCGCGCCTTCCCCGAGGAGCGTATTAAGGAATCGTTCTTTTTCCGTCAAAGCAGGAGCGGCCATAAATGAATCCATTTGATAGGGATATCACCCTATGTTCGACAGATTTGTAATTGGAGTGGCTGCGCCATGCGGCTTGTCAGGCATAGCCGAAGGCGAAGCCTGAAGCCCGCTTGCCCCGCGAAGCCTGGAAGGCGAAGCGGGGGAGGATTGATGCATGGCGGAGAGGGGGGGATTCGAACCCCCGGTACCGTTGCCAGTACAACTGCTTAGCAGGCAGCCCTGTTCAGCCACTCCAGCACCTCTCCGCGATCGGGCAGAATATGGCAAATTGCGAGGCCATAGTAACGAATTTACATTCCAAAATCCACTCATGATTGATCTGTTCTGCAATTCAGACAGTAGGAATCGCCCGCCGCTGCCGTCGAGAGGTTTTTCGAACCAGCGGGAAATTAAAACTCCGTATTCAAACG
>JAFGTD010000189.1 GCA_016934295.1 Acidobacteriota bacterium
AAAGGGCCCTTAGCTCAGCTGGTAGAGCAACTGACTCTTAATCAGTAGGTTGTCGGTTCGATCCCGACAGGGCTCACCAAATATCAAGGCAATTCGAGTATTTATCGAGTTGCCTTTTTTATTGCGAGCATTTAAACGTTGTCAAGTAGCCACCATGTAGCCAATATGGAGAAAAATATCATCTGTCGGGTAAAGTCTAGGCAGAAGACAGAAGCCTGCTAGTGATCAGTTCCATCCATATAATGTATATTAAATTGTCACTGGACGAAGTTTCGTTGACATAAAGTGTAAAGACGATCACGTATCAGGACTTTCTTCCGGTAAGAGAGTTCCAAGCCCAGGTGTCTCTTGTGCTCGCTTTCATATCAAAATAGTCAGTCGTTCAGAAATATTACTTAAAAAATCTTTGACTTTTTTGCATTGTCATAGCTTATTAACAGAAATGAATTGTATATACTGTAATAATCCAATTGTTGCTCACAGGAAGGGCGATCACATCATTCCACAGGGGCTCGGAAAGTTTACTCCCGAATTGAGGGTAAACCATATATGCAAGGAGTGTGATTCAAGGCATGGTGATAAATTTGAGCGAATCGCTCTCAGAACAGGAATACTAGCCGTATTTAGATCTGTAAAAAAAATAAAAAGCAAAAACAATAAGAGGCAACCGATTCATAGCCCATCCTTAGACAAATTTCGAGGGTGTCAATGATCGGTGCTATAGAGCCATTCTGTGATCGGCGTAATGGAGCCACTTGATGATCACCGTAATGGAGCCAGTTTATGATCGGCGCAATGAGGCCACTTGCTTATCGCCGTAATCGAGCCACTGCTTATTTTGATTTAGCGCTCAAAAAACATCTCGGATACGACAAAAACCTTAGTATGCTTCAGGCATTAATATGCCGGAGGATACCCAACATGAGCAACAGGAGGTTCGAGATGTACGATTACCGTCAAATTATTCACAGAATCCGCATGGGCCAGACCGACCGGGAGATTGCCCGGACAAAGACAATCGGCCGGACCAAATGCAGCCAGATACGAGCCATCGCCCAGGATAAGGGCTGGCTGACCAACGACAATCCGCTGCCGGATGATACTGCCCTGGCAGATGTTTTTGCCAGGAAGTCTGTTGGCAATCCCACCCATGAATCAAAATGCCAAAATTACGAGGAGCAGATCAAAACCTGGATTGGCGAAGGGATTTGCCTGACCACGATCCGCCGGGCGCTGGCCGAACGGTACGGTTTTACCGGCAGTTATTCCTCCGTGCGCCGTCTGGCGCAAAAACACGGATACCATGAAAAACCCGCAAGCTGCGTTCTGGATTTTGAACCGGGACAGGCCGCCCAGGTGGATTTCGGCAAGGGACCGGATATTCAGGATGTTTTCACCGGCAAGACGCATAAGACCTGGATTTTCGTCATGACGCTGTGTTTCAGCCGCCATGCTTATGCCGAGATTGTTTTGGATCAGAAAACGGCCACTTGGCTGGCCTGCCACCGCCGGGCCTTTGAATTCTTCGGCGGCGTTCCCTTAAAGATCATCATCGACAACGCCAAGTGCGCCATTACCCGGGCCTGTTACCATGATCCGGAAGTCCAACGTTCCTATGGAGAGTTCGCTGAAGGCTACGGATTTATTATATCGCCTTGTCCGCCCCGCGATCCCCAGAAGAAAGGCCGGGTGGAATCCGGCGTCAAATATGTCAAAAACAACTTTGTTCCTCTGCGCACCTTCCGCACGGTTGCCGATGCCAATAGCCAACTGGAAGGATGGACGATGGAAACGGCGGGCAACCGCATTCACGGCACCACCCGGCAAAAACCATTAACGCTCTTTGCCGAATCGGAGAAACCATTTTTAAAACCCCTGCCGGATGTTCCTGTGGAGATGGCCGCCTGGAGCCAGGTCAAGGTCCACGGCAACTGCCATGCGCAGTTTGAAAAAGCCTATTATTCAGCGCCTTATGCTCTGGCTCATAAAAGACTCTGGCTTAGGGCCACGGATAATATTGTCAAACTGTACGATGATCTGAATCTCGCGGCTACTCATCCCCGGCTTTACAAGCCCGGAGCTTATTCCACCATCGACGAGCACATGCCGCCTGCGGCGATTGCCTGGAAGCTGCAGGACACCCAGTGGTGTCTGAAACAATCGGAATCCGTTGGAGCGGCCTGCCATGAGGTGATCCGGAAACTTTTCGGCGATAAGGTTCTGGATCATCTTCGGGCAGCCCAGGGTATCATCAGGCTTGCTAAAAAATATGGCGCCGTCCGTCTGGAAAACGCCTGTCTTCGCGCATTGCATTTCGACAACGTCAAATACGTCAGCATCAAAAATATCCTCAAGCAGGGGATCGATCAACTGCCGCTGGAACACCCGTTGTTCTCCCTGGAATCCAGACCGCCTGTCTACACCACCGGGCGGTTTCTCCGCAATGATGTGCTCCGCGAAGAAGGGAGGATGGCGCTATGAATCCCAGTCCCGATTTGATTCCCATGCTCAAACAGTTACGTTTATCCGGGGTTCTGGACTCCATCGAACAGCGAAACCGTCAGGCCATCGAGGGGAAGTTCTCCTATATGGATTTTCTGGCGATGATTCTTCAAGATGAGGTGGCCCGCAGAAGCCAGAAACGTTTTGCCCTGGCTATGCGCCGGGCCAATTTCCGCAGCCAAAAGACGCTCGAAGAGTTTGATTTTACGTTTATTCCCAATATGAACCGGGCACTCGTTACGGATCTGGCCTCCTGCCGTTTTATGGAAGAAAAGGTTTGCGTGCTGCTGGTCGGTCCCTGCGGCACGGGAAAGAGTCATCTGGCCCAAGCCATCGGTCATGCAGCGATTCGCTCAGGTTATGACGTCCTGTTCTCCACGGCCGACCGGATGCTCACGCAGCTTCATGCGGCCAGGGCAACCAACAGTTATGAAAGGCAACTGGCGAAACTGGCCAATATCGATCTCCTCATCATCGATGATTTTGGCCTCAAACCGCTCAAGGGAATCCAGGATGAAGACTTTCATGATGTCATCTCCGAGCGTTATGAACGCAAAAGCACGATCATCACTTCCAATCTCGACGTTCCGGAATGGGCCGAAGCGTTTCCCAACCGCATTTTGGGAGCGGCGACGGTTGACCGGCTTCGGCATGGCGCTTATCAGGTGGTTCTTGAAGCCGAACAGAGTTACCGGCTGGCTCAATCGGTTTCCAAACAACCAAAATCGCTTTGCCAAAAAGAGGAAAATTCGAAGGTGAAAAAGGAGGTGAATCCGGCGTTTTGAAAGAGGCGTCCGAGACTGTTTTTTGAGTACTTTGAACTGGCTCCATTACGGCGAAAAACCCTGGCTCCATTATGGCGGCAATTGACACCGACAATATCGGCTGCCTTGGCGGTAAACTCAGGGTCCGTTGAAATGCACCAAGAGCGCCTTCGTTCAAGACTGAT
>JAFGTD010000190.1 GCA_016934295.1 Acidobacteriota bacterium
CAAATCGGTTTGTCCAGATGTTGAAGCGAATGCCGTCATTTTGATACCAGACGGCGATGGCATTGCCGGCGCCATCCACGGCAATTTTCGGACCATAAGCATCGCCGGCGTTGTCGGCCTCAATCAGCTCGGCCGTGCCCCAGGAAGGGGACGACGGCGGGAAATTATTATTGGCGCCATTCCCGCCATCATTCCCGCTGTCATTCCCGCCGTCATTACAGGAGGCGATAACCAATAGCATGATTAAAACCGAAAGCGCTGCGAACAATCTTTTTTGTTTGAAACCGGGGCCTATAAGCATTTTCACCTTTTTGCGATAGGGTGGTGAGAATTGAAGTGAAAATTACCTGTTCCCTTCTTCCCTAAATTTAAAGGGAGCCATATCATCAATCGAGCATCGGATCCTTCGCCTCACACACACCTCCCATGCCGCCTTTATCGATACGAGCGGTGATCTCGAAGTCCGCAAGTGACTTCCCAATAAATGAACATGGCGTCTCCCGGAAAATCCTGCTTTCGTACTGTTTTGTGAATCTTTATTAGGGATTGGATTAATTTTATGCGGATAGTGATCATCTCAGAAGTGAAAAAAAGGTTCTACTCGGGGCGGATTGGCTCCATATCCTGGTTTAAGAATTCAAGATATGCGAAATTGTGATTTTCAGCCGATCCTGTAAGTCCTTTATCACATTGAACTGTTTCACTTGTCTGGTTAAGGGCCAAAACTTCAATTAAAATCCGGACGGACAGATTAGAACAGGTCTCCTACCCGGAATCGGATCAGAATGCGGCAAGATTTAAAGTGACCCGGGGAAAAGGTTTTGGAGGGAATGGGGTGAGCGAGGGGATTTGAACCCCCGGCCGCTGGAGCCACAATCCAGAGCTCTACCCGCTGAGCTACGCTCACCACAAGAAGAAATTCAGGCGAAATAATAGCACGAGACGTCCCGGAAGCGAAGGGAACATAAAAGAAAATAAAGCCGTTGCACGTTAGCAAGTTAAACGTTGAACGTTAAAACAAAAAGCGTCGTTGAAGGTTAAAAACAGCCCGACCCTCTATGAATCAGAGGAACAATTTGGGAACGTGCAACGACGCTGTTTGTTTTTTAACGTGTAACGATTAACGTTACAACGTGCAACGGCATTATGTTCTTCTGGCTTTCGAGACTCGGTCCACCATAATTCCCTTCCGGAGTTTCTCGACCTCTTCCGGGGTGTAGGATTCACGGTCGCTGTGCTTCGGATGCGCGGACGGATCCGCGCCCGGCGCCATCGTATATTTCCCCTGAAACAGAACGTGCATCCATTGAACCGGCTTATCCACTTTCAACGTGGTAATCGGGCAGTGAACCACTCCTTTGGGAATATATATAATAGTGGTTTTATCGACGATATGCCGCTCCTGCTCCTCCCCCATCATGATTTCGATTTCCGCACCGAACTCGAAGTAATTCTGCGGATTGCCCCCGAAGATGAAAAAAAGCTCATCCACTTCGTGTGCATGGGGTTTCTGAATCATAGGGCCGGGTTTGCTCAGGCAAAGAATTTGGACTTCGACCGGGAATCCGGGGAATTGCGCCCCGACACACCCTTCTTCGCCGCATACATGAAGCATCGGGCCTATTTCAATCGGTTCCGTCATGAAGTACTTGCCGTATTTGGTATCCGCCATGGCTGCATCCCCTTCATATGAATGAAATGAGAAAAAAACCTTACCGGCAGGTATTGAACCCCGATACACGGATCAAGTTCAACAGGAAAATATGCTGCACGCGCTGGTGAAAACGTTCAAAGGCCGGGATTATTTTTGTATATCATCAACATCAGGGTATTATGACCTGTCCGTGTTCTTTCACCCCCCGCACAGGGAGGAATCGTATTATGCGCCGAAAACGGCCAGTGCAGATATTTTGGATGATCCTTTTCATTACAGGCTTGTGCGCGGCAGCCTGCGCCCAGGATGATACGGAGCAGGATCTCAAGAAGGAAATTGAAGCCCTGAAGCAGGGGCAGCAAATGATCCGCAAAGAGCTTCAGGAAATAAAATCCCTGATCCGGGCGGCACAACCCGCACGTCCGAAGGTGCCCGACGTCCGCGACGTTGAATTCAACCTCGGGGACAACCCTGTTCTCGGCGAGAATACGGCCTCGCTGATATTGGTGGAATTCACCGACTACCAGTGACCGTACTGCAGTCGATACGCCCGTGAGACGTATCCCCAGATCGCCGAACAATACATAGACACCGGGAAAATCCGTTATGCACTTCTGGACCTGCCGCTTCCGATGCATCAATTTGCGATCAAAGCCGCCGAAGCCTCCCACTGCGCTCAAGAACAGGGCAAGTTCTGGGAAATGCACGACAGCATGATGGCCGATCAGAACACCCTGGATGCGCTGGAATCCCACGCGGAATCGATTCATCTCGATATCGCTCAATTCAAGACCTGCCTGAATACGGACAAGTATGCCGATTCCGTTCGCCGGGATATGGCCAAAGCCGGGGAATTGGGCGTCAACGGCACCCCCAGTTTTGTGCTTGCCCGGACGGACTCTGAAGATCCATCCAGGGTTAAAGGGCTTGGACTTCTCAGAGGCGCCCAGCCATTTTCCAATTTTAAGCAAGCCATAGACCAGGCTCTGGCTGACCCGGAACAGTAGTGCCTTCACCCTTCGCAAGGTTCCCGTCCTATAAGCAACAGGGCGTGAAGAATCGTTCGTGATTAATGCCAGTCCCAGATTATGATACCGGGATCTATGCGGCCGACTCCCTCTACCTCCACACTGTATCGGTAGGTTCTGGGAGGGTCCTCCGGCTCTACGACGATTGGGCCGGATACAACGGTGTCCACCCCGGTAAATACATTGTCCCTGAAGGGAGTGCCATCCCCCTTGTCAAAACTTACTGTGAATTTTCTGCCTGGAGGAACAAGCTTCCATTCCGCCTCGTCATTATTACTCTTCTGCAAGGGCGTCCAATGCTCAACAATCATGAGATTTGGGCCTCCTGTGACGATAAGTATTTTTTTATACTGGGGGGCATTGGGCTTTCTAGTAGCCATAATAAACCTCCTTGTTTAGATAATCAGTAATCCTGTAATAAATTTTGAAATTCCCGATTATTCTGCAAGCCGTCGAAAAGCGGAGTATTCCGGACAGTCTTGCCTGACAAGCCGGCTGCCATAGCTTTTTTCATCCAATCCAGAGTCCGATCCGTATCTCCCAGCCGGCAGCAGGTTTGCGCTAAATTAAAGAGCAGCTCGGGGTCCTGTGGATCCGTAACAAGGGCCAGCTTCATGCTGTTTCGCGCCTCCTCCTCTTCATCCAACATCGCATGGTAGTAGGCCATGTAGCCAAGCAATCTCGCATCGCGGGCATTCACCTGAAATTCCCGTTCTCCCAGCGACAGCGCCCTGCGATAGGCTTCCGCGGCACGGGCCCGGTTTGACGTATCCCAATAGCGGGCGTCCCCCAGATTGCCCCATACGATCCAATCCCTTTCATTGAGCTCTATTGCCTTCTCGTAGGCAGCGGCGGCTTCCCCGAATCTTCGCAGATAAAAGTAGGCCGTACCCAAATTGGAAAAAGCCTCTTCCGTGCGTCGGAGTGAAACCGAACGCCGCAGCATTTGGATGGCGTCAGTATAGCGTCCCTCATAAAGGTAGATCCCCCCCAGGTTGCTGTATCCGAAATGATGGTCGGGGACTAATTGCGTCACTTCGGAAAATTGCACTGCCGCTTCGTCGTAACGTCCCAGCTTTGCATATAAGGAACCCAGGCGACTGTAGCCTGCCCAATATTCGGGCTTCAGTTTTATCGCCCGGCTATATATGTCCTCCGCTTCAACAAACAAACCCAGACTTACGTAAGCCGAACCCAGCCCCCGGTATGCAGCGTCGCTCGTGGGCTCCAAATCGAGGGCGTGCTTGTACTCTTGTATCGCCTGCTCGTATCTGCCCGTGCCGGTGAACACTACGCCCAGACAGGTATGTCCGGACGCCAGATTGCCATCCAGCTCGACCGCCCGGTTGCATGCAGCCAGGGCCTCTTCCACCCGTTTCGCCTCTTTTTCGTGTTTATACTGACGCCAGTACGCTTCACCCAGCGCCGCATAAGCCTCGGCGAACTTCGGATCCTGTTCCAGCGCATTCTGCAGTATCTCGATTGCGCTCCCGACATTTTCCGTTTTCTGATACTCCTGCAGGTAGCCGAGCGCGGTCACGTAATAGCTGTAAGCTTCCGGCTTCTGCGTGGTGCGGATCGCCATCGAACTCTTTTCTTCGGGAAGAAGCTCAATATCCAGATTGTTCAAAACGCTGGCAATGACACTATCCATCAACTCAAAGGGACTGGACATTGAGGCGGTAATAGTATCTCCCCGGATTCCATTTTTTGTCTTTGCATCGACTATGAGGTAATTGATGCGCAACTGCTCCTCAACCTGGTACAGGCTTCCTTCCATTACAAGATTTACGCCGAATTCACGAGATGCCTGCCGGACTGTATGGATATTGTTCTCAATAATCTCGCTCGGTGATACGACCACCAGAGGATGGTGAACGGTCAATTTGGTAAGCCGGGCATTCATGTTGGATATAAGCCCTCTGGAGAAATTTGCATAATCGCCCGAGGCACCGATTATTTGAAAGGGAAGGATCGCCAGGTATTTTTTAGACGGCAATTCGGCAACGAGATCCTGCCGGGTCCATTTATAAACAATGGGAACGGCACCCGCCAACAGGAGCAATATTATAATGGCGGCATACATTACGCCGCGCTTTCGCCCCGGGATGCCCGGAATCCGGAACGCTGCCGGACGGCTCGTTTTTTCCAAGCGCGCCGCATCCCGCAAATCGGCAAGCAGCTCTCGAGCGCTGCCCGGTCGTTCTTTCGGATCCTTGGCCAGCATTCTGTCAATGAGCTTTCCGACTTCATCCGGGATCCCGGGATTGAACTTAAGGATCGGCTCGTGTTCTTCATGCAGTATGCGGTCGACTGTGGCTACGGGATTTGCAGCCCGAAAAGGATGCTGTCCGGACAGCAGTTCGTAAAAAACAATACCCAACGAAAAAATGTCCGACTGGACATCAATCGATTCTCCAAGCAATTGCTCCGGCGACATATATGCCGGCGTCCCTCCGCTATCCCGGCCCCATACGGTTGTTGTCAACGTATCCGCACCGCTTTCGATAGAATCACTGCCGGGCAATTTCATAGCCAGGCCGAAATCCATGACCTTGGCGAAACCCTTCCGCGTTATCATGATGTTCGCCGGCTTTAAATCCTTGTGGATGATTCCATTGCCGTGCGCCTCCTCAAGCGCCTCCACAACATGGCCGATCAGACGCAGGGCTTCTTCCAGTCCCATCGGACCCTCCGCAATCCGATCGCGCAGGGTTCGACCGTCCACATACTCCATAACAATAAAATCCCTGCCTTCCGTGGAGCCGACTTCGTGAATAGTGCAGATGTTTGCGTGGTCCAAACCTGCGGCAGACCGGGCTTCACGCAAAATCCGATACTGGGCCGTATGGTCCTGCTGTTTATCGGGGGAGAGAAACTTTATGGCAACCATGCGCTGCAGAGAAGTGTCTTCGGCGAGATATACGTCTCCCATTCCCCCGCGCCCTAGATTTTCCACAATCCGATAATGCGAAAAAGTCTGCCCGATCATGGGAAAGCACTTCCACGTCTGTTTTTGAGAAACAACTGCATTTTAAAGAAAGCTTTTCATGTAAGTTACCACAGACAACCCGTATATGAAAGATTCCGCCCCAATACCCCGGAATCCGCTTGGCAATTGGGTCGGGGCCGGAAACTTCAGTCCGGATGAATCCCGGGTGTTGTTTTGGAAATAATTTCAGGTGATAAATGTACCTGGAATGATTCTTCGCGTTGAGAAATTATTCTTATGCTATAATCGATCCAGAATTCATTGGATACAAAGAGAATCGAGCCGTCTCATCCGACGGCGCCATCTTAACAGAGAGATTCAGGCTCTTGGAAGGCCGGCAGTGCCGAGTGATTCCTTCAACAACCAGCCCAGGTAAGGAGGAAACATGCCCAATGCTCACCGTATACTTATTGTTGACGACAGCGACGAAATCATTGCCTATTTTACCGAAGTACTGGAGGAACATGGGTACGAATACTCTGTTGCTCAGGACGGCAAGACGGCAATCGAGTCGATGAGAGAAAACCGCCCGGATCTTGTTTTGCTCGATGTCATGATGCCCCGAAAGAGCGGCGTTGCGGTCTTCAACAAAATGAAGAAGGATCCCGAACTCGCCGGGGTTCCTGTCGTGATAATAACAGGGGCGTCGAAAGTGACCGGAGTGGAAATGACGTCCGGTGAAGAAAATCCTAAACAAACATATCAGGACGATATGGCGCGTGAGTTCGGTGTGCAATTGCGGGAGCAGTTGCAGAATCTGACGCCTCAGGGCTTTCTTGAAAAACCGGTTGAACCCGAGCAGTTGATCTCAAAAATCAGGTCGCTGCTCAATTAGCCCGCATTTCTTATAGCGTTTTGCCGGGAACGACGCATGCAGCACGCCGCTGTAAGCGGCGTTGTCTGTTCGTATTTTAATTGTCGCGGTCTGATGAAAACAGATGCTCCTCTGTTGGTATCCGGAGATGAGCATGAAAAATGAAAAACAGCGCGGCGGCGCGTCTAAGCTTACGCAGCCGCCTGACACCCTCCAATCCGACACAGTCAGCGAAAAGCTCAAGGAATCCGCTCGCCAGTTGGAAAAGCAGCGCAACGACCTGCAAACAATCTATTATATCGCCGACCAGTTGAGCAGAAGCATCCAGCCCAAAATGCTTTGCAGGCGTGTGGTGGAATTGACCGGCTCCGTATTCGGATCCATCTGTGTTCTCATTGCGGGGCATTTCCATCCGGAATCCCAAGCCTTCCACGGGACCGTCACTTATCCCGAACCCGGGGGAGAGATCGTAGAACGTCCCTTCCCGGATGAAGGCGCCAAAAAGGTTCCTTTCTACAATGCTTCCATCGTGGGCAGGTGGATACGCGGAGAACTGGACGACGTAATCCGTTTCCGCGTAGAGCCCACGGTGGCGTATCCGCTGCAAAGTCACGGGAGAAGGCTTGGCCTCATTCTGGCGCCCGCTGCGGACCGCCAGGCTCCAAAGGAGAGCAGCCGTACGAGAATGAATCCCGAGATCGTGCAGGCGGCGCGCCAGCATCTTGCCGTCGCTCTGGAGCTGTCGGAACTGCAACGAGAACAGCTCCAGCAGGAAAGGCTTGCCGCCATCGGCCAGACCGTGGCCAGTCTCGCCCATTATTTGAAAAACGTTCTCAACGGTTTAAAAGGTGGAGAATATGTAATCGAGAGAGCGCTTAAGAACGACAACCCGGAGAAAATCCCGAAAGGATTGGCCGCTCTGCGCAGCAGCATACGGCATATCGAGCGACTGACATACGACATGCTATATTATGCCGGCGATCGGAATCTCGACCTCCAACCGGCCAATCCGAATGAAATTATGCAGGAAGTTCTCGAGTCGCTTGAGGAAATCGCCGCCGGAAAAAGAATTGACATCAAATTAAAGCTTGAGGATCGCATGATTCCGATCCCGCTGGACAGGCACGCTCTTTACCGCGCCATCCTCAATCTCGCCACAAACGCTATCGACGCCTGCCTGGAATCCGACCGGGGAAATACTGTCACTCTGAAAAGCTCCTTGAAAGCCGGCCATGTTCTGCTTTCTGTCGAAGACAACGGGGTTGGCATATCTCCAGGCGCGCTGAAGCGCGTGACTGAGAGGTTCTATACAACCAAGCCGTCGTCAGGAACGGGATTGGGCCTGACCGTGACAAAGAAGATTGCAGAACAGCATGGAGGCGTGCTTGAAATCGAATCCGTCTTAGGTCATGGGTCGACTTTTCATATACGCCTGCCGAGATCCTAGCTCGGCTTCTCAGTATCCACTGAAAACTTAAATTCAGTTATCAGCATAATCATTTAGTATTCCCATTTTTAGTAACCGACCACGCCTGGAAGGCGTGGCTTTGGCTTGCCCCGCACAGCGGGGCTCGGGATCGGTATCGGAATCGG
>JAFGTD010000191.1 GCA_016934295.1 Acidobacteriota bacterium
CCCGATTCTCCCGGCATGTTGATGTCGGTAAGAACCAGCGCGTATTCTTTTTCGGCCAATCGCCTCCAGGCATCCGGAGCAAGGAGGATTCGCGGAACATGGGACGGAGGCCTGGAATCGTTTTGTCGGCAAATCCTCAATTCAGATTTTGCGGCTGAGATATGTCCTCAGATTCTGCTTCCGATTCTTCAGTTTCAGCTTCGATCGGATCTTGTACCGGTGCGTCATAATGGTGTTTGCCGAAAGATTGAGAATCGAAGCGATTTCCTTGCTGGTCTTGCCCCGCCGTACCAGCCCCGCCACCTGGATTTCCTGAGGGGTAAAATCGAGGTAAGGAGAGGACATCTCCCGCGCGAAAGGATCCAGGATCTCTTTGATGCTGTCGCCAAGGAGGGCAATGTCCCGGGAATATGCCTTCCCCAGACGGGTGTTCTGCAGCCTTTCCAGGTGCGGCAGAATGGATTGCCGGACATTGGCCTCAACCCGCTCCTCCCAGGCACGTTTATCCTCCTCTCTTTTTTTGAGCAGAACGCTCAAGGCGTTGTTGAGCTCCCTCAATTCCCGGGTCAGGCGCCTCAGCTTTTCTCCCCTGCTCAGGAGTTTTTCATTGGATTCCATGAGTTCGGCCGTGCGGTCCGCCACGATGGACTCAAGCTCGGTGCGATATTTTCTATTGGCCAGCTCCAGATCGCGCCGTCGGAGCGCATTGGACACGCCGATAAGAATCTGGTTCCTGTCGACGGGCTTCACGATGTAGCCGTAAATGTCCATTGAAAGCGCTTCGCGCGCCGTCTCCAGATCGTCGATCACGGTAACCATAATAACCGCCGTATCGGGGTATGATCGTCGAACATCCCTTACCAGCTCCAGTCCGGTTTCACCGGGCATTTGAATATCCGAAAGCAGCAGAGAGAATAAATGGGAGGCCAACAATATTCTGGCCTCGGCGGCATCGGCGGCCGACATGCATTCGTAGCCCTCCCGTTTGAGAATATTTTCCATCAGACTGCGGATCGCCTCGTCGTCATCCACTACGAGGAGGGCCAAATGTCCCGCATCGCCGGCATGCCGTAAATGATTCGACGGAATTTCAGCTGCCATCTGCGTTGCTCCGAAGGTTTGCTTCGAAAGACATCCCCTAGAAATCCGGGATTGCCGAACCGATCGCACAGGATCTTTCCTTAACAGGGCAGTATCATTGGCGCCGATCCAGCGCTTTACGGATGACGCCGGCCAAATCGTGGCGAATCAGGGGTTTCAGCACAATTTCCCGGATGCCCGTCGGTTTGGTCGCCTCTTCGGGAATTGCGTAGCCAAATCCGGTGCAGAGAATGACCGGCAGATCCGGGCGCACGCCCTTTGTTTTTACGGCCAGTTCCACTCCGCTCATGCCGGGCATGTTCATGTCGGTAATTAAAAGATCGAATGCGTCCGGTTTGTTGCGAATCAGTTCCAGGGCTTCCAGGGGGCTGGTCCGGGCGACAACATGATAGCCGAGGCTTTCCAGCATCTGCTTTCCGAGGTTGGCCAGCGGGGCTTCATCGTCCACAAACATTATTTGTTCGGACCCGGCCGGCAGCGGTGAATCCGCGGCATTGCCTTGGGCATCGGGGGATCCGGATATGGAGGGCAGATAAACGCGAAAAACCGATCCCTTCCCGGGGTCGCTGGACACGCTGATATCCCCCTGGCAATCCCTGACGATTCCGTGCACGGTCGCAAGCCCGAGCCCCGTCCCCTCGCCTTCCGGTTTGGTTGTGAAATATGGATCGAAGATTCTTGCCATGACATCGGCGGTCATGCCTATGCCCGTATCGCCGACGGACAAGCATACGTATTCGCCGGGAGCAAGATCGGGAACATCGCTTTTATTCTTTGTTCCCAGGACGGCCTTTTGTACTCCAACGTCCAGAACGCCTCCCGTATCCCTCATGGCATGATAGGCATTGGTGCAGAGATTCATGATCACCTGGTGCAGCCGGGTCGGATCGATCAAAACCATTCCGTCTTTCACGACATTCGTGCGGATCTCGATGCTGGCAGGCAGGATCGATTTCAGCAATCCAAGTGCTTCCTTGACGATCAGATGGGGGGCTGTCGGTATGCGGTCGTGCTCGACCTGCCGGCTGAAGGTCAGGATATGGCCGACCAGGTCCTTGGCCCGGTGACCGGCGACCAGAACTTCCCTGATATTGCCGGCGGCTTTGCTTTCCGGGGGCAATTCGCTCTGTACGAGCTCCGCGTAGCCTATGACGGCGGACAGGATATTGTTGAAGTCATGGGCGATCCCGCCGGCCAGCGACGCGATGGATTCCAGTTTCTGTGCCTGAATGAGTTTTTCCTGGAGCTTACGGCTCTCGGTCATATCCTGAACCGTTGAAATCATCAGGTTCTGTTCGTAGAGCGGGATATTCTTGGCGAGAATAAACCGGCTTTCTCCCTTTTTTGTAGTGGCCTTGACGCTGTCCCAGACCATCCTGTCGGGCCGGCCCGAAAGGATGTCCTCCTGGACGCGCTTTCGAATTTCCTCGCGATACTGCGGATCCGGATACACATTCTCGAAGAACTGATCGACGCTCCGCAGCTCTTCTCTCGGCCATCCGTAAATTTCTTCAAATTTATTGTTCACGTAGCTGGTGATTCCCTTATCGATGTCATTCACCGCCAGGCCGATCGGCAGGTTGTCGAGTATGGCCTGAATGAACCGGTTCCGCTCTTTTAAGGATTCCTCCGCTTTCTTTATTCCGGAAATATCCTGAATGTGGCCGTAGATTCGGACAATTCGGCCTTCTTTTCGAACGGCCTCCCCGGTTGTGCGAATCCACAGCTGCCGCCCTTTATGGGAGGTAAATCGGCACTCCAGATCATAGGGAATTCCCCGTTTCAAACAATGCTTGAAGGCCGATAAAACCTTTGAACGATCCTCCTCCGCATAGCATTCAAGGCTTCTGGCTATTAAATTCCCGCTCTCCGGCAAATGTTCGGGAATCTCTAAATCATGAATTCGATAGGTTTCCTCGGTCCAGAACATCATTTTATGGATCAGATCCCACTCCCATCCGCCGACTTTGCTTATGCGCTGGGTATTTTTAAGCAGCGTCTCGCTCCTCCTCAGGTCGTCCTCCGCCTTTTTGCGTTCGGTTATGTCTCTGAACACCCCAAGCAGATGAAGCTTGCCGTCAAGTTCGAGCGGAACCGCGTTTATATCCGCCGGAAACACGCTCCCGTCCTTCCTTTTGATCGGCACATCGGGACCCAGAGCAACGTCGCCGCGCAGCTGCGATTCGAAAAGGGCCCTGATTCTGGGCAGGTCTCCGACCGGATGGATGTCTTCGACTGCGAGCGCCTTCATTTCTTCGAAAGAGTGCCCCAGCATTTCGCACATCGCACGGTTTGCATCGATGAAGCGGCGCGTTTCGGATTCGGCCAGTAAAATTCCGTCATTTATGGACTGATAGATGGTGTCCAGCTTTTTCTGGGATTCGATCAGCCGTCTCTCCGCTTCTTTGGACGCGGTAATGTCACTTAAGATTTGAATGATACCCGTCAACCTCTTCTCTTTGTCGATGATGGGCTCCGCATACACATCATAGAAACGACCCCTGATGGAAGTCTGCCAGCTCTCGCGCTTCAGGGAGCGGCTCGCGCGCACGACCGGGCATTCTTCCGGCGTTTCGGAACACCCGTAAACAAGCCCGATGTACATCTGCCCGATGATCCGGTCCCAGGGCCGACCGATGAAATCGCGCATGGCCCTGTTGCAGCGCAAAATCTTATGCTCCGGATCCAGGATGGCGATGGCGACCTGCATGGCATCGAAAGAAGTTCTCCATTGCCGGGCCGCCTGTTCAATCTGTTCCATTGCTCCGCGTTCGGCGATTTCAAGCCTTTTCCTCTCGATTGTGTTCCTTACGGCATAAGGAAGGCCGATCAGATGCTGCTTGGTGACGCAATCGTCCGCGCCGCGCTTTATGCATTCGACAGCGGTTTCCTCATTGGCGGAGGCCGTCACGATGATAAAAGGCAGGTCCGGAGCATATTTTTTGCTTATCTCGAGGGCTTCCATCCCCGTAAACTGAGGCATCGAATAGTCCGAAAGGATGATGTCGGGCTTGAAGGCACACAGCTCCCGGAGCATGCCCTTTGCGGTATTGACGGCCCGGACTTCACATTCGATTCCGGCCTTGCGCAACTCGCGGGCGGAAAGATCCGCATCGCGCGGTACATCCTCCACCATGAGGATGCGCATGGGCGCCTTCAGATTGCTGTCTTTACTCTCTTTGTTTCGCAATGGAATGCTTTCTCCATGGATCCGGTTGCCGGCACCGGATGATTCACTCAGGCGTCATATTGATCAAAAGCCAGTATAGTCCCATCCTGCACGCAATCGAGGAATTTGTCGAAATCGACGGGCTTCTGAATGTAACTGTTCACGCCGAGCTGGTATTGCTTTTCATAATTTTGGTAGTAGAAAAAACCGGCTCCGGCAATGCCGGCGGAAAGAAAGATCCACAGCACGAAGAGAGAAAAAGTGAACCTTCGATCCTCCGTATTCGGTGTCTTTATAAATCGGTTCCGTGCGCTTGGAGATTTGAAGATTAAGGGGACGGCTAGAGCAAGAAGGACCGGGCCTGCCGCCGAATCAGGGAGGGCACAATGTCCCGGCAATAAATTACATATAAGGAGATTGAACGGAACCATCTGGAGGGCGTTCAGAATCAATACGCATGCCATCGGAAGTGCGCGAATCTTGCATGCATTCCGGTTGCCTCCCGGTCCTGAAAATTCCGGACCTGTGCAGGTGGATCCTCCGCTCACTATTTTTATCCTTAACGATCAATCAGGATAATCGAAAAATGGGAATTTATTCCCCGTCTTCGATGGCAAATTTCGCTTTAGAATCAGAATATTCAGCGAACATGAACGGCAGCCAGTCGTATTCTCCGAAATATCGACGGAGCACTGAATGAAACGGCTATATTTGAATACGGGAAGCAGGCTGAAGGCAATACGTGAAGAATGCGGGCAAAATACGGGGTAAAATGCCGGTATTACGACAGGCCGGAGAGGTAAGATTTGAGATTGATTTTTCTGTTTTTTATCCCTAGTTTTTTCCGGATGTTCTCCCTGTGATACTCAATGGTCCTGGTCGATACGTGCAGCAGAGCGGCGATCTCCTTGATTCTATATCCCCTTTTTATGTAATTCGCAATCCTGGCTTCCGAAGGGCTCAGTCGAATCAGTTTCTCCGAAATCCGGTGCATGTGAGGTTTCAGAATTTCCCCGAGATTCGCTTCCAGTATATCGATATATTCCTGCCGCAGCGCATGGTTTTGGGCTTTCCTTATTCTCTCCAGGTGGGGAATAATGAGGTTGTTTACGGTATCCAGAAGGCTTTCCTCGTTTTTTTCCTGCTCCTCGCCTAGATGTTTGAGCAGAACGTTCAGCGCCGTGTTCATCTCCTGGAGGCTTGTGTTTTTCCGTTCGAGCTCCTCCTCTTTTTTATTCAACTCTTCCGCAGCTTTTTTCTGCTCCGTTAAATCCCGGACGACGCTAATGTCCATGCTCCGCGCCCCCGAATCATCCTTAATTGATTTTACCGTATGTTCCGTCGGAAAGGCCGCGCCCTCCTTTTTCCGCATGGTAAATTCAGCATGGAAGGTACCGCACGTGTCCAGGGCGGGAGCAAGCATTCGGCCGAAAGAATCGTACATTTTTTTATTGAGATGAAGAAATCGGGTTCCTTTGCCGATCATGGCCGCTTTGGGATATCCGAAGATCTTCGACGCCGCGTCATTGCAGGAAACGATGGTTCGAGTCCCTGGATCCACGACAAATACCGCCTCATCCAGGCTTGAATAGACTTTTTCCAGCAAAACCTTTACTTCATTGCATTCCTGCTCCACCCGTTTGCGATCGGTGATGTCCATGATGTTGCCGTAAACACGCACAACTTTGCCATTTTTGACTTCCGGTAGTCCCATTGTCCGCACCCATATCCGTTCGCCGCCGGCACGAACGAATTTCAGATCGAGATCGTAGGGTTCTCCCCGTTTCAAAGCCCCGTCAAAGGCTTTTTCCAGAATGGGCCTTGATTCCGGATCATAGAAAGACATGGCCAGTTCAATGCCGCCTCGATCGAAATCTTCCTTCCTCAAGCTGTATATCCTGTATACTTCGTCCGTTACCCGCCCTAAACCCGTGGCGACATCCAGTTCCCAGCCACCAACTTTTGTGCATGATTGTGTCTGTTTTAATAATAGTTCGCTTTTGCGCAGCTGCTCCTCGGCTTCTTTAATCCTGCTAATATCACGGACGTGTGCGACAGCGCCTATAATTTGGCCTCTTTTATTTCTGATAGGAAAGGAACTCACCTGTCGATAAATCATCTCGCCGGTCTCGGAATGCCGCACCATTTCCTCTACGTCTTTAAGGGTTTCTCCGCGCAGGGAGCGGATCAACGGGGCGTCTTCTTCCGTCCGCCGTGATCCATTACTGTCATAGATCTCCAGGCCGAATAAAATCTTCGCAACAGGCGCGCGTACTTCTTTTCCGCCCAAAAAAAACGGCCCGTCAACGGCAGCTTGGTTCACCAGGGACAATTTGCCCTCCGCATCACAGATCCATATTTCATCCGCGATGCTGTGTATGAGCCTTTCCAGCATCTCATTATTTCTCGATAATCCCCCAGTGTCCGGATCCCCTCCGCCCTCCAATTCCGCGATTCTCCTTCGAATTTCATTCAATTCGTCCATAAGAGCTTTCTTTGTCTTTCCAGTGTCTTTCATCGTCGCTACTCACGCAAAAAGGCAAGCGATCGAAATATGCACCTACAGATATCTATTCATTATCGCTGCGTAATTAAGGGATGTAAATCAGCGTAATCTCCGGATCAAACATAATTTGGGAAACAATCCGGCCGGGAGGAAAAGCCAAGGAATATTTTTAATGCTACAAAATAATTATATGGATTATAAGGAAAATCCTTCCTCGAAAAGCTAAGGCTGGAGGGTGCTCATCCGATATGCCGAAGCGACGTCCAACCGATTGTCATCCCGAATCATCCTTGTCGTTGCATGCTGAACGTTGAAAGGGAAAAAATTCTTTGGAAGGTTTAAGGAAGCCACCGCCTGTCATTCCCTGTTCTTGCATGCCCAATGGGGCCAATGATCACTTTTATGCCGGTTGTTCTCCCAATGAAGGGGCTGCAAATTATTCAAATCATCTTTCCCTCCTTTAGCAACCGGTTTGATGTGATCAATTTCCCACCCGTAGGTTGTCCTCTCCCCGTATTCATATTTTTGGATAGAGGCGCCACAGGTGTCCTTTTTAAATGTTGAAAAAAAGGGATCTTTTCTGGCTTTGTTCCATACCGCTTCGATCATTGCCGGATTGAATTGATCACCGGAAGCCGTTGTATTGGGTTTCCTTGCCATAATCGTCCGCTCCTTCAGAGTTGCCGGGGGAATCCAGCGTAATAAGACAGTAGGTTCTAATTGAATGTAAAAATATCGAAGGAATATAAAATCCAAAATTTAATATCCGCATCGATTCGCTCTACGTCCATGACTGGGCTTATGCTTATTACGCCTTATTTAACCTGCAGCAAGGCGCGCTCTAAAGCCATCGTAATTAATCGAAGAGATGATGGAGCGTTGATACCGCCGCTGGTGACGGTTTCCGGGAAAAACAATCCATATCGATGACCGTCCCGACGCTTTATTACAGCTTTGAGTTGCACCGAGTGTGCCTCCAGACGCAGCTCCAATTCAACCTCGCTCGGTGACAGAAGATCGGGATCTTCTGTCTCATCAAATTCAATCAATATTCCGGTAAGACTCAGATCTATAGGTTTTGGAAACAGGGTTCGGCCGTTTGCCAATAATAGACGAACGAACAGACCCTCTCTTCCTCTAATTGGGAAGCGGTAGGAAACGCGGGTTTCCATGCCATAGATCTTGGTTGCCAATTGCACGGAAATAGACTCCGGCGATAAAGGTAGATTATCTTTATATTCTACAATAGCAGCAAAGAAGGCATTGCAGATGCCGTTTTGAGAAAAGGATATGAACAAACGCGGGGCCTTCAGGAGTTGGCGGACCCTATTGATCAAATGAAAGGTCACTGAATCTTGAGATACAGATGCGAAGTGTGCATGGCAAACGAAATTCGTCTCTGGGTTTAGAATCAGGGCGGACGCCTTGAAAGAGCAACATTCGCGAAACAAAGCCATCATTTCAGGTGTAATTGTTATCATCCTATTTCTCCCAGTGAAAAACGATTATTTGAATCGGGTCTCATTTGCATCGAAGAAATCCGAGCCGGAGAGGCATCCGGAAGATGGGATATCCTCTTGACGCGAATTTTCTTCCAACCGCAACGGCGGTATTTACGATCCCCGTCCTAAATAACAAGAACGTTAAATGTTGGACATCGTCTACCCGGACCGAGTTTTTCATCATTTGTGAATACTGTCCCGTCAACGGAAATGTGGAATCCGTGGGATTTAAAGCAGACTTAAATCATTGAGATAAATTTAGTTGCAGGAGAGATAGGTTCAGTTACCGGATTGACCGGTCTATTAAGGCATGCTGAAGAGGTTCGGTCAAATGCCGCCATGAAGCCCTTGCTTTAGGCTTTTATAGCCGGATGTTCTATGTATAATGGATTCATAATGATACATGGGAAAAACTCATTACCGCATGGAAAACAACTCCATCCACTTCATCCGGTAGAGCTTTTCCATCTCTGCGCCGCCGACCGTGAAAATACTGGCGCCTGGTCCGAATTCCTCAACAGGTACGCCGGCAGGATCAAACATTTCATTCGCGGCACCATACGGCAGTTTCAAGGATCCAATGCCGGTTTGAATGATTCCATTTTTTCAGGCAGCATGCAGGAAAGCGATTTGTTCCAGAATACGATCATTCGTCTGGTTGAAAACAATTGTGCGGCCATGAAAAGATTTTCAGGGAAGACTGAAAATGAATTGCTGGCTTATCTGGCGGTCATTTCACGATCGACCGTATTGGATGCTTTGCGGAGACTTAAAGCTTTAAAACGGCTGCCGACTAATGACCGTGATGAAAAACTGACGCCGGGTGCTTCATTGCATTCCCGGCGAAATACGGACAATCCCGGATTTGAACGAATGATTTTGGCGGATGAACTTGTATCCATGATCTATCGGGGGATCCAGGCCCATTCCGGCCGGACATCCGAGCGCGACCGGCTTGTATTTGAGCTCCATTTTTTCGAAGATCTTTCCTTCGGCCAGATCTCAAGATGTGAAAGCATCAATTTATCCAAAGCCGGTGTTGAAAAAATACTTAAGCGCTTGGTCAGTCGGGCTCAGGAAGCGCTTCACCCGGTTAAATTGAGGTGATGCCGGTATGGCAAACGAAAGTAACGTGTCTAAATTCACCGGACAAACCTGCATATCCGAAGAAGGCCTTTATAGTTACATTTCCGGGCAGGGAGAGGCTGGCGAACTTGCACGGATAGAAAATCACCTGGCAAAATGCGCGGTTTGCCGGAGGGCATTGGCAGACCTGCTTGAACTTTTACATCCGGATGCGGAGCGTTCCCATGAGGAGATTCCCTCACCATCAAAATCGGATTTGGAAAAAACATTAACCTTGATTCGTGACGTTTCCCGGTCGGAACATAAAAACGACAGAAAGAATCCTCCCTGGTTCAAATGGGCGGTTGCTGCGGCAGCCGCAATATGTTTTGTCGCCTTGAGCGGCCTATGTCTCAAATACATCTTTGAGAAGAATAAATCCGAAGCCTATTTCGCACGGGCGAGATCGATGATAGAGCGGGGTTATACCGGAGCCAGTCCGAGCGATTTACGGTTTTACCTTCCATTTGAATCGGAATCCATCAACCGCGATATCGCCGGTGACGAGTCTCTGCGTTCAGCGGAGAACCTTTTTTACCAGGCGCTTGCCGTGCGCGAGGACATGTTGGAGGCGCGTCTTGGACTCGCATACGTATCTTTGAACTTATCCGAATTTGAACGATCGCAAAAAGAGTTCCAGGCAATATTGAACACCCGGGAGGATTATATGCCGGCGCTGATCGGCCACGGGATTGCCGTGTATGAACGGGCGGTTCACGGTTCCGATCCGGTTCAGCGCATCACACTTCTCAACAAGGCGCTGAACGATTTTGATGCGGCGTTGAAGCGCAATCCCGATTCCGCTGAAGCCCGCTACAATAAGGCCTGGACGCTTTACGAGTGCGGGCGTCACAAGGAAGCGCTCGAGCAGATTACGGAATACCTCGCTCGCGACGACGAATCTGTATGGGCGGACAAACTCAAGCGTTTGAGAATCAAGATCCAGGCTGCCGATTTAGGCGCCCTTGAAAAAAAGATTGATGAGGCTTCACACAGGAGGGACAGAACAGTTCTGGAGGAGATCGCCCGCCAGGCGCCTTACCAGATGCCCCCTATAATCTGGTCCGCCATGCGAAGGAGTATACAGCTGGATCCGGCGCCGGCAGGGGAGAACGATGCGGATTCAGAGGATTTGCAATGGGCGGCGCGAATTATTGAAGACGCCTACGGAGCCGCTACGGGAGACCGCAGCTTCAGGGGCCTCCTGGATTTCTACGCCGGACTCTCGCCCTCTCAACGCGCTCAAAAGAAAATCCTGGATCAGAATTTCCAGAAACTTGTGGAGCTGCACAGTGACGGCGAACTTGAAGAAGTATTAAGCCAAAGCGGGTTACTGAAGGATCCCTATGCAAGGATAGGGGATCTCTGGCAGTTGTACAACCTTCACCACCTTCGCGGAAACTGCCTTTATTTGGGCAGAGACGAATTCGACGGCGCTTATTTTGAATTTCGTAAGATGCATGAAATTGCGATGCGCTTCGAATCCCCTTATCTTATCGCAAGAGCGCTTGGATCGCTTGCCATGATCTGCGGCGAACGGGGGAAATTTGACGAAAGCCTGCGCTATGCCGATGAGATGAAAAAATTGGCCGCAAATCACAACCTTGATTCCTGGCAGGCCTACGCGTGCATTACACTGGGTAACCAATTCCGTCGATTGGGGCAATATGAACACAGCCTGAGGGAATACACGAATGCTCTGGGATTCGCAAACCGTTTACTGACTGAAAACCAGATTGTTGAAGTCCTGGAAAGTTTAGGGATCGTCATGGACCGTCTCGACCGCCTTTCAGAAGCCCAAACATTCTTCCGTTTGGCTCTTCAGCAGCTGGACGGCGACTACAATGAGACTGTCCAGCGCATATCCGGAACCATCAGCCGCCACCGCCGCTTCAATTTAATTTATCAACAAGGGGATCTCGCCCTGCGGACCGGCGATTTAGTCTCAGCCGAAACATTTTTCGAGGAAGTTCTAAACACAGTACCCTCCGGGATGCGCGAGTTGGAGGCACGCAACTGTCTTGGATTAGCGGAGGTCCATTTTAAAAAAAAGAACCTGCGGGATGCGGAAGACCTGGTTGAAAAGGTTTTGTCTATCTGTTCCTCGGGCCAATACCCGGAGATCGAGTGGCAGGCCAGGCACCTCAAGGGTGAGATACTGGAAACGACCGGTCATTACAACGGGGCTGTTGCTCATTTCCAGCAGGCTATTGCGCTTTTGGAGCAGATGCGGAGTTCCATAAAGCCTGTCGAACTGAGACCGACATTTTTCAATGATCGCTTCGATCCCTACAAGGCAATGGTCTCGCTGCTTTACCACGCATTGGGCGACAAGAGAAAAGCGCTGGAGTTTGTGGATCGGGCAAAATCCATGACGCTGAAGGAGCATCTGAGATCGACCGGACCCGTTGCCGGGATGCCGGTAAAATCCACCGCATATGCTTATCAGCAGGATTTATTCCGGATCGTTGAATATTTTTTTACCGAGGACCGATTGCTGGTCTTTGTCACCCATCAAGGATCGATTGAAGTTGCATCACTCGACGCCCCTGTTTCGAAACTTTCGCTGCAGATTCATGAGTATCTCGAGAGCATTCAGGAAAACGATTCCGGGGCGTTCGTCGCATCCGCGCGCCGGCTTTACAATGAACTGATTCTTCCGATCGAAAAATATGTCACGACGGGAAGACCCGAGACACTGGTGATTTTGCCGGACGGCCCTCTGCATCTCCTGCCGTTTGCCGGGCTGCAGGATAAAGAAGGCCGCTTTCTGATAGAAAGAACACCGGTCGCCTTTGCCCCCTCACGCGGCGTTTTTTACCACTGCCTAATAAACAACAGTGTGCCTTTAAATAATAATCCTGATGTCATGCTGATTGATGGATCCACAGACCTTTCCAATGCCCGCGAGGAGCTGGCATATTTAGAAAAACTATACGGCAACAATGCATCCGTTCTTGGGCCGAAACATCTGCCGATATTCAGTCGATTAACAACATCCTCGGAGATTATCCACTTTGCCGGTCACGCAGTCACCCGTCAAGGCAAACCGGTACTGGTGCTTCAGAAATATCCGGAAGAGATCTATGTGGACTGTCAGGCAATAAACGCTTGGAAAATTCCCCAAACGAAGCTGGTAAATCTTGCGGGATGCAGCACGGCCATCGGACCGCTGGGAGAAGGCGAAGCCCCGTGGGGATTGATTCCCTCATTCCTGAACGCGGGGGCTTCCGCAATCCTGGCAAGCCTTACGCCGGTCGATGATGCATCAACAAAAGAGCTGACATATCAATTCTACAAACAATTAAATAACGGCGTTTGCAAAGTAAAGGCATTACAAAATGCTCAGATTGCGCTGCTCCATTCCGCTCGTTCCGGTGATGGAATCAAGCCCCAAAAATGGATCCCATACATCCTTATTGGAGATCCTCAATAACCGGCATATCCCTTCTTCGTTCCCCGCCGACACGGTCTTTGAACTGCATTTCTCATAGGGCTCCTGCCGCTCCGCCCAACAAGCCGCATCAGTACGAAACCGGCTCGAACATTCGACAGGATTTTGTTGAATATTAGAGCCGTGAGAAAAATAGGTTTTAAGTAGACGATTCTTCCCGCCTTACGTTCTTGACAATTAGAATGAGGATTTTTTCTGTTAAAGGGAACGCTCAGGTTGCGGCAACAACCTGAGCGTTCTTAATGCTAATTACCTCTCGGGTGAAGCGGTGATGCGGAGGTAATGGGGTTCATTCCCTTTTTACTTTACCTGTCGCCATCTCCGCTCGCAACCCGAGATTTCATGAGCGGAGCAACCAATGAAAAAACTCGGAACCATCCTGTTTCTCCTGGCGTTGGCGTCTTTACTTCATTTCACGACTCATAGTAGTGCGCTTGCGGGAGGGTCTGATCCCGTGCCGTGCTGCATGAATGGGGCGCCCTTCCCCGAATCATTTACACATGAGAGGATTTCAGATCCTGGTGCGACGAATGGGGGAGCTGTAAGGATTTTCGTCGATTCCCTTTCACACGGAAATCAGTTGATGTTTCCCTTCTTCGACGCATTTACTGACAATGAGGGTACGGAACTGAGTATCCGGGAAGAAGGGGCCGCATGGACTTCTGTCAATCCTTATCTCCCCGAAAACCGGGCGATGTCTCCCTTGGAGTAAGCGTCCGTCGCACCCTGCTTTCAAACCGGTGCTTCCATAAATTAACCATGATTCCAGGAGCAACAACTCATTACCCTCTTAGTTTAAAAGAAAGGTCGTAAGATGGAACCTTCATACGGTGATTTTTGCGAGGAATTGCTCCTGGACATCATTTACTACGAAATTTATCGTGGTTGCCTAAGTTCAGAGATGCGATATATTTTTCAAAAACACCTCGAACAATGCCCGAATTGCAGAGACAGGTATCTTGCCTTCATGCATATCCTGCAGGATGAACCTGTTCGGGGTTTCGAATAATTGATTTCCTAGGGGCCCAGGCTGTAACCGTCCAGCATTCACGCGAGGATAAGCGATTGTTGAATATACACGCCCCCCAATGAGCAGACGGAACTCCACGTAATGTAA
>JAFGTD010000012.1 GCA_016934295.1 Acidobacteriota bacterium
CGCGCTTATGGCTCCGCGGCCCGTGCTGCTGCAAACGGGAGACACCGATAAATGGTCGGATCCTCTGGGCGAGTTCAAGGCGGCGGTTGCGGCCGAACCGGTGTACGAACTGTTCGGCAAGAAAGGCCTGGGCACCGATCAAGTCCCGGCAAGCGGCGTGCCCGTCCTGCACGATATCGGCTATTACATGCACAAAGGAGGCCACGGCATGAACGCCGAGGACGGTACTTCCGATTGGGGCGTATATCTGGATTTCATGGAAAAGCACATGAAACCGTAGGTTGGCCGGGGGATGCAGGCACGCCGCCCTTTAAATGAGCGGCGTGCTGTTTTAAGAAATGAGCTGGAAGGTTATTTCCTGTTTTGTCTTTGTCTTTCGCGCTCTTCTTTTAAACGCTGTTTCTCTTCCGCCTCTATGCGCTCTTCGATCGCATCCTTCGCGTCCTGGACCCGTTCGCGCTCTGTCTTGTCGGTGAACTTGCGCACGTTTCGCATCGAGTCCTTGAATCCCTTGGTGATTTCATTGAATGTGTCCGCGTTGCCGATGACATGGGGCGTAATGAGGATAACGAGCTCGCTCCTTCGTTTGCTCTTGGTTGTCTGGCCGAAAAGACTTCCCAGAATCGGGATGTCGGAAATTATAGGGAATCCTGTGCGCGTCAGACTGTCGGAATCGCGAATCAGGCCCGCGATGGCTACGGTTTCTCCGTCCTTGACGATCAGGGTGGTTTCCACCCGGGACTTGGTGAATGTGGGTCCCAGAGAAGTGTTTACACCCACACCGCTGACTTCCTGCAGGACGTCCATGGTTATGGATCCGGATTCGGAGATGCGCGGCCGGACGAAGAGCGTAACTCCCGTGTCCCTGTACTGGACGGCTGTTGACGTTGTTACATTAGTTGAGTAAGTGGCTCCGTAATAAGGAATTTCGGCACCGACAGTGATATACGCTTCTTTGCCGTCCATGGCGAATACGGTGGGATTCTCGAGAACTTTGACATTGGTTTTTTCGCGCAGTGCATTCAGCGCCGAAATCAGTTCCTGGGAACTCCCGATCAGGGCGACGTTGACGGCTGTAAATCCGGAAGGCGTCCCTTCCGTGGACGAGTTCAGGTAGAATTCCGTCGTACTGCCGCCGGTTCTCTCCCGCAGCGCCGCGCCGACGCCGAAGCTGAGGTCGTCGGTAAGATCGACTTCATAGATGCTTGCATCGATCCTGACCTGGCGGGGCATCACGTCCATGGATACAATGGCTTCCAGAATGAATTGATAATCCGCGGCGGTGGATTGAATGAACAGGCGGTTGTTGATGTCGTCGACCACCAGACGGATGGTGTCCTGCAGACCGGAGAATTCTCCCCCCTGAATAATCACGGAGGATATTCCGCGGGAGGCGCTGAACTGGGGATTCAGCTGTTGTCCGCCGCCGAACATTCCGCCCCCCATCATTCCTCCGGCATATCCTCCCTCCGCGTAATTGCCGGACTGAGAGGAGCTTTGATTGGTGAAGGTGCCGAAACTGCCCCTCTGCCCGGTGCTTTGGCCTAAAGCAGAACCGAGGCTTCCTCCGATCTGGCCCCGCTGGGAACCTGTGGGAGAAGATCCTTGATCCAAAGTTCCGGCCGTTCCTTCTCCTCCGTACAACGCTGAAAGCAGGGTGGCTATATTGGATGCGGTCGAGTTTTTCACGATATAAACGTTGTTCTGGATACTGCGTCCCGTCGTCGTATCTAGTATGTCAATCCATCGCTTCACCTCCTCCAGCCCGCGCTTGGAGGCCGCTATAACGAAAATGGAATTCATCCGGTCGAGAGAAATAAATGAAATGCCCGTCGAAGAATCCTTCTCGCCGCTGCCGAACATCTTTTGAAGGTCTGCAACGACATCGGCGGAGGCATTGTGCTCGATCTTGATGAGTTCAATGAGATCCGGGTCCATGTAGCGGTCGTCGAGCATGTGGATGATTTGCAGGATTCTTTCGATGCTGTCGCTGTAGTCGGTCAGGATCAGCATGTTCAGCCGTTCGTACGGCATGATAACGCCGCCTTCGGTCATAAGGAGTTTGATAGGTTCGATCAGGTCCTTCACGGGCATGAACTCCACGGAAACAACATTGGTGGAGAGCCGTGGAATTTCGTATGATTCCGCGGCGGGTTCCGCAGCGGGTTCCGCATCGGCGCCCGGAGTCGGGTGCTCGATAAGATCGACCCCGGTCCTCAATGCGGAAGAAATCGGAACAACCTGGTAGATGCCGTTCTGCTCTATAAGGGAAACGTTTTTTGTCTTGAGGATCAGGTTGAAAAGCGCGCGGACCTCATCTTTCGTCATCGGTTCGGAGCTGTGAATGGTAACGGTTCCCTGCACATCCGAATCGATAACCAGGGGCGTCAGGCTGAGAAGTTCCGAAATCTGCCGGATAAAGGCTATTAAATCCGCATCGTTGAAGATCAGACGCAATTTTCCGTTTGATGCCTGCAGGCTGCTTTGCGTTTGCGCGGGTGCAGCCGGCTCCGGCGCGGCGGGTTCCTCCTGCTGCGCCGGCTGCTTGGGCAACGGGCGGTTTTGATTTAATTGATCTCTCAAACGCTCCAGCGTGCGGAGTCTTTCCTCCTCCTGCTCTTCCGTGAGGGGAATCCTCCGGGGACGTTCCTGCGGAGCAGGCGCTGCCGGGCAGAGGCTGCCTGCCAGCATAAAAGTGAATAAAATAATAGCGCTCCAGGATTTATTGATGCTCATGGCCATACAACTTCCTCTCTCGGAGAGTCCCTGCGAATTTCATTCAGTACTGCGAAATTTATTCGGGACAGGTATTAGCACGGTACTTCCCCCACGGGCTGCTACGGATCCGGGCGGATAATGTCTCCAAAGGGCGTTCGAATAACGCGGGGATCCCTTTGGATCCCCGCGGGGGTTGGCACCGGTGTTTGCGATTTTGGACTCTGTGTATTTCCCTGCTGCTGTGCGTTTCCCTCCGCGGTCGGATCGGTCTGCTGACCGCCCGGCTGGATTCCGGAAACCGCGACAACGGTATTGCGAACATTATTGTCCGCCTGGGGATTAACCGTTCGGGCCGCGGATGCCGGAGGGGTTCGAGACGCGCCGGTTCCTCCCGCAACTACGCTGACCGGAATATTGCCGGTGGTTGCGCCGCCTCCGATGGAAACCACCCGTGTGGGTACGTTACTCGTTCTGCCCCTTCGAGCCGTTTGAGCACTGTCGTCAAGTGTAATTATTTCCTTCTGCCCGTTGTTGTCGAGCACGATATGATCCGATTCAATTTCCGCGACGGTATAGCCTGCATATTCGTCCCCAACCCGTTTCATCTGGACTTCACTGTTGCGGCCGCGGCCTCTGGGTTCAAGGATAGAGGCAATTTTCTGGTCTTCCGTAAGGATAACGCCTACCAATATGGGTCTTTGGGACGCCGGCATGGTTCCGGACTGGACCGGGCTTTCTCCGGAATCTTCCCGCGACCGGGATTCTGAAAACAGGTTCTTTTCAGGAATAACGGCGAAATCCGATGTATTGTAGCGCAGGTTCTTAATCGGCGGTTGCAGGATCGCCTCCTGGGCTATTTCCTGGTTCAGGGATCGGTCGGGCTGGATTTTCGACAAATCATTTTCCGCCTTGAACTCCTGCACGGAAACATAGAGCTGCCTGCCGGTTATTCCCGCTAATATAAGCAGCAGCAGGTTTATAGCAATCCATTTTTTTGTCATAACAAACCTTCCAGGAAACGCGACAATATCGCCCCGGTAACGGCCGGCGTTTTAGTCTTACGAACTTGTATCCTGATCGCCTGTCTCCGTATTGTCTTCGTTGGAATTGATATAACCCGAAATGGTCAGGTTCGGGCGTATCCCGGGATCTCTCCGGTTTCGTGACGCCCCGATCCTGAACTCATCAATCGTTAAAAATTTATCGTAATTTTCAATTTCGGTCAAAAATCGCACCAGCTGATCCATGTCGCAGCTTGTTACGAGCCGGGCCGAAATCTTTACCAGCCGGTTCTCGACGATTTCTTCCTTAAGCTGGCTTTTCTGGCTTATTGCCACGCCGCTTCTGTCGGCGAAATCGGTAAGGATATTCAACAGTTCCGCCCCGGCAACATTGGGGCTGTCTCCGGGCAGGAGTCTCGACATGTTTTCCTGGAGGCGGTTGTTGTACATCTGCAACCGGGATTCGTACACGCCTTCGAGGTAAAGGGTTTCCCGCTGTTTGAGAAGCGTTTTCTTTCTGAGCTCCACCGTGTCGTTGAGCCCTTCGCTGCCCGGCCGGGAATCGGTCAGTGCGTAAAGAAGCGCCAGGACTGCGATGACGCCCAGCCCGATAATGATGAATTTTCTTTCTTTCGCCCCTAACTTCACGAGTTATTCCTCCAGTTCCGCTTCAATGCTGGTGAATCGGTCTTTGCCGGTTTGCGCGTCCCTGAAAATGCCGCTTTTTTGCCCGACATTATGCAATAGAGGCGAATTTTCGAGAATGGGGATCAGGTCGGTGGCGGAATCGCTCAACCCCCCTATCGTAATGCTGCCGTTTCGATAAATGTAGTTGCTTAAATACGTATCATCCGGAAGGATTGTGGTCAGTTCCTGGAGAACCTCCAGGTTTGCGTCCTTTTTTCGAAACAGGTTTTCTATGGTATGGATTTCTTTTTCAAGATCTTCCGTCTGTTTGCGCAAAGCCTGTACCCGGGCGACTGATGTTTTAAGGGAAGAAATTTCCCGGTCCAACTCCTCTACCAGTTGGCGATCCTGGATCGGCCGGTGGAGGAACAGGCCCGCGAGAAACACCAGTATGAATATACCCAGAACAGCGGCTGAAATATAAGCCCAGCGGGGCTGCTTGAATCGGAAAGCGGCGGGAAGCAGATTGATTTTAACCGCAGGATTTCGTGTCATTGCAATGTGCGCCAGGCCGGTCGCGGTTGCCGCTTCCTGAAGGTAGCGCCTGTTTTCCGCGGTGCTTTTAAGATGAGTGATATTTTTCAGCAGGGCGCATTCGGGAATTTCCTCTTTTATTGACTCATAGGCCTCCTCGGATGATTCCCCGGCCAGGATGATCTGTTCGATGGAGCTTTCGGGGCCCAGCCGGATTCTTGAGGCCGCTTCGTTAATTTCCTTCAGTATCAGGTTTTTCCAGCCCAGGTCGCTCTCTTTAAGAATTTCCTGCGAATACACCGGTATTCCATGGTGCAGTACCAGCAGCTCAAACGATGACGGCGCCACATCCGCCAGGATGTAGGTCTTATCCTGCTGGTTTTTGCTGTTCTGCAAAAACAGGTTTGTCAGTGCGAGGGTGCTGCAGGTCACCAGTGCGGGCTGAATCCCGAGTTCCTGCATCAGCTGGAGATAATTGTCCAGTATGCTTCTTCGGACCATCACCAGAAGTATGGAAAGACGTTTATTTTTCCCCGTCCGGTTCAGTACGGCGTAATCGTAGTAATAGCTGTCTTCTTCGGTAGGTTCGAAGGATTGCACCTGGTACTGGATTGCCTGCTTCAGGTTGTCCGCTACTTCCGCCGGGAGTTCCAGGTGTCTCAGGAGAATATCCCTGCGCGGGATTCCCAGCACGATATTGTCCTGGCCGAGAACATTATTTTTCAGAAAGATATGGATTTCCTGCCGCAATTCCATGGTATCGCGATGCCGGTAATCGGCAACGCGCTTGAAATGCGTGAATGTTCCCCCGGAAAGATTGCCTTGAAGCGAGGATAAGAGAAGATCCTCCCCGCGAATTTCGATCCCGATACTGGTCTTCAGGTAAATCATAAAGTTGCGCCTTCGTAAGAGGGAACGCTTTCGTTCCAGTAAAGAATTCGGTGTAAGTTCTGTTGGTTGCCGTCGAGACTGACTACGGCGCGAATCACGCGCCGCACATTCGAATTTCTTTCGTATGCGGCTGCATGCAGGGTGTAGGTGCCCGTCGCCTGGGTCATGAGATATTGAAGCGTCTCGGCTCCCAGCGCCCCCGGAATTTCACTTGAGATTTCTCTCGGACTTTGAAAGGGATTCGTGCGACGTCTCTCCAGGATCCTCTCGGCGGCTTCCGGGGGCATTCCCGGGATGGATAATAGTACCGGAAGGGGCGCGAAATTAACGTTGATCTGATTCCTGTTCAGGTTCGAATAAACGGTCAGATAGCGGGAGAGGCCGTATTTATAGATGACGGATCCGTCGTCGGTTTTTTCCGGCTTGCCGTAGAAATACTCCGGAGTGACCCCCCGGACGAGAAGAATTTCTTCCGTTGCGTCGATGCTGCCGTTCTTGGGCGTGTATGGAGGGTTCAGTGTCTGATAATATTCGTCCTCAGCCCCGTTTATACGATGCGCGTTATCCTGGTCGATCCAGTCCATAATCGAATCGGTGATTATATCGGCATCGCGAGGAGGGATTCCGGTTGCCAGAACAAGAGTACGAAGCTGTTCTTCGGAGACCGTGTTCAGGTTGACCTTGCCGGATTCATCCTGAATCTCCACCAGGAAGCGCCCGCCTCCGAATTCCCCCTCAATTCTTCCGAGATCCAGCGGTGTCGGTTCCTGCTGGAGTCCCGGTGTCGAGACCGGGGAAGAGAACCTCTGGTGTAAAAGTCTGTATATGGTTTCCGAGAGGCCGGCGCGCGCTATGTAATAGGCCTTCTCCAGGGATTGGGCATTGCGGATCGCGGTAACCTCCACACGGCTTTCCCTTGCAAAGCTCAGGACTATCGCGGACAGGGCGATAAAGACCCACAGCAGCGCGACCAATACGACCCCGCACTCTGCACACTGCATACTGCCTATTGTATTGTTCACAGGGCGAACACACTTGTCCGCCGAAGCCCATAGGGCGAAGGCGGAAGGTTCGCCCCTACAAGTTCCATGCTCCGTCAATTGCGGGTTGCCGATTGTATTTTTCATAGGGCGTCGCCCCTACGATCTTCCTTCGCCTTTTTCATAAGAATCTCAATCCTGCCCACGGCCCACTGCCTACTACCTCCTGCCTACTGCCTCCTGCCCACTGCTTTTTTATCGCCTTTGTTCCCTTTCCAGCCTTCTTCTGAGTAAATCCTGAAACCTTTCGTCGAGTTCTTGTTCAGGCCCTCCCGCGGATCCTCTTCCCGGTCCTCTTCCGGGCCCTCTTCCGGATCCCCTCCCGGGCATATTTTCAAATCTTCCTTCAAACCTGTCCTCAATATCTAATTCAAGATCTCTTCCCGTCCCCCTTCCGGGTATCCTTCCCCCCTGCATCAACTGCCGGATAGCGCCCCGATTCAGGATATTCATTTGCAGGGTTCCTTTTGTCGCGTGAATGGGGACGATCATATGGTGGTTTCGCGTAACGCCGTCAATATCCGTTGAAGCCATGGTCACGGCAACGGCTTCAGGCAACTGGCCCCGCTCCCGGGCATCCCATTCCCGAACCCAGGGATCTTCATTATCGTCGTTGCTTCGGTATTCGAAATAGCATTGGATCAGGTTTCCGAAAAGAGGCGTTGCCCCCGGAAGGTCCATTTCGCTTTCTGTGTCCGGGATTTGCCCCAGGTATCGTTCTTCCCTTTCCTGCAGAGTATAGGCCCCTTGAAGATCCTGGGCGACTTCATAATTCACGAGGGTGAGTCCGGGGCTGTCGTGAAAACGGAGGGAGTTCAGGCTGATAAAATAAAGACTGGTTTCCGTGCCATGGAAAATCGGATTGACCGGGACGGGTGAAGCCGGATCGGGTGGAGCCGTCAGCGGGTAGGCGGATGCAATCTGCTTGCGAACCATGTCCAGGATGTTGCGCTGGCGCTGGCTTGCGTCGATGTATTCCGTGCCGCGGGACCACGCCCGAAGGCTTGTTCTGAAAATCGACCAGATGCCTAGGGCCATCATTACGACAAGAGTGACCGCTACCATCATTTCCAGCAGCGTGAAACCCTTTTCGGATTGAACGGCGCTTCTTTTCTCAGACATCATTATCGCAATATCGGCTGCTGCCGCTCCAGAGACGTATTGACAAGTTTTAAGGTCTGCAATTGATATACCGGCTCCGGTGAATCGGGGGCCATCATTTCAACCGTGTATTGCATCAGCTTTACCGGAAGGGTAGTCCGGCTTTGGATTTGAGGCTCGGCGTCGATGACCGGATCGTATTCTTCCACGTAAACGGTATATTGGAATCCATCTTCGAGATTTTCCGTAAAAGTTGCGGTCTCCTGCAGGTCCTCCCGGTTCAGGCAGGACTCCATAATGGATTGTGCATATTCCACCGCCCGTGTCCGGAGCTGCACCTTCCGGATATTTCCGAGCGACCCGGTGATGACGGACAAAGTGACCGACATTCCGACAGCCAGTACCACCAGTGCGATAAGAACCTCAAGCAGGGTGAATCCCCCGGGATTGCCTATGGATTCCGGCCGCTCTGGCGCGGAGGATCCTGTCCGCCGGTTGTCAATCCGGGATCCGGATGTCATAGGATTTCCTCCCCGGGCCGGATACAGGCTCCGCCTGAAATCGGATCCGAAACGATCCTCAAAAAGGATCCGTTCCTGGATTGCAGGAGTATCTCCACGGTGTCCGAACTTCCATTCGGCAGGAAACGAACCGTGACGGCAGCGTCTTCCGTTTCGGCGCCGCCAAGAAGGACGCGCTGGATGCGTACAGTATCCGGCAGGAGATATTCCCGGTTGCCTTCGCCGAAATCGTCGGTCAGGCAAAGTTTCTGGTTTTCACGGTCCACTGTGATCAGCATTCCCGATTGCCGGGTGACGGCTTTTTCTCTTGCATAACGGAAGGTGTTGAGTATGTCCCTGCCCGTAGTCCTGAGGCTGAGCGCGGCGGTGCCGCGCGACAGCGAAGGGTAGGATACGGCCATGATAAGGGTTATCAACAGCAGCACAATGATAATTTCCAGTAATGTAAACCCTTTTTGCGAGCCGTTCATATCGATCTCATTTCCAGTTGCAAATGTCGTCTTCGGTCCCCTCAATCCCGTCCGCTCCGTTGGAACACAAGTCGAATTCCTGGCCGTGCTGGCTGGGGAATTGATATACCCAGGGATTTCCCCACGGATCTTTCGGATCTTTCTTCATATAGGGCCCGTGCCAGTTGGGTGAGTTCCCGGGATTCTGAAGCAGCGCTTCCAGCCCCTCGTTCGAATTTGGATAGTTGCCCACCTCAACCATGTATAGAACCAGGGAGCCCTCGAGATCCGCTATGGCAATCTGTGCTATATCTTCTTTTGCCTGGCTTAATTTCCCCCCCAGCTTCAATCCGATTACCCCTACAAGCATGGCAATAATCACCACGACAATAATAATTTCGACCAGCGTCATACCTTCTTCCGATTTGCGGTCCTCATAATTCACAAACATGCTTTCCTCCCGACCGGCTCTTGCTGTTAAAGCGGTATGTCGTTAATGCTGAAAATGGCGGTGAGCATGGATATCACGATAGCTCCGATAATGATGCCCATCAATACGATGAGCGCCGGCTCAAAAAAAGCGAAAAGATTTTTTATGCTGTTCCGAACCTCTACATCGTAAACTTCCGCAACCTGATTCAGCATGTTGTCCAGTTTTCCCGTTTCTTCCCCTACTTCAATCAGGTGCATGGCCAGGGGCGGAAATACGGCGCTCTGTTTCATAGGTTGCGCTATCCCTTCCCCTTTTTTAATGCCGGTCCGGATCGGCTCAATCGCCAGGGAGATACTTTGATTCCCGATGATTTCTTTTACGATGGTCATAGCCTGGAGTAGAGGGACGCCTCCGTGAAGCAGGGTGCCCAGCGACCTGGAAAAACGCGAGACCTCTACTTTTCGAAGCACGGTGCCGAGCAGCGGAGTGCGCAGCAGCCAACGGTCCCATTTCAGCCTTCCGGAAGCGCTGTTCCGGAATCGCCTGAAGTAAACTCCCAGGATGACGCATATAGCCAGTATCAGCCACCAGAAATCCGTGACCAGGGCGCTGATTCCCTTTAGGATAGCCATGGGCAAAGGAAGCGGTACGCCGATGTCTTCAAAAATCACTACAAACCTGGGGACGACAAACAGCGTCAGGATCGTGATGCTTGCCAGTGCAACGACGGAGAGCAGTACGGGATAGATCATGGCCCCGATTATGTAGGACCGCAGATCGTCGCTCGTTACCAGGTAGGCGGTCAAGTGGGCCAGGACCTCTTCGATCGCTCCGCCGGCTTCTCCCGCACGAATCATATTGACATAGACTTTCGGGAAAACATCGGGGTGTTTCCCCAGCGCTTCGGAGAAGGATTTCCCCCCTTTGACTTCCTTGAGGATGTCCTGAACGATGTCGCGCATCGCCGGACTTTCAGCGATCTGGCTGATGATTGTAAGACTGCGGTCCAGCGGGAAGCCGGATTTGACAAGAGTATGCAGCTCCTGGGTGAATACCAGGAGATCCTTGCGCCGGATTTTATTCCGCCTCCAGGGCAATTCGATTTCGCGTTTGAGGAATGTTTTGCTGTCGGAAAAATCGATGCGTACCGGAAAGAGGCCCATTTCCTGGAGCTTCAGCGCGACGGTCCCGTCGTCGGCGGCTTCCATTGTCCCCTCGATCAATTTCCCGTCCATTGTGCTTGCTTTATAGCGATACGATGGCATCGGTTCCTGAACCCGTTTTATCTCTTTTGAACAGCATTAAATAAATGAACGCCGATTATGAATCCTGCGTGACGCGCAATACCTCGGCGATGCTGGAAACTCCCTGGCGGACTTTAAGCCAGCCGTCGTCCCTCAGCGTGCGCATGTTGTTTTCCAGCGCTTTCTTCCGAATCTGGCCGGAATCCGCTTTGCCTACCATGAGTTTTCTTATGTCGTCGTTAATGGTCATAAGCTCATAGATACCAATTCTTCCAATAAATCCGGTGTTGCTGCACCGCTCGCAGCCTTGCCCTTCAAAGAAGCGGTCGGAACCGTTTCGGGAATTGCCGTGGCGGAACCCGATTTCCTCCAGCATTTCCGGCACCGGATGTACCTCTGTTTTGCATGAGGGGCAGATCACCCGGATGAGGCGTTGGGCAAGGACTCCCAGCAATGAAGAGGCGATGAGGTAATCCGCCGCGCCCATGTCGACGAGGCGCGAGATGGCGCTGGGCGCGTCATTGGTATGCAGGGTGGAAAAAACGAGATGTCCCGTCAGGGCCGCCCGTATGGCGATCTCGGCCGTTTCAAGATCGCGGATTTCCCCTACCATGATGACATCCGGATCCTGCCGCACGATGTGGCGCAATCCGGTTGCGAACGTCAGGTCGATCTGGGGATTCACGTGGATCTGGTTGACGCCGTCAATCTGGTACTCAATAGGATCCTCGATCGTGATGATCTTCTTATCCGGCTGGTTTATAGCGCTCAGGGCGCTGTACAGCGTCGTTGTTTTCCCGCTTCCGGTAGGTCCTGTCACCAGGAATATGCCGTGCGGTCGCCGAATCAGGGATTCGAATGTGCGGAGCGAGTCTTCGGGAAAGCCGAGACGCCGGATGTCGTACAGGTTGGTGTTGCTCTTGTCGAGAATACGCAGGACCACGCTTTCACCGTACAGCGTCGGAAGGGTGGAAACGCGAAGATCGATATCCTTCCCAAGAACTTTCAGCTTTATCCTCCCGTCCTGGGGAAGCCGCCGTTCCGCGATGTTCAGCTTCGACATGATTTTAACGCGGCTGATAAGAGCCGCCTTCAGTTTCTTGGGCGGAGACTCGACATCGTGAAGAATTCCGTCAATCCTGTAGCGCACTTTCAGGTCTTTTTCGAACGGTTCGATATGAATGTCGCTGGCCCGCTGTTCGATTGCCTTCGAGATAAGGAGATTGACCAGTCGGATGACGGGGGCTTCCGAGGCCAGGTCCTTCAACTGTTCGATGTCCTCTATTTCATCGGGAAGGTTTTCAATGTTTCCCTCGTCGATGCCTTCGATGATTCTTCCCAATGTGCTGGAAGCGGAGCCGTATAATTTTTCGAGCGTATCCATAATTTCGCTCTCGGCGCCCAACAGGGCTTTTACCTCGTATCGGGTTGCCTGCCGGATGGAATCCAGCGTCGAGTTGTCCTGGGGATCGGTCATGGCCAGTGTAAGGACGTTGTTTTCGAGGGCGACGGGAACGAATTTGCACTGCTTCATGAAGCGGAGTGTGAATACGTTTTCAAGCACCGGGACCTTGGGGTAGTCGGCCGGGGACAGGGCTTCGATGTCCAGATGTTCGCTTACGATTGCAAGACAGTCCCTTTCCGATACATAGCCCAGGTCCACGAGCATTTTGCCGAGTTTTTCCCTGGATTCGGCCTGAAGGTTGAGGGCGGTTTTAAGTTCCTCCCCATCGATCAAACCCCGTTCCAGGAAGACCTGTCCTATGAGCTTTTTCGACTTTAGCGCCTCGATTTTGATACTCAACGGTTACCGTCCTATATTTGAATTCAATCTGCTGTTTAAGATCGTGCTTCCCGGACAACTCCATCTAACTGGAAGTATTCAAGCCCGTAATTCCAAAAAGTGTCGACACCTTGTTTATAAGTGAAGCGACAAATCCTTGTAAGAAATGCGGGCCGGAAACGCGTGATGATTCCCAAATCCCTTCTACAGGGTATACGCCGCCTTCCACGTAAAAGGATTTCGAACAAGTGGCATATAATTTTATCACAGCACATAACGGCTATTCCTAAAGAAAAGACGAATTTATGGGAATTGTGATTGGCTTCCCTTATTACTGTTCACGCATTTTTGCCCGAAGCGTTTCAAATAATGCTTCAGGCTATGCGTTTTAAACCGTCCTTCGCCGGTTTGCCCCCGTATTTCTCGATTTTCGGGGACGCTTATAGCATCCGACGTTTCCGGAAGAGCGGCATAATTTTATTCATTCTAGCAACTTATCGGAGGTTTTATCCCCTGGAGTAAGATATGGAGAAGAAAGTTGCCGCTTTTATTATATGAAATGTGGGGGGCGTCACAAAAAGGGATTGAAGATTACAAATTGCAGATTCAAGATTGGGGCTGATTGGTAGTCGACAGTCCAATTGTCGTCATTATTCCGATATTATTTCCCGTAGGGGCGAACCTTGTGTTCGCCCCAACCGATTAAAACGTCGTTGCAGGTTGCACGTTGAACGTTAAAAGAAAAAAGCGTCGTTGCACGTTTCGGGCAGACCGCAGGTCTCTATGGCATGTTTTGACGTATTTAACTATTTGAATTAGCTTCTTTTATAAATTTTATGTTTGAACATTCAACGATCTTTTTGGTTTTAACGTGGAACGTGTAAGCGTTCAACCTGCAACGGTTTTTTTATAGGGCGAACACAAGGTTCGCCCCTACTTTATAATTCGGTACGGTAGTTGGGCGCTTCTTTCGTGACCAGGACATCGTGCACGTGACTTTCCTTGAGGCCGAAGGAAGTCACGCGTATGAAACGGCTTCGCGCCTGCAGTTCCTTGATATTTTTGGATCCGCAGTAGCCCATGCCGGCACGCAATCCTCCCGCAAGCTGCGGGATCATCACTTCGATACTTCCTTTATAAGGAACGATTCCTTCGATGCCTTCGGGGACCAGCTTCCCTTCAAAAAAGGCTCCTTCCTGGCTGTAGCGGTCGCGACTTCCGGATTTCATCGCCGACAGGGAGCCCATGCCGCGGTATGCCTTGTAGCTGCGGTTTTGATACAGGATGGTTTCTCCCGGGCTCTCGTCGGTTCCCGCAAAGAGCGAGCCGATCATGACGCAGTCTCCTCCGGCCGCAATGGCTTTGGCGATATCGCCCGAGTACTTGATCCCCCCGTCGGCAATCGCAGGGATGCCCGCCTTATGGGCGACTTTGGAGCACTCCATTATGGCCGTTATTTGAGGAATCCCTGCGCCGCTGACCACTCTGGTGGTACAGATGGATCCGGGACCGATGCCTATTTTAATGGCGTCCGCTCCGGCTTTGGCCAGTGCCGCGGCTCCTTCATCGACGGCGACGTTTCCGGCGATCAGGTCTATTTCCGGGAATTTTCGCTTGATCTCTTTCACGGCGTTTATGACCCGCGTGGAGTGGCCATGGGCCGTATCGACCACCAGGACATCCGCACCCGCTTTTATCAGGGCTTTAGCCCTTTCAATGAAGTCTCCCGTAGCCCCGATGGCGGCGCCTACCCGGAGGCGGCCCAGGGAGTCCTTGCAGGCGTCCGGATAGGCGATCTTCTTCTGAATGTCTTTTACGGTGATGAGACCTTTAAGGCGGTACCTGCTGTCTACGACAGGAAGCTTTTCCACCCTGTGGCGATGAAGGATGCTCTCCGCTTTTTCCAGGGTCGTTCCTACGGGAACGGTAATGAGGTTGTCCTTTGTCATTAATTCGGAAATCTTCTTATTCAAACGGGTTTCGAACCGGAGATCGCGGTTGGTCAGGATCCCGACCAGTTTTCCGTTGGATGTGATGGGAAGTCCTGAAATGCTGTATTTCTTCATGACCTCCATGGCTTCATGGATTTTCTGTTCGGGGGACATTGTAATGGGATTGACGATCATTCCGCTTTCGGATCGTTTTACCCTGTCCACCTCGTCGGACTGATCTTCAATGGGCATGTTCTTATGAATAATGCCCATGCCGCCCTGCTGCGCCATCGCTATTGCCATTCGGGAATCGGTTACCGTATCCATGGCTGCGCTCAACAGGGGGATGTTCAAGGGTATATTCCGCGTGAGACGTGTCGAAATGGTTACCTCGGAGGGCAATACGTCGCTTTTGGCAGGTTCTAAAAGAACGTCGTCGAATGTTAGCGCTTCCTTAAAAACTGCGTTTCTAACCATAAAACCCCCGAATGAATGTACCGTATCGTTATTTATAAAACTTAATACGTTCTAACGTTTAACGTCTAACGTTCAACATTTGACGTCGAACGTTTGAACGTGTAGACATTTACACGAGTAATAATTAAATAAGCAACGACGCTTTTGTTTTTAACGTGCAACGATCTTTTAGCTTTTAACGTTCAACGTTGAACGTTCAACATGCAACGACGCTTTACAGTAGTTAACTCCCGCAACATTTCTTATATTTCTTACCGCTGCCGCACGGGCAGGGATCGTTCCTGCCGACTTTGGCCGCTGCCCGCTTTTTCGGTTTAACGGGAGCGGAATCCCCCGAACTGAAGACTAAATTCTGATCTCTCTGCGCCTTGCGTCGTGCTTCTTCCCGCTCTTTTTCACGGATATCCTGTTCGGCCCGGCTTATAGGTTCGAATAGATAGAGAAAACGTACGGTTTCCTCTTCCATCCGGGCCCGGAGCGACTCAAACATGTCGAAGCTTTCCTTCTTGTATTCCATAAGAGGGTCCCGCTGCCCGTAGCCGCGGAGGCCGATGCCTTCTTTCAGGTGGTCCAGAGCCCACAAGTGATCCTTCCACTGCGTGTCCAGAACCTGCAGCATAATGATGCGCTCCTGATAGCGCATGTATTCGGAACTGAGCCGCTGTTCTTTGTCCTCGTAATATTTCTGAATTTTCTCGGTCAGCGTTTCGGTCAGTTCCGGGTAGGTCACACTGTCCATGGCGATGCCGAGCTGGCTGATATCGAAGCCGAACTGGTTCCCCACGTTGACCCGGAGGCCTTCAAAATCCCAGGTGTCGGGAGACTTTTCCCTGGGCGTATATTGATCGACCAGATCCAGCATGATGTCATTGGCAAGCTGCAGGATATAATCTTTCTGATCCGACCCTTCCAGCAAGTCCCTTCGGATGGCGTAGATGGCTTCCCGCTGTTTGTTCATGACGTCATCGTATTCCAGCAGGTGTTTCCGTATTTCAAAGTTCCTGCCTTCTACCTGTTTCTGGGCTCTTTCGATCTGACGGGTTATCAGTTTGCTTTCGATGGGTACGCCCTCTTCCATACCGAGGGATTGCATCATGCCCGAAATGCGGTCGCTGGCGAAAATCCGCATGAGGTCATCTTCCAGGGAAAGATAGAACCTGGAGGAACCGGGATCTCCCTGCCGGCCGGAACGGCCGCGCAGCTGATTGTCGATCCGCCGCGCTTCATGGCGTTCGGTGCCTATGATGTGCAACCCGTCCATTCCCACGACTTCATCATGTTCTTTTGAACAGACCTCGACCCAATGCTTGAAGATCCGATCGTATTCTTCCTCCGGGACCGAGGCGGGATCCTGGTTTTTCTCGCGCAGAGTCTGAATGGTCAGGAATTCCGGGTTCCCGCCGAGCAGGATATCCGTTCCCCTCCCGGCCATGTTGGTTGCGATGGTTACCGCCTTTTTGCGTCCCGCCTGGGCGACGATTTCCGCTTCCTTTGCATGGTATTTGGCGTTCAGGACTACGTGAGGAATGCCCTGCCTTTTCAATAGAAGGGCCAGTTTTTCCGATTTTTCAATCGAAATAGTGCCGACCAGGATCGGCTGGCCTTTTTCGTTCAGTTCCTTGATTTCATCGACGACGGCGCTGTATTTTTCGCGTTCCGTCCGGTAGATGACATCCGAGAACTCCGTACGGATGAGATTTTTGTTTGTAGGGATGACGTTTACTTCCAGCTTGTATATTTTGAAGAATTCTTCCGCTTCCGTTTCGGCGGTTCCGGTCATGCCGGCCAGTTTTTTATACATGCGGAAGTAGTTCTGGAAGGTAACCGTGGCGAGCGTCTGGTTTTCCCTTTCGATTTTAACGTTTTCTTTGGCTTCCAGCGCCTGGTGCAGGCCGTCGCTGTACCGGCGTCCCGGCATGAGCCTGCCGGTAAATTCGTCGACGATGACGACTTCATGGTCCTTGACCATGTAATCCACATCCCGTTTAAAAAGGATGTGCGCTTTTAAAGCCTGGTAGGTGTGATGCACCCAGTCCATATTCTGGGGTTCGTACAGGTTGCCTACCGCCAGGAGTTTCTCTGTTTTTTCCACCCCTTCTTCCGTCAGGCTGACGGTCCGTGCTTTTTCATCCACCTGGAAGTCGATATCCCGGCGCAGTTTCGGGACAATCCGGTCCACTTTATAGTATTTGTCGGTGGATTCGTCCGAAGGGCCTGAAATAATCAAAGGAGTGCGGGCTTCATCTATCAGGATGGAATCCACTTCGTCCACGATCGCAAAATGGTACTCCCGCTGCACGCAGTCTTCCATGGAGTACTTCATGTTGTCGCGAAGGTAATCGAAGCCCAGTTCGTTATTGGTGCCGTATGTGATGTCGGCGGCGTAGGCATTTTTTCTTTCCTGGTCGGAAAGGGGATGCTGGATGCAATCGACCGCCAGGCCCAGTCCCCGATAGATCTTTCCCATCCACTCGGCGTCGCGTCCTGCAAGGTAGTCGTTGACCGTGACAATATGGACACCCTTGCCTTCGAGGGCGTTGAGGTAAGCCGGGAGAGTGGCGACAAGCGTTTTCCCTTCACCGGTTTTCATCTCGGCAATGCGTCCGCGATGCAGAAAAATGCCGCCGATCAGCTGGACATCGAAATGCCGCATATTAAGAATGCGCTTGCCGACTTCCCGTACCGCCGCAAAGGCTTCGGGGAGGATGTCGTCCAATGATTCGCCGTTGGAGATGCGTTGCCGGAATTTAGGCGTCAGTTCCAGAAGCTGCATGTCCGAAAGGCCCGCCATGTCGGGTTCCAACTCGTTGATCCGCTGCACGATAGGGGCGACCTGCTTCAGATCTCTGTCGTTTTTGCTGCCAACTATTTTAGTCAGTATCTTGGTGAACATGGAGAATGTCTCCGGACGGAGTATAAACCCGTAAATCTAACAGATACACCCATAGGAGTCAATCGACTGAACCCGGGATTATGGAAATACTATGCATGAAACGGACCGACTCAGGGACTCGCATTAAAAGAGACGGTTTCAGAGCTTGAAAGGGCCGGTGTCTTCTGAAAAGATACCTGCGTGAGTAAAGAAAAAATTCTGAATCCTCATAAACCCGATAAAAGGATTACGCCCCTGCTGGCTGTGCGTTCCGCCATCGGCGGGATCCTGATGGGTCTGGCCAACCTGGTTCCCGGCATCAGCGGAGGGACGATGCTGCTGGCTGCCGGTGTATATCCCGATTTTGTGAATTCTATCGCGGAAGTGACCACCCTTCGTTTCCGGCTGCGCTCGATCCTGGTTTTAGGATGTGTGATTGCGGCGGGTGCGCTGGCTATTTTGTTTTTCGCCGGTCCTGTAAAAAACCTTGTTGTGGATCATCGCTGGATCATGTACAGCCTCTTTATAGGCCTGACGCTGGGTGGCGTGCCCATCGTCCGGCGTATGTTGGGGAGGCCGAGTCGAGGCATGTGGATCGGCCTGGCTGCCGGATTTCTGGTGATGACCGTCCTGGCGTTCATGCAGATGGCCCAGTTTTCTTCCCAGTCGGGCAAAGCCGGATATGTGATGTTCTTTGTCGCCGGTGTGGCCGGCGCCAGCGCGATGATTCTGCCGGGCGTGAGCGGCGGCTATCTCCTGCTTGTACTGGGGCAGTATGTCCCGATCCTTTCAGCCGTCGACGGTTTTAAAGAGGCACTGAAAAACGGCGATATAGGCACAGCCTTCAACGTTGGCCTGACGACCGGATTGCCTGTCGGTCTCGGTGTCGTACTGGGCGTTGTATGCATCAGCAATCTCCTGCACATCCTGTTGGATCGCTATCGGAAACCAACCCTCGGCATGCTGCTGGGCCTTCTGCTGGGAGCCGTTATAGGATTATGGCCGTTTCAGCAGGGAGTCCGGCCTGAAGTCGGGCATGTCGTGAAAGGCCAGGTGCTGACGGCCGAACTTCTAAAGGAGCTCAAACCGGAAGATTATCCTACGCAATGTTTCAGACCCGCCGGCATCCAGATCGGCGGCGCGGTTCTCCTGCTTCTGGCGGGTTTCGGAATAACTACCGCAATTTCCAGGTTGGGACGGGAAAATAATGGCGTTGCAGGTTGAACGTTAAACGTTGCACGTTAAAAACCAAAAGCGTCGTTGAACGTTCCTGTATGCTGATTCATAACCCGTCATCCTGATTTTAACGTTCCAACGATCTTTTTTCCTTTAACGTTTAACGTTCAACCTGCAACCTGCAACGGAAACAGACAACTAGGCACCATTTCTTTCACGTTAAAAACCAAAAGCGTCGTTGAATGTTGCTGTATGCTGATTCAAA
>JAFGTD010000192.1 GCA_016934295.1 Acidobacteriota bacterium
ATAGATTCTCTACTTTGCGATCGACTCCGATTCCGATACCGATCCCGAGCCCCGCTGTGCGGGGCAAGCCAAAGCCACGCCTTCCAGACGTGGTCGGTTACTGACGAAGGCTTTTCACGTTAGCACGTTAGTACGTTAGCACGTTCATACGACGTTTTATTTGCTCCGGTATGGCGGGGGCGGCAGCTTCGCCATGAACTCCTGGATTTCCTTCCGGTAGGTCGACTGGATTTTTTCGATGCGCTCCTGCGGCCAGGCAGGATCCCAGCCGAGTCCCAGATCTTCTCCGACCAGGATAATGGTGAAATCCATCATGGGCGGTTTTTTCCACAGGATCGTGGTGATGTTGCAGATCCTCATGGGCGAATCGCAGTCGTTGCACTCCCCGGTATAGGCGCAGGGCGTTTTGAGGCCGAGATACTTGGCGTGATAGGGCGCGATAACCATCTTCACCCGCTCCAGGGCTTCGTCGAGATCGCGGACGATTTTATTCTGACCGACTAACAGGATGACTTTTTTTACGCCGTAAATCATGCCGGCCACCCGGTTCCCCATACCGTCGAGATTCACAAGTTTCCCGTCCAGGGTCACGGCGTTGGTGCTGACCAGAAGCACATCCTTTCGGGATGGAACTTCTCCCGGCCTCGGAAATTCGAGCCCCGTGTTTCCCCTTTCCTTGAGCTTTTCCTGCAGTCCCAGTTGCACAACGGACATGGAACCGGCCATTTCGAGTGTGGCATCGCGGGGGATAAGATCCAGGATGAGAGGCACGGCGTCCTTGGCCTTGTCCAGATATTGAACGTTGAAGTTATTGGCCTTCAAAGCCTTTACGACTGTCCGGATATCTTCTTTTGTCGTCATGTTTTGCCCCTGTCGAAAAATTCTGAAAAGCCTACTGTTTTTCTTCCTTGCCGAGCCTTTTGTGCACGTCCTTCAAATGCTTTGAAATTTCTATTTTCTGCGGGCACAGTTCCTCGCACTCCAGGCATTCCGTGCACGCGGACGCCCTCTGGTTGGGCGGGAACATTTCGTTGTAGAGAACGCGGCTTATATCAAGGGTGTTGTCGAACATATAGGTGTCGTTGTACATCGAGAAGTTCTGCGGAATATTGACGTCGCTGGGACACGGCATGCAGTACCCGCAGCCGGTGCAGTCCACTTTCAGCTTTTTCCGGTATTCCATCCGGACTTTATCGATCAGGGCCAGTTCTTCGGGAGACAGAGAATCCGGCAGTCCGTTTTCCGCAAGCTTCACATTTTCAATGGTCTGGGCAAGCGCGCTGGTTCCGCTCAGAACGGTGGCGACATCGCCGTTGTTCCACACCCAGCGCAGGGCCCATTCCACCGGGCTTCTTTTGGTTTCGGCGCTGTCCCAGAGGGCCTGGACTCCGGTCGGGATTTTGCCGACCAGTTTGCCGCCGCGCATGGGTTCCATCACGACCACCCCGAGCCCCTTGGAGGCTGCGTAGGCTACGCCTTCCGTGCCTGCCTGGTAAACCTGGTCGTAATAGTTGTGTTGCACCATGCACATGCCCCAGTCGTAGGCGTCCACAATTTCCTTGAAAACCTTGAGATCGTCGTGAAAGGAGAATCCGGGATAGCGGATGCGGCCGTCTGCGCGCAACTTGTCCAAAAATTCCAATACGCCAAGTCCCTTCATCTTTTCCCATGTGGATTTGCCGATCCCGTGGATCAGGTAGAAGTCGATATAGTCGGTCCGGAGCTTTTCCAGCTGCTCGTTGAAGAACCTGTCTAGGTCCTCCCTTTTCTCTACGTTCCATGTGGGCAGTTTTGTGGCGATGTGGACTTTCGACCGATATTTCTGCAGGGCTTTTCCAAGAAAAGTCTCGCTCTTTCCCGCGTGATAGACATAGGCGGTATCGAAATAGTTGACTCCGTGTTCCACGTTGTATTCGACGATTCTGGTGGCTTCCTCTTCATCGATCGGAATTTTGGGATCGAATGAATCCATTTCGCCTTTGGCGCCGACCATCGGCAGCCGCATGGCGCCGAATCCAAGAATGGATACGTCCACAGTAGTTTTGCCCATCTTCCGGTAAAGCATGGCAGGTCCTTTCTTCTGTATGAAACCGTTTTTCCTAACCGTCTTATGGTAGAGGAACGGAGCGGTCCGCCGCAAGGAAAGATATTCATGCACCCTATAAACGTTCAAACGTTCAACGTCTAACGTTTAACGTTGAACGTTGAACGTTAGAACGTTATTGTGATGGATGGTTTATGGACTAATTAGGATGGGAAAATCATGACAATACAGAAGTGGAAGCAGGAATACGATTCTCTTAAGGATTTTACCGCCGCGCATGCGGAGATCCAGATCAATATGACGGAAATATCAATTCCCCAGGAATTTCGAGACGATTTTTACCAACGATTCGACATGGTGCGGGAAGCGGTTGTGGAAGAGCGTTTCGCATCCCTGCCTCTGGACGTGGATAATCTGTCCAGGAATTACACCCTGGAGGAGAAGAGTGTGACGGAACAGCTCGGATTGGACGATATTTGGGTACCGGCCGATCTGTTGAGTTTTCTCCATAAACCGAAAGCCGGCCTGAAGCGGGCGCTTTACAACAGGCTGTTCGAACTGGTGCAGGAGAAAATAACGCCTGAAGAATTCGAGCAGATGGCCGACGCCGATCTCGCGGCCGCTCTCGTCGACCTTTTCTGTCTGGGATACGAGCCGTGGGCGGCGCTGGCGTTGATTCGTCTCTTCGATCCGGACAAGGCTTTCAGCGTTCTTCTTGACGAGGATTTTAAACCGTACCTGGGAGAACTGAAGGAAATTGCTTTCGGTCGCCAGTTTCACCATGTTGCCATGCGGATTCCGGAGTTTGTTCTGCACTCCAAAAAACTGGACAGGCATATCGCCGTGAAGATGCCGCTGGCCCGTGAAGTCGAAACCTTCTATATCCCGATCGAACCCCCGGTCAAGCCGAGAAAGCGCACGGGGGACACATCTTACGTACTCGACCGCCGCATGATGTTCCTGTCGTTCGTCGATGATCTCGATAAAATTCCCGTTTTCGCGGATATCCATAAACGCACGATCAAAAGTCCCGATCTGACGGTCGAATTCTTAATGAAAAAAGACCTGGCCGACCCGGAAGCAGTTATCGGGTTCCGAAAACGTGTCGAAATTATGAAACCCAGACTGGGGGGGTGTCTTGTAGTCATGGATCCCGGAGAGGACGCGGATATGGCGAAGCCTGCGGAAAACATTGATGTAATTGCCGCCGGAATCGATCCGTCCCGGCTGGAATCGATTATCGACAAGCTTGCCTGAAAATTTATTGACACTGATTTTATACGTGAACGTTTAAACGTTTAAACGTTCACCGTATAGAAAATCCCGGTAACCCCTACACACAGCCTGTCAATATCCGATCCGTTATACAGCTAATCCCGTCAACCCACGTTCGCACGTTCGCACATTATACGCTCGTTCCACGTTAGACGTTCGAGGTTGGATGTTTAAAGTTCCACGTTCAAAGTTCCAAGTTCAAACGTTCACCGTATAGAAAATCCCGGTAACCATTACACACAGCCTGTCAATTTCCGATCCGTTATATATCTAATCCCGTCAACCCACGTTCGCACGTTCGCACGTTAGTACGTTAGTACGTTCAGTCTTGCGCCCGGAAGCCTCACTGGCGAAGCTGTGTTTTATAATCGAGATATATATCACGATATAATGTTAAATATATGGGGGGGAGGGATTTAGGATTACAGGCTGCTATCGATGGATAGCCGCCATATATAGAATAATAGAGGTCATATTAAATTATTTTATAATTTATACTTGACGTATTAAAAAATCTGCCGATAATTATAACGTGAAAAGATTCACGATATATGCTTCAAGCGGAGTAACGAATGGGAGGGTTTAGCGAACATGACCAATATATTGCTTGTGGATGACGATGTTGATTTTGTTGCATCGAACAAAATGGCCCTGGAAAAGGAGGGCTTCAACGTTCTTACGGCACACAACGGGAAGGATGCCATGAAGATCGTAGAAAGCACGGATATCGATGCCGCCGTGCTGGACGTCTTGATGGATACGCCCGACGAAGGTATGGTCCTGGCACGTAAATTGAGGAAAAATCCCAGGACGGAAAAAATCCCGTTAATTCTTTTAACTTCCCTGAATGAAGTCAATCGAGAGGCCGGTTACAAGGTTCGGTTTTCGGATATGGACAGGGATGAAGTGTGGCTTCCCATAGACCGGTATCTGGATAAGCCCGTCAAATCCAAGGACCTGTCTGCAGAAATCCGGCGGCTTCTGTCCGAGCCCGCGCAAGATGGAACGTACGCTCCAAAATAGAATAGATGCACTGCGGTTTTTAACGTTTCGGCGATACCCGGTCGACTTTCGAAAGACGCCTGACGGGTTAAAAGGATTTAAAGGTTATTTCATCTCATGAAACTGAGCAAAATTGCAGAACAACTCGAATTATCCGCTCTTTGGTTTCCTCGAGAGGATCGTGAAGTGTCCCTCGGGTACGCCTCCGATATGTTGAGCGACGTGCTGGTGCGGGCGCCCAGGGGAGCGCTTCTGGCTACGCTCCAGACGCATCTGAATGTGATCGCCGTAGCCGCACAGGCCGGATTGTCGGGCGTGATCTTTACCAACAACAAACATCCCGAGGATCGGGTGATCGAGCGCGCGGAGATCGAGGATATACCTCTGTACGTAACGCCTTCGAACACATTCGAAATCGCAGGGCGCCTGTTCGCCATCGGCGTCCGAGGGAGGGCATCTTGAAAACATACCAGGCCGATCTTCATATTCATTCCAAGCTGTCTCCCTGCGGATCCTGGGATATGACACCCCATCGCGTGGTGGAGCGGGCGAAGACCGCGGGTTTGGACCTGATCGCCATTTGCGACCACAATGCCGCAGGGAATGTCGGTGCCTTCATGGAAGCGGCGGAGGGTACCGGACTTGTCGTGATCGCGGGCATGGAAATTACGACGTCTGAAGAAATACACGTTGTCGGGCTGTTCCCGGACCGGGAATCCGCCCGGGATGTCGCAAACAGTGTGCAATCGACGCTTCCCATAACGGATGCCCGGTACGCGAGCCGGTTCGGAGAGCAGGTATTGATGGACCCTGCCGGGAATATCCTGGGGTACGAAAAACACGCGCTGGCCATGGCGACCACTTTTACGCTTGAAGAAACCGTCAGCCTGATCCAGGACCGCAACGGACTGGCGATCCCGGCACATATCGAAAGGCCTTCCTTTTCGGTATACAGCCAGCTCGGAGATCTGCCCCGCTGGATGCCTTTTGACGCTGTCGAAGTGTCTCCTGTCGCTCAACGCCCTATCGGCTTGAGGGAAAAATTCGCCCGGTATGGATTCCCGATGGTGGGTTCGTCCGACAGCCATTTTCTGCATGAAATAGGCCGGGCCCGAACCTTGATGCAGGCAAATGGCGCCTCATTTAGAGAACTGGAGGCTGCACTGCGCAAAGAGGAGGGAAGAGGGGTGGATTATGCATGACCTGTCTCTTCATCTTCTGGACCTTCTCGAAAACTCCATAGCCGCTGGATCTTCCATTGTGGCTATCGAGCTCCGTGTCGACCCGGACGCCGACCGGCTGCGTCTCGTTGTCGATGATGACGGGAGCGGTTTGACGGCGCAGCCCGATGAGGCTTTAAATCCGTTCTATACGACCAAGTCCCACAAGCATGTCGGCCTGGGACTGAGCCTGCTGCAGGCCGCGGCGGAACAGTCCGGCGGAAGCATGTCGATCGGCTCCTCTCCGGAACTGGGCGGGGCGCGGGTCGATGTCTCGATGCGCCTTTCCCATATCGACCGGCCTCCGATCGGAAACCTTGCGGCAACTGTTTCAACGATGGTATCGGCACACCCACAAGTGGAATTTCGGGGACGCTTTGGGTGGGAGGATCAAAATGTGGATTTCAGCACGCGGCGGGACCTTAATCTCGAAGATCCTATAGCCGCCTCTATGGAAGCCTACAAAATCCTGAATGCCTCATTCAAATGTCCCGAGTAATTATGAATACAAGTGATAACAGGAGTTGTCCATGGGAAACGAGAACATAACAGCCTGTGCGTGCCAGGAAGATGTGCCTCTTGAGGAACTGCTGACCCGAGTGGATCCGGTCATAGAACAATATCGGCAAAAACCCGGCGGTCTCATCCCCGCCCTGCAGATTGTGCAGGGAATCATCGGGTACCTCCCGGAAGAGGCCATAAAACGCATTGCCTCCGGTTTCGGCAAGTCTTTCAGCGAGGTTGCGGGCGTTGTCGGTTTTTATTCCTTTTTCTCCACAACGCCGCGCGGACGTCACGTGATACGGGTATGTTTGGGGACGGCCTGCTACGTCCGCGGCGCAGGGCAGGTCCTGGAAGCAATAAAAAGAAATCTGCAGATTGATGTTGGAGAGACAACGAAAGACAGGATTTTCTCTCTCGAGGTGGCCCGGTGCTTCGGCGCCTGCGGTCTTGCGCCCGCCATCATGGTGGACGAGGACGTGCATCACAGAGTGAAGCCATCGAGAGTGGGCGATATCTTCGAACGATACCGGCTCCGGAGAAACGGGGGAGAGGCCGTCATTATGGCAGAAAGGAGTGCCGCTCTATGAAGAAGCTCGAAAGCGCAGAAGACCTTTTGAAATTTCGGGACCGGTCCCGGGCTGAGATCGATCTGAGGGAAGGATCGAAGGACATCCTGCTGACCGTCCATATGGGAACCTGCGGCATCGCCGCGGGCGCCCGGGACGTTCTCGCGACAATCGTGGAAGAACTCGGCGCCGCCGGTATTTCCCGCGCCGGAGTGCAGCAGACGGGGTGCGTGGGATTGTGCGACCAGGAACCGATGCTTACGGTTACGGACAAGTCGGGAGCCTTCTTCCGGTACGGCCGTCTGGATAGAGCGAAGACGCGTGAAATTATCCTGAATCACGTTCTGCGGGGAACGGTCGTCAACGAATACCTCATCAAGGATTGAAATGCAGTGGAAGGAGCTAGGCATATCATGGACAGAACCAGAACTCATGTACTTGTTTGTACCGGCGGAGGCTGCATTGCATCGGGCGCGCTTGAAGTGAGCGCGGCGTTGACCCGCAGCGTGGCGGAACGCGGCCTCGATTCTGAAGTGAAGATCGTGGAAACGGGCTGCCTCGGCCCCTGTGCGGTAGGCCCCGTGGCGGTGGTGTACCCGGACGGCGTATTCTATCAGGGCATCAAGCCGGAAGACTGCGAGGAAATCGCCGAGCAGCATCTCCTCAAGGGGCGCGTTGTGCAACGCCTTATGTCGAAGGAGCATTCGGGCGATCGGATCCCGGGTCTGCAGGATATCGAATTCTTCAAGAAGCAGGTCAAGATTGTTTTGCGCAACTGCGGCGTTATCGATCCGATGAAAATCAGCGAATACGTGGCGCGGGACGGGTACCAGGCGCTGGCGAAGGCCCTGACCGAAATGAACCCGGAGCAGGTATGCAAGGAGGTTCTCAGGTCGGGACTCCGGGGGCGTGGCGGCGCGGGATTCGCGACGGGACTGAAATGGGAGTTTGCCCGGAAAGCTCCCGGTGACGTCAAGTACGTGCTCTGCAACGGCGACGAAGGGGATCCCGGCGCGTTCATGGACCGCAGCGTTCTCGAAGGGGATCCGCACAGTGTCATCGAGGGCATGGCGATTGCAGCGTATGCCGTCGGCGCCGCGGAAGGATTCGCCTATGTCCGGGCGGAATATCCGCTGGCCGTCCAGCGGCTGGAGCATGCCCTCGGGCAGGCCCGGGAGACGGGGCTGCTTGGAAAGAATATTCTGGGTACGGATTTCTCCTTTGACATGGAAATTCGCATGGGATCGGGAGCGTTTGTCTGCGGCGAGGAAACGGCGCTTATGACCTCAATCGAGGGGAAAAGGGGCGAGCCGAGACCGCGACCCCCGTTTCCGGCCGTCAAGGGACTCTGGGGAAAACCGTCCCTTCTGAACAATGTAGAAACGTATGCCAATATCGCCCCCGTCATTCTCAAGGGCGCCGACTGGTACGCGCAGTACGGTACGGAAAAAAGCCGGGGCACCAAGGTCTTTGCCCTGGCGGGTGCGGTGGCCAAACCCGGTCTTGTCGAGGTTCCCATCGGCGTTCAACTGGGCGAGATTATCTACGATATCGGCGGCGGCATCCCCGGGGGTAAAAAATTCAAGGCGGCCCAGGTCGGCGGGCCTTCAGGAGGATGCATTCCGAAGCATCATCTCAATGTGCCGGTCGATTACGAATCCCTGAATGAACTCGGCGCCATTATGGGGTCCGGCGGGCTTGTCGTCATGGACGAGGACAGCTGCATGGTGGATGTTGCCCGGTTTTTCCTCGATTTTGTTCAGGACGAATCGTGCGGCAAGTGCCCTCCGTGCAGGATCGGGACCAAAAGGATGCTGGAAATCGTCACACGGATCTGCGAGGGGAAGGGGGAAGAAGGGGATATCGAGCGGCTTGAGGAACTCGGGCGGGCCATCCAGGATACGGCTTTATGCGGCCTGGGGCAGACGGCCCCGAACCCGGTTCTGTCGACCATACGGCATTTCAGGCACGAGTATGAGGACCATATCAGGCACAAGCGCTGCGAAGCGGGCGCCTGTTCGGCTCTCGTGCATTCTCCCTGTCAAAACGGCTGTCCCGCAGGCGTGAACATCCCGGGTTTCTTGTCGCTCGTGGGCGAGAAGCGGTATAACGAAGCCATACGGCTCCACAGGCAGAATAATCCCTTTGTTTCCGTGTGCGCGAGGGTCTGTTTCCATCCGTGCGAAACGAAATGCCGTCGCGAGACGCTGGACCAGCCGGTTTCGATACGCGCCGTCAAGCGCTTCATGGCCGAACAGGAAAAAGCCTTCGTTCTTCCGGAAGTCAGGGAAAACGAGGCCAATGCCCGACGCAGGATCGGGATCGTGGGCGCCGGTCCCGCGGGATTAAGCTGCGCATTCTTCCTGGCACGGTTGGGCTACAGGCCTACCATTTTCGAAGCCGGTTCCAGGCCCGGGGGGATGCTTGTGCAGACCATTCCGACCTATCGGCTTCCGAGGAATGAGGTTGAATGGGAAATTCGTATGATCGAGCAGATGGGCGTATCCATTCATACCGGAAAGCGGCTCGGCCGGGATTTTTCCCTGAGCGGGCTGCGGGATGAAGGATACGAGGCGGTATTCCTCGGAATCGGCTGCCCGGAAGGAATGCCCCTTGGAATACCCGGAGACGATGCCGAAGGGGTGCTGGATGCTCTTAGATTCCTGACGGCTTTCAACCTGTCCGGAACCAGGGAGGTCGGGAGGAGAGTTGCGGTAGTCGGCGGCGGAAACGCCGCCATAGACGCGGCCCGAACGGCTTTGCGCCTTGGAGCCGAGACCGTCACGATCGTCTACCGGCGAACCCGGGCGCAGATGCCGGCCTGGGAAGAGGAGATCCGGGCCGCTAAGGAGGAAGGCGTAATACTGGAAACCCTCCTTTCGCCGGTTGCCGTTGTTCTCAAAGATGGTGTTGTCGAGGGATTGCAGTGCCGCCGACAGGCTCTGGGCGATTACGATGCGAGCGGGCGGCGACGCCCGGTTGCCCGGAAGGATTCCGATTTCGTCCTGCCTTGCGAACAGGTGATTACAGCGGTTGGGCAAAAGACGGACTTTGATGCGATTCTCGGCGATACCCGGGTGGAACGGGATAAATACGGGCAGATTGTTTCCGACCGGCAGACCGGCCGGACTTCGATTCCGTGGCTGTTCATTGGAGGCGATGCCGCGACAGGGGCCGCATCCGTTGTGGAGGCCGTTGCCGGCGGGGAACGGGCCGCTGCGGGCATCGATGCAATGTTGACTGGAACGAGCCATGCGTTCTGGCGCCGGCCGGAGGTTGTGGATACCTATTTTGATCCCGATGCCGAGCCGGTCGGGTATCCACGAGCCGAGGTTCCGGTCCTGCAGCCGAAACAGCGAAGCCGGAACTTTCAGGAGGTCGAACTGTCCTGGAGCGAAGCTGTGGCGGTCCGCGAGGCAAGACGATGCCTGCGCTGTGATTACGGGAAAGGAGAAACAGGGAAGCAGAGCGTTGAAAATGAAGAGGCTGTCACCGTAGTTTAAAGATCAACAACCGGAGGCCCGGGCCCGGCGGTCCGGCGAAAGTTGATGATAGAAGCGCATTGGAGATCCCGGTCGGAATCGGGTTCGCTATCGGTATCGGGGGTATATACGTTTGAAAGGACAGATCCTCTATGTCGCGATCGATACCGATGCCGATACCGACCCCGAGCCCCGCTTTGCAGGGCAAACCAAGGCCATGCCTTCCAGGCATGGTCGATAACACCCGGACAGTAAATTTTGATGGAGGATGCAGGAAAATGCCCAGTCTGATGATAAACAACGAAACAATCGAGGTTCCCGATGGAACGATGCTGATTGACGCCGCGCGGCAGGCGGGCGTGGAAATTCCCACGCTCTGCTACCTGGAGGGAATTCAGAGGATCGGAGCCTGCAGGGTATGCCTTGTTGAAGTCGAGGGAGCCCGTACTCTCATGACTGCCTGCACGACGCCGGTGACGGACGGCATGAAGGTGAAGACGAACTCGAAACGGGTGCGGGAAGGGCGGCGCACCGTGCTGGAGCTGCTTCTTTCGGAACACGAGGGGGATTGCCAGAGCTGTGTACGAAACGACGACTGTGAGCTCAAGAAGCTGGCACAGCTGTTCGGTATCGAAGAGGTGCACTATAAAGGGTCCAAGGTTCCCAGAAAAACCGACTGGAGTACGTCGGCGCTTGTGCGCGATCCGGGCAAGTGCATTATGTGCAGGCGCTGCATTACGGTCTGCAATGAAATTCAGAATGTCGGAAGCCTTGCGCCGCAGGGACGGGGTTTCAAGATGTCGATCGGCCCGGCCTTCGAACACCCCCTTTCAGATGTGGTGTGCGTTCAATGCGGCCAGTGCAGCCTGGTCTGCCCGGTGGGCGCGATCAGTGAGCGGGACCAGATCGAGAAGGTTTTTGAGGCGCTCGACGATCCGGACAAGCATGTTGTCGTACAGACCGCCCCGGCGATACGTGCCGCCCTGGGCGAATGCTTCGATTATCCCCCGGGAACGCTGGTGACGGGCAAAATGGTTTCCGCGTTGAGGCGCCTCGGATTTGACGCTGTTTTCGACACGAACTTCGCCGCCGACCTTACCATCATGGAGGAGGGGAATGAGCTGCTGACCCGTTTGAAAAACGCGCTGCAGGATGGAAAGCAGACGGCACTGCCGATGTTTACAAGCTGCTCCCCGGGTTGGATCAAGTACATGGAACACCGCCACCCGGACATGCTGGACAATCTGTCGACCTGCAAGTCCCCGCAGCAGATGTTCGGCGCTGTGGCGAAAACCTTTTACGCGGAAAAAATCGGGAAGAGGCCAGAAGATATTTGCGTCGTTTCCGTCATGCCGTGTACGGCCAAAAAATTCGAGGCGCAGCGCCCGGAGATGCAGGCATCGGGGATGGCGGACGTGGATGTCGTTTTGACCACCCGGGAACTCGGCAGGATGATCCGCAGGGCCGGGATTCAGTTCCAGTCGCTTCCGGACGACACAATGGATTCACCACTGGGGATGTCCTCGGGGGCAGCGGATATATTTGCCAATACGGGAGGGGTTATGGAAGCGGCCCTGCGCACGGCCTATGAAGTGATCACGGGCCGTACGCTTCCCTTCGAGAACCTGCATGTTCAGCCGTTATCCGGACTGGATGGAATCAAGGAGGCTGAGGTGCGTATCGAAGGCACTCAACCCGAATGGCGATTCCTCGAAGGGGTTACGCTTAAGGTAGCCGTTGCACATGCTCTGGGAAATGCCGAAAAGCTGCTGCAGCGAATCCAAAGCGGAGAGTCCGAGTACCATTTTGTTGAAGTCATGACATGTCCGGGTGGATGTATAGGCGGCGGAGGCCAGCCTCGCATTACGGACAATGCTACCCGCCTGGCCCGGATCGAGGCCATCTATCGCGAAGACGAAGGAAAGAGGATCCGCAAATCGAACGAAAATCCGGAGATCCTCCAGCTATATGGAGAATTTCTCGGGCAACCCCTGGGGGAAAAATCTCATCACCTGCTTCATACGAAATATGTCCTGAGAAACGAAGTCTGACCGGTTTCGGGAGGTTTTAATGCCAATTAAATCAATGCATCTGGCTGTGCAACCCTGGGAGGTTCAGCCGTTCCGGCGAACGTTATTGGCAGGAGCGCATCGGGGGCCGGAGTCGGGATCGCTGTCGGTATCGTGGATTTGCATGCGCGTTTGAAAAAACAGATTCTCTACTTTGCGATCGATACAGATTCCGATACCGATCCCGGCTCCGAGCCCCGCTTCGCGGAGCAAGTCAAAGCCACACCCTATAGGGGTGGTCGATTACGGGATTTTGCGCAAAATCTTTCTTGACACGGCGATGAAATCCGGCGATATTATATCGTGAAATGTATCACGATATAAAAAGAGAAGGACTCCATGGAAAAACAGACAATTCTTTTAGTAGACGATGACCCGGATTACCTGGAATCCAACCGGGCGGTTCTTGAAGCTGAAGGCTTCGACGTCCATACGGCCGAGACCCCGGGGCAGGCTTTGAGGCTGGTTCGAAAAATAAGCCCGGCCGTCGCGATATTGGACGTCATCATGGATGAGCCGGATTCGGGCTTTAAACTTGCCAGACAGATCCGCGGGAGCCGGAAAACACAGAATGTGCGAATCGTGCTGCTGACGGCGTTGAACGATGTTAATCGTGAAAAGGGAATCGCATACCGTTTTTCGGACGGGGACCGGGACGAGCGCTGGCTTCCTGTAGATCGCGTGCTGAACAAACCGGTTCGTCCGGCCAGGCTGGCTGCAGTCGTGCACGAACTCCTTGGGGGGGCATGATGCGAAAAGCAGGCGCAAAAAGGGTTTCAGGAGAGGACCGGACCCGGATTCCCTGGTCGAATATCCCGAAGCCTTCGCTTGAAAGGCTGGCGCAGTACCATCAGATTGCGATACGGGCCGGAGAGGACGGGAATGAGAACCTTTCTTCGGTTTCCCTTTCCGAAATCCTCGGCGTTGATGAAACCCTGGTGCGTAAGGATATGGCTTCGGTCGGTATCGTGGGCAAACCTCGCGTGGGATATTCCACAGGGCAGATCATCAATAAACTCGAAGAAATCCTTGGATTGTCCCAACATACGGATGCCGTCCTGATCGGGTGCGGCGGTATCGGAAGCGCACTGCTGCGATATCCCGGATTCCGAAAATACGGTCTACGGATATCCGCTGCTTTCGATGCGGACTTTGCCAAGGTAAACCAGCGTGTCGGGGATTACGTCATCCTGCCGATGGAAAAATGCCGCAGCGTGATCAATACCTTCCGGGTCAAGGTGGCCATCCTGGCCGTGCCCGCGGACGCGGCTCAGGAAATGGCCGACTGGCTCGTTCGACGCGGAGTTCAGGCCATATGGAACTTCGCTCCCATTCATTTGAGGGTGCCTGCCGGCATCGTCGTACGGAATGAAAATCTGGCGCTCGGACTGGCGGATTTAATCCATCACCTCAGGCGAAACAACATGGAGAAGGAGGACGGCGCTCGAACGCGTTGAGGCCGTCAAGTTTGAATATCGTGCCTATTGTCACTATTTCATCAGATCGATGCAAGCGTTGCTATTCCTGCGTTCGGGGTTGTCCCGCGAAGGCGATCCGGGTGCGGGAAGGCCGGGCGGAGGTCATCACGGAACGGTGCATCGGCTGCGGCCAGTGTGTCCGGGTATGTTCCCAGGGCGTCAAGCGGATAACGGACAATCTTCCGGCGGTTCAAGCCCTTCTCAATCAGGGCAACGCCGTTGTTATGGTGGCGCCGTCGTTTCCCGCCGCATTCCCCGCTTTGAGGCCGGGCCAGGTTGTGGCCGCTTTGCGCCATTCCGGTTTCCGCGGCGTTTATGAAGTCGCGTTCGGAGCGGATCTGGTCAGTCGCGAATATCACAGGATTTACAGCGAAGATCCTGAACGCATGATGATTTCGACACCGTGTCCCGCAGCGGTTGCGTATATCCAGAAATTTGCCGTGGAACTCATTCCTTTCCTGGCTCCCATAATGTCTCCGATGGCCGCTATGGGAAAGGCGCTGAAAAAAAGGCTGCACCCGGGCTGCACCACGGTTTTTCTGGGGCCCTGTACCGCCAAGGTTTGCGAGATCCAGGATCCCGAAGTGGCTCCGTGGGTGGATGCCGTTATGACCTTTACCGAGGTATTCGACCTTTTCAGTCAGAGGAATGTCTATCCCGCAGAAGAGAGTGACGAAGATTTCGATCCGCCGCATTCCCGTTTCGGATCCATTTATCCGGTGGCGGGCGGGCTGGTGCAGGTTTCAAACCTGCCGTTCGGCGTCGACCAGAATGTCGTATATCCAGTGGTGGGACGCGACGAGTTCATCGACCTCGTGGATAAGCTGAAACAGCGGATATCCAACAAGACCATGCATTTGCTGGAAACCCGGTTTTTCGATGTCCTTTTTTGTCAAGGCTGCATCGAAGGTCCCGCCATGCCCGAGGGAGAATCCCTGGTGCGAAGGAAGGAAAGGATCGTCGATTTTCTCCACTCGAAAAAACCCGTCTCGCAATCGGAGTGGGACGGTATTTTTAGCAATCTTTCCGGACTCGAGGTCAGTCGTTCCTTTAAATCGGACAAGCAGTCCAACGG
>JAFGTD010000193.1 GCA_016934295.1 Acidobacteriota bacterium
CGGAATTGCCCAAGAGCCCCCAGGGCAAGATCCTGCGCCGGGAAGTCAGAAAACTCTACAAATCAGACAAAAGTAATCGACTATAATTGAATGGATCCGCTTCGGCTCGTCCCGCTCGGATGATTATATGGTGCTGGTTTCACCCTGTCAGGATTCTTCTTTCAGAGTCCAACGGAAAACGGGGAACCGGAAACGCAAATGCATTTTTGCAACACCCTACAGGGCACCTGAAGCCATGGACTTTTAAATTAAAAGGAGCAGCTATGCAGAAGGTCGGTTATATCGGGCTGGGCATTATGGGGAAATCGATCGCGCGCAATATTCTAAAAGCCGGGTTTCCCATTGTCGTACACAACAGAAGCAGAGCTTCCGTCAAAGAACTTGTTGCCGAGGGCGCCGCCGAGGCCTTCTCGCCTGCTGAAGTCGCATCCCGTTCGGACATTATTTTCACAAATCTGCCGGATTCGCCCGATGTGGAAAAGGTGGTTCTTGGTCCCGACGGCGTCCTGGATACCGCGCGTGAAGGGCAGGTGTTTGTCGACAATTCCACCATCAAACCCGCCGTAGCCCGGAAACTGGCCGGGGAATTGTCCGGGAAGGGAGTTCAGGCTCTGGACGCCCCCGTCAGCGGCGGGGATATCGGCGCCCGTGACGGCACCCTGACGATCATGGTGGGGGGCGAGGAAAGCGCGTTTCAGAAAGTCATGCCCGTTTTTAAAGCCATGGGGAAAACCATTACCCACGTGGGAGAATCCGGCGCCGGCCAGGTGGCCAAGGCGGCCAACCAGATCATGGTTGCGGCCCAGATGGTCGCCATGGGAGAACTTCTCGTTCTTGCGGAAAAAACCGGCGTAAACCCTTCAAAAGTTGTGGATGCCATCAAAGGCGGAGCGGCCCAGTGCTGGACGCTGGACGTCAAGCCGCAAAGGCTTTTCGCCGGCAACCGCAAGCCCGGATTCAAGGCCCACATGCAGGCCAAAGATTTGAATATCGTGCTCGACACCGCACGGGAATACGGCGTCCCCCTGCCGGCAACGGCCGAAAACGCCCAGCTATTCAATGCCATGCTTCAAATGGGGATGGCCGACCTGGACAATTCGGCCGTAATCGGCGTTATTGAATCCCTGGCAGGAATTAAAATACAGATTGAGAATCAAGAAAAATGATCCGTTTCCCCTCCCTTTTTCACATTCCTCGTTACAGGGAGGATAAATTATGAAAACGGATGCCAAATTACATGTTCGAGAATATGGGGGGATTCTGGCTGTTGCGGAGAAAAAGACCCTGATATGGCTGGCCGGTCGCATGCCCCGACGGGTCAATTCCGACCATCTTACATTGTTGGGATTGATTGCGATGATTCTGGCCGGGGCCAGTTTCTGGGCTGCCGGCCAAAACAGCCTGGCGCTGCTGCTGGTGGTGTTTTTCCTGGCTCTCAACTGGTTCGGAGACAGCCTGGACGGCACATTGGCGCGGTATCGCAACCGTCAAAGACCACGATACGGATATTACGTAGATCATGTGATCGACCTTATCGGGACTACGGCGCTCCTGGGCGGTCTTGCCCTTTCAGGGTATATGAGCCCTTTAATCGCACTAAGCCTGCTGGTTGTATTTCTGCTTTTGGAAGCGGAAGTGTACCTGGCTACACACGTACTAAAGGTTTTCCGCCTGGGTTCATTCGGATTCGGCCCGACGGAATTGCGGATACTGCTTTCAATCGGTGTTCTGTACCTTCTTTACAATCCCAGGGTGTATATCGCCGGACATGGGCCCTACCTGCTTTTTGATGTCGGTGGCGTCATCGCTATCGCCGGAATGCTGATAGTGCTCTTTTTTTCAGCTGCCCGCAACACGATCACCCTTTATAAAGAAGAGACGCCGGCAAATCCCGCAAGCAACGCAAGCTGAAACAAGGATACCCAATGAAATTTCTACCTGTTCCTTCATCTCCCGTGTGCCGCTGGCTCGTCTTCAATTCCGTCGGCGCACTGGGCTTCATGGTGCAAATGGGCTCCCTGTTCCTGCTGGTGAGCATCCTGGGACTGCACTATCTGGTTGCAACCGCTGTGGCGGTGGAAGCCGCAGTCCTGCACAACTTCTTCTGGCACGAAACCTGGACCTGGGCCGATCGCGCCAAGGCCGGCAGAAACGGGTGGCTCAGGAGACTTGCATATTTCCACATGGCGAACGGCATGGTTTCCATAATCGGGAACCTTTTACTGATGCGCATCTTCGTAGGGTATTTTGATATGCATTACTCACTCGGCAACGTAGCTGCGATTGCCGTGTGCGCCGTCTTGAACTTCCTGGCCGGTGACCGGTTTGTATTCAGGGCTTCCGAAAAACCATCCTGATCGTGGAGTGTGAATCCATGACCCTAAGCCGTTCGATTCCGGCGGTCTTAAAATTGCCGGTTAATCCCTTGATCAACAAGGTAGCCCACGAATCGATGGAGAGAACCCTGAATTCCATGCGGACCCGCCTCACTCGCAGCAGCATAAAGAATGCCGACATCACGAGTGCACGGAGTGATCGGTCTCAATTGAATTAAAAACGGACAACGACGCCCGCATTCAACTCAAACTGATGAGCGAAGTTCGAGTAAGAGGGTGTCCAGCAGTCCCATGGCCAGTAAGGGCTGCAATATATTCCGCCATTGCCTGCATCGATGCGGGTCGGGGTCCATCGAATCCCGCCTTTGAATCCGAAATTCTCCGTGGTGAAATACTTCACTCCACCGCCCCAGGTGGTGGAAAATCTCGTACCCCCTTCAACGGCGTTTCCGTCAATAGAATTCGGGCTGTAGTTGGTAGCGCCCAGCCCGCCGAAAACAAAGGGCCTCAAAGGCTCGTCCTCATCGAAGAAATTGTATGTAACAATAAAGTGGATATTATTCACATTCATATTGGCGATATCTACGCCTTCCAAAGTCTCAACGCCGGCCCTGAGTTTGCTTTTTTGCTGGGCAAAATTAAACCCGACAGCGAAGTTTTCATTTACATAATAGTCCAGACCCAACCCGTAAGAGAAGGCGCTCTTGGGACTGAGCCGCTCGACTTCCAGCTCATCCCCTTCCTGGCTTTCTATATTAACCCCTTCGCTGAAGGTGAAACCCAACTGGCCGTTGAGTTCAAATCTCTTCTCCTGTGCAAAAACCGGCACAGAAATCAAAACCAAACACAATGCCGCAAGAAGCAAATGTTTTACCTTCATCCACCCTTCCTCCTCGAATATTTTCATGAGTGCGTTTACCCTTTGCGTGTTCGAATAGTATCATGTCATTGAAACCGGTCCAAATAGAAGTATTGGGCAAGTGGGGACGAGCCCGATTAACAGCGAATGTAACAGAATTAAACGGAGCAAAATTGAATCCCCGCAAGTCTGCATACTCATTTTTCAAACACGCGGATTGTTCCATGAAAATTATGGCGGAACGATCCCTGTCCTTGCGGAAGCGGATTGAAGTTTAAAAAAATGTCCTGGAAAAAGAAAAAAGTGTATATTTAAAAAACCGACGACTGTTTAATTATTGGATGGGTCTGTCCGGTTAAACCGGAGAGAAACGGCCAGTCCCGGTCGAAGCTCGCGCGCAATGTTCGTTGTGCTCCATAATGCAGCGGCATCTATTGAGAACACGCTGCCCAGATTCAATCCTATACCTGTCGTCGGATGCCAGCGATCCAGACCGTAGCGCATCCCCCCCCCGAAACTCAATCACGCGCAGTCTATACTCCATGCCTCCGTGAAAAGCCGTTCCCTGGTAACCCCGGGTGACTTCCGCCACGGCGGAAAAGGCCTTCCCGTTGTACCCGATATTTCCAGAGTACTGTACGGGCAATTCCACTCTCAAATCGGTGTCTGCGAGCGGGATCCGCTCTTCCGTAAAATCTCCCCCCTCCAATACGCTTTCGAGGCTGAATCTCTTCATCGTCAGGTTTTGCCAATCGATCCTGTTGGCGACACCGTTTGCGCCGAACCCGAATTCCCATCCGTTGAGGACAACGCCCAATCCGAAATCGAGCGCAAATCCGCGGCCGGAACGGGAGTTCAGATAGTAGAGATCGATGGGAGAGCTTTCGGGCATTACCGTCAGCAGTCCTTCCGAATCGGTATCCAGCTGAACTGCAAGATCCATATCCTCATACCGGAAACCGTACAGGTAATGGTAGTCCATCGCAACATAAACGCCGTTCCGGTTCTTTCCATTCGAATCCCCGCTCCCGGGCAAGGCGAATCGGGCCCGGTATCCTCCGGTCAGGGATAACGCCAGTTGCCCGGCCGATTGATTGTCGATTTCATAGTTCCTGTTGGGAATCGAAACATAGGTCGGGCTTTTCAGTACATCCGTCAATGCCTCGTCAATATGCAAATCCGTTTTGATGGATATATAAGGGCCTGCCCCGACATAGAAACCCTGGAATGAGCCGGCATCCGTCTTGAACAGTTTAAAGGTGTAGCCCCAACCGGGGGAAAGCAGCCCCTCAGCCGAAAGGTCGTTTGTAAGATTAAATCCGCGGTAATCGTTTAAATCACGACTGATCTCGCCATTGATGAGGTCGGACACGAACTGCCCCCGCATTCCCCCTTCAATCCTGTCGAATTGATAATGAATCGGATTGGCGGCATATTCCATGGCAAGAATCGGGTCGAAAATATTTTTATTGTCGAGATCGAACTTGTCCAGATCCCGAATCAGTTGAATAATGCCCAGGGGAATGACAATGGATCGATACTGCCTTTCCTCTTCTATAAATCTGGACGCAAGATTATCCGAATATCCGACGCCGCCCATTGCAATTCTGCGCGCGTCGCCGCTGTAGTTCTGGGCCAGGGCCGAACCGCACGGCCCCAGCAACAAGAGAAAACACATAATCCGTATAACCATGATTCGCTCCCGGGGGGAAATATTGCCCGTAACTTCCAGCGTATCCGGTGTCAGTAAAGGTGGCAACCGGGACACGCCATAACACAAGGACTTATCGGTATTTTTGACGGACTCAAATATCTTTTTTGGGAAGGAAATACGGCGAGCGCCGTGCCCGGCAAAGGCGCCATCGCGCGTCAGCATATATTTTTGCCATCACAAGTCTCGGTAGATTAAAGGCTTAAAGGAAGGGATGCCTTTCACATACGGATCCTTTATCGAGAATTTCACGAAACGGGAAAGTGATGTTGACGGGACATGGGAATTTTTCTCAGGCTTTATCCCTGGCCGTATATACCACCATCGAACGTCCCTGAAGGATCCGACATTCATTTTGCAGAAGAGGGCCGTCTCCCGGGGGAAAGATATCCCGGGGACTTTCCGCGGCGGTATCGACAAAGAGACGCCACTCTATATGCCGGGCTTCCGTGGGAATGCAGAATTCCCGCCGGTCGGCTCCCTTGTGAAACAGCATCATGGTATTTTGGTTGGGCCGCTTCGAAAGGTCGGATCGGGGCAAGGCCGTTAAGACGCAGATTATGCCCTCATCGTCTATATTCCAGTTAACGGGAGCTCCGGAATCTCCATACCAGGAAACATCGGGCAAGAAGCCCTGCCGATGCGGGAGTCCCCGCAGGAAAGCCGTCTGCCGTACCGTCGGCTCTTCCCGCCGAAAACGGATAAGCTCCCGGCAGAATCGCCACAAACCCTCGTGTTTTTTCACCAGCGTCCAGTTGAACCATGAAACATCATTATCCTGGCAGTACGCGTTATTGTTGCCGCCCTGTGTGCGCCGGCATTCGTCTCCCATAAGGAGCATCGGCACTCCCTGGCTTAAAAAAAGCGTCGCCAGCATATTCTTAATCTGCCGCAGGCGAACCGTTTCGATCGCCACGCGCCTGCTCGGCCCTTCAATACCGCAGTTAAAGCTGTAATTATTTTCTTCCCCGTCTCTGTTTTCCTCTCCGTTGGCCTCGTTGCGCTTGCGGTTGTAGCTGACAAGGTCGTTGAGGGTGAATCCGTCATGCGACGCAATAAAATTGATGCTGTGATACGGCCTGCGCCCGCTTGGCTGATAAAGGTCGCTGGAGCCGGACAGCCTGGTTGCCAGCCGTCCCCGGGTATTGCCGTCCCCGCGCCAGAATCGCCGGACATCGTCCCTGTATTGCCCGTTCCACTCAGCCCAGCGCAGGCTGACAAATTCCGTGGACAGAAGATGGGCAAACGTGCCTACCTGATAAGCCCCCGCGGCATCCCAGGCTTCGGCGATGATCTTGGTGTCGGCCAGAAGAGGATCCTCCGCAATCGATTCCACAACCGGCGGATTCGGAATAAGGTCCCCGTTACGCCCGCGGCTCAATATGGAGGCGAGGTCGAACCGGAAACCGTCAATGTGAAAGTTGTGCACCCAATAGCGCAGGCAGTGGAAAATAAGCTCGCGCACAATCGGATGATTGCCGTTGACCGTGTTGCCGCACCCGCTGAAGTTGCGGTACCGGCTTCCCCCGTTTTCCAGCATGTAATAGACCCGGTTTTCCAACCCTTTAAAGCTCAGCACAGGACCGTTCTCGTTCCCCTCCGCCGTATGATTGAAAACGACATCCAGGAAGACTTCGATGCCCGCTTTGTGCAGCTCGCGAACCATCTCCTTGAACTCCCGCACCTGGGCGCCCGGTTCCCTGTTTATAGCGTATCCCCTGTGCGGCGCAAAAAAGCAGAGCGGATCGTATCCCCAGTAATTGGAGCAATGCGGTTTCCGTCCGAAACGGTCAAGGGTGGAAAACTCTGCTACCGGCATGAGCTCCACAGCCGTAATTCCCATGGATTGGAGGTAAGGGATCTTATCTATAACGCTTAAAAAGCCTCCCCCGGGATTGACCTTGCTGGATGCCGACTGTGTGAAGCCGCGCACGTGCATTTCGTAGATGATTGTTTCATCCAGACCGCGCCTTAGATGTCGGTCTCCTCTCCAGTCGAACCGATCGTCCACAACCACGCACCTGGGCGGGCGAACCCGCCTGTCCGAGGAAGGAAGGAATTCTCCGGCCAGTGCTTTGGCATAAGGGTCGATCAGGCGGGCGTTTGCGTCGAAGCGGTGTCCCCGTGCCGGATCGAACGGCCCGTCCGCCTGGAAGTGATAGAGTTGTCCCGTTCGGATACCGGGTACGAATACGCTCCAGACATCGCCCCAGCGATTCAGATCCCCGTCAAATGCAATGACACGGCTTGGCTCCGGGTCGTCAACCCGATCGTACAGCAGAACGCGCATGGCGGTTGCATGCCGGCTGAAGACGGCAAACTGAACCCCGCCGTTCCGAAGAATCGCTCCATAGGGAAGAGGAACGGCGAAATCCGAACCTGCATTGTTTTCCATCATACTTTAATCCCCGTAACAATTGAAACGGGATCCGTTCCATCGCCGGATCGTAATTAAATAAATATAGCTAAAGCCTTTATCAACAAAAAGGTTTTTTAATTGAACCGTTCTGCGATCTAATAATCCAGTCAATTTATGAAGCGGGTGGGAGGGGGGATATCAGAGCTATGCGGCAGTCTGTACAGTGGCGGCAGAATACGCCCAGTCCCTGCTTACGAAAGTCCCGGAACAGGTTTATGCAATATCATGGAGAAATAAGGCCAATCCATCCCAAGGGATTTCTGCGGGCTGCAGGCAGGCAACCCGCAGAAAATTGTGGTTACTGGGCCTTTTTGATAATGATCTCCATGGGCTCTCCCATGCCAAAGTCCATTTTCAGGGTGATCTGAGCTCCGGCCACAACCCCGGTATAATTGATCGTCATCGCCTGCCCGCCGAAATCCATTTCAACAGCAAAAGAGATATTGCTGCCGTCGATTTTTCCATCCTTAATAGCAAGCTCAGCGCCGTCCGGCCCTGTGGTTGTACCGGTCAGGGTAGCTCCATCGGCCTTGAACGTATAGCCGATATCCATTTCATTCCCGTCCATTCCCGCAATCTTTCCGGTCCATTTCCCGTCAATATCGGCACCGTAGGCGATACCGGCTGCCAGCAGAAGCACCAACGCGAATACATACACTTTCATAGCAACTCCTCCATCAAAAAATTAATAACACACTCAATACTATTTCAGGCGCAATGCATCGGAAACTCCGGGGGAGTTTATCCTGTTGCAATGCCGCTACAATTTATTTCATTTTTTAAGGCTGGCAATTATATAGGGCATTGCCCGTTGGGAAACAAGCATAAAATGCCATATCGCAGCACCGTCCGTTTCTCCAATGAATGATTACTCCCCAAAGAAATTTATGTTTCATTAAAAACTCGGGCAGGCAGGACGGCCGTCTTCTTAACCATGCATTATTCTTCAACCGATATTATAGTATTCTAAGAAAGGCCGGGAATGAATCCGGTTAAGGTAGTAAAGCGTGAAAAAGGAGAAGAAAATGCCGGGATGGGTCGTATTTTTACTGATCTTCGCAGCTTACTTAATATTAATGCGTTGGGTTCTTCCCAGGTTGGGAGTGCAGACCTGAATGTCCCAATCCTGCAGCGTCGAGTCTCGGCGCGATCCCGCCGGTCTTCCTTCCAGTAAAGATCAAAATATTCCGGAGTAAGGCTTCAGCCCTCATTCTGAGACGGAAATCCAAAAAAACCTGTCAATCCTTGATCCGGATCAAGGACTTCTGAGTTCGGAGACACCATTATAATCGTGTCATGAAAAACGAACCGGAAAGCGAGGGTCGAAATGAAACGAAAAATCATTAAAATCGACGAGGAAAAATGCAACGGATGCGGTCTGTGCGTCCCCGATTGCCCCGAGGGCGCCCTTCAGGTCATTGACGGGAAAGCCCGTCTTGTAGGCGACCTGCTGTGCGACGGTCTCGGCGCATGCATTTCGACCTGTCCCGAAGACGCCATAATAGTCGAAGAGCGTGAAGCGGAACCCTACAATGAACTCAAAGTCATGGGAAATATTGTTCCCCAGGGGGGAAATGTAATCCGGGCGCATCTCAACCATCTGAGAAACCACGGGCAAACCGAATTCCTGAACCAGGCCCTGGCATACCTGAAAGAACGGAACATAAAGGTCGACCTGAAGCCGGATCCCGTCGATCTTCCAGTCGCCGGGCGTAAGTGTCCCGGTTCGCAGGTCCTGGCCTTCCCTTCGGCGCCGGAGCAGCAGGAGGATGAAGGCAAAAGACCGTCCAGGTTGACGCACTGGCCGATTCAGCTCCATCTGATTTCGCCGAATGCGCAGCATTATCAGGGCTCCGACCTGCTCCTGGCAGCGGACTGCGTGGCCTACTCCATGGCCGATTTTCACAGGGATTATCTGAAAGACCGGACGCTTGCCATAGCCTGCCCCAAGCTGGATTCGAACCAGGAGATTTACCGCGAAAAGCTGACGGCGCTTATCGATCAGGCCGGCATCCGGTCCATCAAGGTCATAATCATGCAGGTGCCCTGTTGCAATGGCTTACTGCAGCAGGTCCTTGAAGCGGCCGCGCGTGCCGAAAGGAAAATACCTGTCAGTTGCGTCGTTGTAGGCATTCAGGGAGAAATTCTGAGAGAGAATCGGATGGCGGTTTAAGCAAAATCCACCACCCGCATGGATTTATTCATTTTCCGGGAGAACCCGAACAGCTCCCTTGTCCGCGGAGGCGGCGAATAAGGCATATGCCTGCAAGGCCTGCGATACCTGTCGGTCTCTCTTGGGCTTGAATGCCGCCGCGCCCTTTGCAAGTTCCTCCCTGCGGCGCGCTTCGAGTTCCTCCTCGCCGATCCGGATATTGATCGTCCGGTCGGGAATGTCGATCACAATCGAATCCCCGTTCCGGATCAACCCGATGGCGCCCCCTGAAGCGGCTTCCGGAGATACATGGCCGATCGACAGCCCGGAGGATCCGCCCGAGAACCTCCCATCGGTGATCAGGGCGCACTCTTTGCCCAGATGCATCGATTTGATATAGGAGGTTGGATAGAGCATTTCCTGCATGCCGGGGCCGCCTTTCGGGCCCTCGTAGCGGATAATGACAATCTCCCCCGCCTTCACTTCCCCGGCAAGTATCCCGTCGCAGGCGGTATCCTGCGAGTCATACACCCGGGCATTTCCGGTAAAATGAAAAATGGACGGGTCGACCCCGGCGGTTTTAACGATGCATCCTTTCCGCGCAATATTCCCGAACAGAACCGCCAGGCCGCCGTCCTTGAAATAGCAATGGTCCATATCCCGGATGCAACCGGATTCGCGATCCGTATCCAGTTCAGGGTAATTGGTTTCCTGGGACGCAAGTTCCAGATTCCTTCCCTTCGCGCCCGGTGCGCTCATGTACAGCTTTCGGGCTTCTTCCGTAACCGTCGGACGGGCGATGTCATAAGCATCCAGGATGCTCTTCAGGCTGGGGGCATCCACGCGCCCGACTGTCGGATCGATTAATCCGGCCCTTTCAAGCTCGCCCATGATTGCCATAATCCCACCCGCGCGGTTCACGTCCTCCAGGTGATAGGACGAACTGGGAGCGACCTTGCAGAGCACGGGTATTTTGCGCGACAAACGGTCGATGTCGGACATCGTGAAATCGACCTCCGCCGCCCGGGCGATCGCAAGCAGGTGAAGAACGGTATTGGTGGAACCGCCCATGGCTATGTCCAGGGACATGGCATTGAGGAATGCCTGCCTTGTGGCGATGGATCGCGGAAGAACGGACGTGTCGTCTTTATCGTACCGGGCCGCAGCCAATTCCACGATTCGTCCTGCAGCTTTTTCGAAAAGGCTCATCCGATTCTTATGGGTGGCCAGCACCGTGCCGTTTCCCGGCAGTCCCATCCCCAGGGCTTCCGTCAGGCAATTCATCGAGTTCGCGGTAAACATTCCGGAACAGGAACCGCAGGTCGGGCAGGCGGCAGCCTCCAGATCGGCGATATCGTGATCGGACACTGAAGGATCCGCCGCCATAACCATGGCGTCAATCAGGTCATAACGATTCTGTCCCACAACGCCGGCCTCCATGGGACCGCCGGAAACAAAAATCGTAGGGATGTTCAGACGCATGGCCGCCATCAGCATACCCGGAGTAATCTTGTCGCAGTTTGTAATGCAGATCATCGCGTCGGCCTGATGCGCGTTCACCATATACTCCACACTGTCGGCAATAAGCTCTCTCGAAGGGAGTGAATAGAGCATGCCGTCATGACCCATGGCGATCCCGTCATCGATCGCGATTGTGTTGAACTCGGCGGCGAAGCAACCCTGCTCTTCGATGATCTTCTTGATTTGCTGCCCGATTTCGTGCAGATGCACGTGCCCGGGCACGAATTGCGTGAACGAGTTGGCAATCGCAATAACGGGTTTGCCCATTTGCGCTTCCTGCATTCCATTGGCGCGCCAGAGGCTGCGTGCTCCCGCCATTCGCCGCCCTTCCAGGGTAACGGCGCTTCTTAATTTAGTCGGCATACTCCCCCCTCATAAATGGTGATAATTTCGAGGTTATGGTGACTGTCACCGAAATTGAATTTGACTCCAGTTTATTCGCTTTTCTTATTCGCGTGAACAATTGTCTTCAACGCGAGAATCGCAAATACGGCCAGAAATATTCCAAGAAGAAAGCGATCTTCCTGGCTTCGAACCGGCAGCAAGAAATACAGGCCGACAATAATCAGGACCAGATAACAACCCAGGGCAATCAGCATCCTGGGAGGCAACCGCTTTATTTTCTCGCGTAGAGTCTTATTCATCAGTCGGATTTCTAAAATGTCTATTTTTTCTCGAGACTATCCGCTACCAGGGATGCAATATCGATCACATTCATGGATTCATCGTAATCCAGCAGCTTGACCGAATCCTGGAGCATGTGCAGGCAGAAAGCGCATCCGGTCACAATGGTATCCGCCCCTGCGGCACGCGCCTGCTTGACCCGCAGGTTGTTGATCCGCTCCCCTCGCTTCAGGTCCATGAAATAATGGCCGCCGCCGGCCCCGCAACAGAGGCTCTTGGTCCGGCGATTCTTCATTTCCAGCAGATCGATCCCCGGGACCGCCCGGGCAACCTCGCGCGGTGCGTCATAAATCTTCTGGTACCGGCCGAGATAGCAGGGATCGTGAAAGACAGCTTTCCGGGCTGCACCCTGTTTGGGCTTGAGCCCCTTGAGCCGGATCATCTCCTGAATGAATTCGCTGTGATGCACGACATTGAAGTTGCCGCCGAACTGCCGGTATTCATGCTTTAAAGTGTTGTAGCAGTGTGGGCACCCGGTCAGCAGGACCTTGAATTCGCGCTGCTTCAACAGTTCCACCTGTTCCTGCGCAGCCATCTGGAAAAGCATTTCCTGCCCCATGACCCGGGCGGGGTCCCCGCAGCACTTTTCATCCGCTCCCAGAACGCCGAAATCGATCCCGCATTCCTCCATCAGCCTGCACAGATCACGAGCGATCTTGTGTTTCTGAGGATCGAACGCAATGATGCAGCCGACCCAGTAGAGCACATCCACCTTTTCTCCTGCAGCGACCACCCGCACTCCCATCTCGCGAATCCAGTCGGCCCGTTGGGACTGCGGCCCGAAAGGGTTTCCGTTGGTTTCGAACAGTTTCATGGCCTGGCCGGCTTCTTCCGGAATGCGTCCCTGAATCAGGACCTCGTTGCGGCGCAGCTCCATCAAAGTATCGACGTGCTCGATCAACGCGGGACAGACTTCCATGCAGGCGCTGCAGGTCCGGCAATGCCAGATGAATTCTTCGTCGAAGACCTTGCCGACAACATCGGAAATCTCCGGCGGGGATTCCGGATTCGCTTTCTTTGCCGCCTCGAAATCATCCAGCGAATCTTTCAGTCGCGCTATAAGCTGGCGGGCGGAAAAGTACTCCTTATCCGCCATGTATGCCGGGCAGACCTCGTCGCAGCGCCCGCAGGAAACACAGGCATCGAGGTCGAGCCGTTGTTTCCAGGTGAATTCATCCGCCTTTTGAATCCCGAGCTGGAAATCTTCTTCGTCCTCCGCGCTTTCCATCAGCTTTTCAATATCATCGCGGCGCAGTTCGCCCCGTGGATTCAGTTTGGAAAAGAATACATTTGTCGGCAGGGAAAGCAGATGAACGAATTTGGTATAGGGAATAACGGCAATCCAGCCCAGGGCAAGAACCGTATGCAGCCACCAGAAAGAGGCGTGGAGGGTTGTCCCGGTATCGTAGCCGGTTCCGTCAAAGAGCTTCGCAATCCCCATTCCCAAAAACGACAGCGGGGACCACGGATCGCCGAGAAACGCAATGCGCAATCCCTCAACCAGGTAGCCCGTAACCACCATAGCCGCGATCAGCAGCAGCACGTAACTGTTCTCTCCGGTATGGGGCAGGGTTTCCGGTTTGCTGATCTTGCGGCGATAGAGTGCCATCCCGACACCGATGAGAATCAGAATGCCTGCCAGTTCGGAAGCTACGGAAAAGAAGACATAGACGAAACCCTGAAAGATACTGAGATTCAGCCCGAACAGGTGGTTCATGTCGTACTGGACCATGATGATCAGGGTCGTTACGAACAGGACTACGAAAGAATAGAAGATAAAACAATGAAGGATTGCAGGAAAACCGGAGTTGCGGACCTGTTTCTGCAGGAAGATCTCCCGGAGGAGAATTATGAAACGCTTTCCCCAGTCGGCAAAGCGCTCTTTGTCTTCCTTGCCCCGCCGCCAGAACTGTATTCTTTTATAGGTTCCCCAGGCAAAGACGGCTACGGCGGCTGCAAATAAAACATACATTAACCAGACGATGGAAATGTTCCACATCAACGGTCGGGTTGCTTCTGAAAGCGGTGGCATCATTGCATTAACCTCTCAACAGTCAACAGATCCAGGTTAAGGATTTCCCGGCTGTTCATTCTTATATACCGCAGGCATCCAAACGGCGGAGTCAAAAATACGGCGGTCCTGCTGCAATTACTACGGTACAGACAACTATCTCGGCATACCGAAGGCCGATTTTACATCATATTCCCGGTTTTATAGCTTAATATTACGTTGCGTTATCGAGTAACGTTTTTACGCAAGATGCAAATCGGCAACTTTTTTGATCCTAAAGCAAGGAGCATACCTATGAAAGTCGTGGCGTTTAACGGCAGTGGCCGGAAAGACGGCAATACTCTTATCCTTCTTCAAACCGTGCTGAATGAACTGGAAAACGAAGGCATTGAAACGGAACTGATACAGATGGCCGGAGCCCCGATCCAGGGGTGCGCCTCCTGCTTCAAGTGCATGGACCGAAAAAATATGCAGTGCGCCATCGACAGCGATCCATTCAATGAGTATTTCGCAAAAATCAGCGCAGCCGACGGTCTTCTCCTGGGATCCCCGGTTTACTTTTCCGATATCACGGCCGGGATGAAAGCCCTGATCGAACGGACCGGATTCGTCTCCCGGGCCAACGGCGGCATACTCAGGAGAAAAGTAGGCGCCGGCGTGCTTGCCGTGCGGCGCGCGGGCTCCAATCACGCTCTGGCGAGCCTCAACTATCTCTTTCTTATCAGCGAAATGATTATTCCCGGATCGAGCTACTGGAATATGGGCTTGGGCAGGAAACCCGGAGAAGTCAGCAGCGACACGGAAGGTCTCGAGACAATGAAAACCCTCGGGATCAACATGGCCTGGCTTCTGAAGGCCACGGCCGACTGTAAATAAATGCACATGCCGCCCGACGCGAATGCGGGCTAGTCGTTGAGGGGGTCCTCCTGTAACGGTCTGTTTTCCTGAACGGTATTCCCTACTAAGGATTGCAGTCTTCTGGCAGCGATACTGTATGTTGACGAAGACATGACTTCTTTTTCTTCGGGAGGCTCGACCTTCCTGTAAGCCTCTATCGCGGCATCAGAGGCTCCGTAATGTTCGGCAATGCGCCCCAGAACATACCAGTCCGGCGATTCCAGTTCCTTATCGCTCCTGTTCCGGAGCAAAGCCAGAAGAACATCATGGGCTTCCGTGACATTCCCCAATTCTGCATAAACGGTAGCCAGCGTGTGCAGGCAGGTAGCATCTGAATTATTGGTCATGGCAACAGCCTGCTGGATGTATTGAAGTGTGTCAGGGGTCACACAATTTTCCATGATATCCAGCCAAGCCAGGTTGTTGTATTCTCCGACCGTTCCTTTCCCTGATCGGATCAGGGCTATCAGTCGTCTTCGATGCTCATCGAAATCCTCTTTGTAACGAGATATTTCAGCGTGGAGAGTGGCCGTTTCGGTCTCTCCGGGCAAACGATCCAATCGGCGTTCAGTTTCCTTTTCCACGTCATCGTAGCGTTTGAGGTTCAACATGGCTATCATTTTCATGAAAAAGGCCGATGATGAACGGGGATGAATCTGAAGCAGTTTATCCGCAGCCTTCAGCATTGTTACATAGTGTTCTGTGCTGTGACCAGCCAATACCAATGTAGCATTCAGGCCGGTTTCGAGCCCACTTTCCACGAGGGAATCGATCCTCTCCTCAATAATCCTGACAGGCAGTTCACCGTATGTGCCGTCAACCATCAGGCTCGCTGCCGCCAACCGCATCTGTTCCTCACTGCCTTTGCTACCTACAGTCCAGCACCACTGCAGGGGAATCCTTCTCAGGATATCCTCATTCCCCTCGCGATAAGTATCTTCCGTCAACCAGTCAAGCCATTGAACTGTCCGTTCCAATTCTCCCTTATCGATCCACTGAATCAGCTGTTTCCCGATCATGGCGATCGTTCCACCGAATCCGACAAGCCTATATTCCTCTCCAATTCTAAGAATATAAAAGTTGATAGGAGGAATGTTTCCAGCCAGTATCCTGGAAAATTGAAGACGCGCACGATATCCGGTTTCCGGATCTCCTGCCACTGAAATGTAGTCGGAAGAAAGTAGTACATCCAGGATTTGATCCGCGGATAAGCCCTGTTGATTCATTATCCATACGATTGAATCGCGCATTTCTTGAATCTGTCTGGAGAGTATTTCTTCGTCGGCTGACTCAAAAAGGGGCTGGATTAAAAAGTGTTTAAAATCATTTAACTCAGCCTTCTCTTTTTTTGTAAGCTCGTTTAAAAATTTACAGATTAATCCTTGAGGCTCTGTTGCCGTGACCTCACCTATTTCATGTTTCTGAATGTTTCGTACAAAATCGGCCAGGGTGAGACGTGAAACGGAGTCCGCATCTCCTTTTGCCCCGGCCGTGAGCAACGCGGCGGCTTCAGGATAATATCGTTTGGATTTGAGCAGATTCCCGGCCGTGTTGAGAATACTGCGGTATGTATCTGCTTGTGATGCGATACGCGATGCTTCTCTAATCGCTTCCTCTATCCCATCGACGACCGCTGTTACTGCAAGATAGAGTGCATCTCGATAGGAATTTCTTGGAGTGTCCTTCCAAAGGCTACGGAGTTCGCCGAATCGCCCCTTGTGGAAAAAGACAAGCATCAGATTTGAAGCTAGCCCCTTATTCTTCAATTCAGAATCCAGTGCCTCATACTCGGAAATTGCTTCATCTAATCTTGATTCAGGAGAATATCGCTTCCCGGTAGTATCATGTTCGAGAAGAATCGCCAGTTCTCCGCGTGTTATGAAATCATCAGGATCAATTTGCCGTGCCTTTCTTAATGCATTCTCGGCGCCGGTGTAATCGAAGCCGGGCATGAATTTTCGGCCGAGTTCGTCGTGGGTCAGGATAACTCCAAGGATCCTTTGGGCGATTAACGATTCCGGGTTCAATTCGACAGCTTTCTTTGCTTCACGACGCGCGTTGCTGCCAAGTCCGGCTGCAAGGTACGCGCGGGCCACCTGCGTACGGTAAAGCGCTTCGTCCGGAAAGCGCTCTACTAATTTCTGAAACTCTTTTAATGCCTCAGGAATGCGTCCCGCTTCCAAGTGAGATTCACCTGACTGTTGGAATATAACCTTCGGTCTTTTTTCCTTTAAGAACCTGGCAATCTCGGATTTGACGGCAGCTGCTTCTTCGATTGAATAGAGAGCCTTTACGGTATCAAATCGCAGCATTGCAGTTACAACAGAGTCTTCATTTACTTCGTATTCCTGTGTCATGACTGCAGGGCCAAAAAAACGTTCCTCATTGTCCGGCATAGATGTCAATGCGTATCCCGGAGGAGGGTGAACCCGGTATTGGATTTCCATGATATATGGCGTCTGCAGGAGCACCGGATATATCCTTTCTTTCTCTTTCTCTTCCTTGTTTTTTTCGTCATCGGACTTATCCGGTTTGAGAATATCGGGAAGTCTGCTGACAAGGTCTCCTGTTCTGATGGGAGTGCTGGCTTCAGTAGGATCAGTCCATATCTGGCGACAACCTGTACCTTCAAGCTCTAATCTCATGGGTTGGGACATATTCTCCGGATCCGATATATCCATTGATTTCAGCTTCTCGGCTTGAAACCGGCTCTTGAGGTATGCTTCAAGTTGCTCCCGCGTCTCCGTAACGGTTTTCCGGCTGAAGCTGCTCCGGTATTCGCGTTCGAATGCACCGGAAACATCCGTTGTTTCTACAATGCGCCCACCCCCTTCTATCGCCAGGAATACTTCGCGAATTTCACTGTGAACGTTTTGTGACGAAGTGCTCGAGGGCGTTTGTATCAGACCGGTAGTCGAATCTGATGCTATAAGAGCCAGGCGGCCCTGATTTGAATCCGGAAGTTCACCAAGACGCGCATATGGATTGGTGGGATCAATCCAAAGGTCCGGCTCTGAAGGTACGTATACGATAACGTGATCAAATAAACCCATTCCAGGCAGCTCCGGATCGAGATCGTGTCCGGGCCCGGTATTCAACAAGGCCACATAGGCTTCTATGCCTGATTGGCGAAGAAAGGCAACGAGTAGAGTTGCCTTATCCTTGCAATCCCCGAATCTCCGGTCCAGAGTCACTGAGGGCTCTGAAGGAATGTAGCTTCTCTCCCCGAATTCCACTCCCGTATAGCGCACATTTTTTCTCAAATAAGTCAGGATACCGTTGATGATCTGATCCCTGTTTTCGTTTTGTTCGACGATTTGATCCGATATTTCCCGTATGCTTGATGCACTGATTCGATCGTCCACAATATCCGAGTAAGATGAGGCAATTGAATTCCATGATGGCCCTGTAGAAAAACGAAGTATGGGCCTTCGGGCGATATTGTTTGGGGCATATTGTGTGTCTTTGTCCCAGGGCTCCAGTACACCAATCGCAAACTGCAGTTTAATCCGATCTTCGCTTTCTGTACGTACAGGTTCAATGTCAGGAAAATGGTGCAGGATATACTTCAGTGGAATATTGGAATGGACGTCTATTGTTATGCGGGTTTTCTGCGTCGGCACACTGTTTCCGATAGTGAAGGAATTTATAATACCGGATGAAAACTGCGGCTTCAGATCTTGAACCTGATGTATCTCTTCAATGACAGCCCCAACTTCAACTGCCGGTAGCGGCCCCCGCAGGGTTTTCGTATCTCTGTAGATATCCGGACCGTCCTCTGCATCGCTGTACTCGCCAAGATTGGCCGGATCAAGCTCGTACTCCATTCCCTCTTTCGTAATCACCCTGGCCCGGATGTCGGGCCGATCCTGATACCAGGGGTGCCAGGATCTTCCTACACGGGACCATGAGCTGACTGCTCCAGGCGAATCGATCCGGTATATCAGACGATAAGTAAAGTTGATTCTGCTCTCTTCGTCTAGCACAAAACGGCATTCTTCCAGCAGGATCTGAACTCCGTATTCTTCATTGACTGGCACTTTTCCGGCCGCAGCGAGAATCTCTTCGGGAGTTCCATAGAAGTCGCCATTATCCCATGGACTGTCGGTCCTTGTGTCCGCTATGGCCTGGATAGCACTAATGAAAAGAATAAGTATGGATATGGGCAGCAAACGCATTAGTTTCCCCCCGTAGATATCTTTCAGATACAAACAATCAATCTAATTTAGTATTAATAATTTAGCTTCCTCATGAAAATCTGTGGGTATATTCCGGCTCAGGTAGTTCGCCAAGTGTATGATAGAGCATAACTTCCGTGACCCTGA
>JAFGTD010000194.1 GCA_016934295.1 Acidobacteriota bacterium
GCGACCGGACATTTTCATCCCAGTTGCGGCCTTTCAGAATGCGTACGATCCGGAAGTATCCCGAAGAAGCGTCCTTTTCGAGCACCGCGCCGAGCAGGCCGGTATTGATCCGTTGCTTCTCCGGCGCATCCCCGCCGCCGACGTAGGTATGCCCGACATTCAGCTCGCCGATCATCTCCCCGATCACGTAAGTAAGATCCTTCCGATGGCGGACAAACGGAAGAAGCGGCTCGTAATTCCGCCGGACCTGTTCCCAGTCGACGCCGTGCAGATTGGGATCGTAAAGAAAATCGCGCATATGCCGCCAGGATTCGTGGAATATCTGCTTCCATTCCGCGGTTCTGTCGAGCTTCATGGTCATATCCGAAAGCTTAAGCTCCCCGCTGATCGGCACCGGTGCGGCGGGCAGGTCCATAATCGCATAGGACCGGTTATATTCGACCAGTATCTTTTTGGCATCCGCCGATATTTCAAAGCCGTTGATGTCCATCAGTTCGGTTTCCTTCTGCTTGTCGAAATCGAACACCATCAGCTTGGCAGGATCGCCTCCTTCCTGCCGCAAGTAGTAGAGCGCATTCCCGACCGAAACCAGTTGCCTGTAGGACGCTCCGGGCACGGGCAATTCCGCGATGCGGGCGTTCAGGCCTTCCGCATCCACGGAAACGGTGACGGCTTCGGACAATTCGGCCGGTTTCTTCTCCTCCTCTGCGGCTTCTTCCCCTTCGTCCGCGGGAGCCTTCTCTTCCTTGATTTTCACCTCGTCGCTCTTGGGCTCGAAAGGAGATTTCGTTTCCTTCGCCAGCGTCACCAGGTAGATTTTCGACATGTCTCTATAGCTGTAGTTGAACTCCACGCCGTCCATGGCGGGATTAAAGGTTCGGTTCGAGACGAAAAACAGGTACTTCCCGTCGGCGCTGAACGCGGGCGATCCCGAAGTGTACCAGCCCTCGGTCACGGCGTATGTCTCATTTCCCTCGATGGAATAGATGTAGATCGTCTCCATTTGAGCCGTTTCTGTCCGGGCGTAGGCGATCCACCGGCTGTCGGGAGACCAGGTGAACTCCGTGATCTCCCAGGCCTCCGCCCGGGCAACCGGTGTGACTTCCCCGGATGCGATATCGACATACTGCAATCGCAGTTTTTTATCCGACCATAGAATCTTTTCGCTGTCGGGAGACCAGGAGAGGTAGAACTTGTACGTGTCGCCGCCGTTGGTTAATTGCTTCGCCGGCCCCGAACCGTCCTGCGGGAGGATATGAATTTCATCTTCCCCGGAAGCATCGGAGATGTAGGCGATCCACTTCCCGTCCGGGGACCATTTGGGCGCGCGCTCGTGAACGCCCGAAGTGCTTGTGAGATTCCGGGTGGGTCCGTGTTTCGCCGGCACCGTAAATATCTCCCCGCGGGCATTGAAAAGCGCGCGGCTGCCGTCCGGTGCGATTTCATAGCCGTAAATCGATTCGCCGGTATTGATCCGGCCTCCGCGTCCGGAAACCTGGTCGTCGGCGATAAGAACGGGAACCTTTTCGGCCTTCCGGCTCTCGAGATCGAAACGGTAGATATAGCCGCCGTTTTCAAACACGATGGCACGATCGCCCAGAGAAGGGAATTTGATGTCGAAGTCTTTGAAGTCCGTCAGCTTCCGCGTATTTTTGGATGATATTTCGTATACGTACAGGTTGAAGCGCCCGCTTTTTTCGCGATCCGAAATAAAGTAAATCCTGTCTCCGGCCCACATCGGGATAATATCCTGCGCGGGATTGTCCGTGATATTGACCGTCTGTTTCGTGTCGAAGTCGTAGATCCAGATATCGTCCGCCTGGCCTCCCCGGTAGCGCTTCCAGGTCCGGAATTCCCGAAAAATGCGATTGTAAGCCATCTTTTTCAGGTCGGGGGAATAGGAGCAGAAACCGCCGCGCGGCAACGGCAGCGGCTCCGACAGGCCGCCCCCGCTCGGGACCGTGAAAAGACCTCCTTTGAAGGAGTTCCACTCGTCTTTCCGGGACCGGAACACGACTCGATCGTCCCCTTTCCATCCCATGACGATATTGTTCGGGCCCATGCGGTCGGCGACATCGTCCCGGCCCAGGGTCGCGGTATAGGTCAGCCGTTTCGGAACTCCCCCTTCGGCCTCCATCAGGTAGACCTCGGTGTTGCCGTCGTACTGCGCCGTAAAGGCAAGGCGTTTTCCGTCCGGAGAAAAGCGCGGGAACATCTCGTACCCGGCATCGCCGGTCAGCTTGCGCGCAATACCCCCTTCCGCCGGGACCGTATACAGATCCCCGGCATAGCTGAAAGCGATCCTGTCGCCGTGAATCGCCGGGAAACGCAGCAGCCGGGTTTCATCCAGGGCAAACGTTGCCGGATTCATAACCATTGGTAGTGTCGCCAGAAAAAGCATCCATAGATATCTCATATCTCTATCTCGCTCCCGTTTGGATGCCCGCAGCGGCATCCGATGCATTAACGAATCACCTGCAGTTCCCTGCCCACTTCACAAAACCGTTCGACGCCGCAATCCAGGTCCTGCCGCGAATGTGTCGCCGAGATCATCACACGAATGCGCGCCTTACCCATCGGGACGGTCGGAAATCCGATCGCCATGGCAAATACATCCCGTTCGAAAAGACGTCGGCTGAACTCCTGGGCGGTTTTTGCTTCGCCCAGCATGACCGGCACGATCGGCGTTTCGCTCTTTCCCGTATTGAATCCCGCGTCCTGCATTTTCTTCCTGAAATAACGCGTGTTGCTCCACAGCCTGCGAACCGGTTCATCGGAGGATTCGAGGATGTCGACCGCGGCGCAGCAGGCGGCCGTATCGGCCGGCGTTGCGGCGCTCGAGAAAAGAAACGGCCGTCCTTTCTGGCGCAGATGTTCGACAAGGATGCTTTTGCCGGCAACGAATCCGCCGACAACGCCGAAAGCCTTCGACAGCGTTCCCACCTCCACATGGACCCGTCCATGCAGCTTGAAATGATCGACCACGCCGCGTCCTCCCTGTCCCAGGACACCCTCACCGTGGGCGTCATCCACCATCAGGATCGCATCGTGCTTTTCCCCCACTTCGACAAGGCCCGGCAACGGGGCTATATCCCCGTCCATGGAAAACACGCCGTCGGTTATGATCAGTGCCCGACCGGTGGAACCGCCCCGATAATATTCCGAAACCTTCCGCTCCAGGGACTCCGGATTGCAGTGATCGTAGCGGATAACGGCAGCCCCTGAAAGCCGGCAGCCGTCAATAATAGACGCGTGGTTCAGCTCGTCTGAAAAAATTATGTCTTCCTTTCCGACCAGCGCCGGAATGACGGCGATATTTGAATTAAAGCCGGACTGAAATGAGAGAACCGCCTCAACCTTCTTGAAACGGGCGAGCTTTCTTTCAAGCTCCGAATGAAGCGACATCGTTCCCGCTATCGTACGAACCGCCGCCGGTCCCACACCGAAAGCGTCGATGGCCTCATGCGCAGCCTCTTTCAGCCGAGGGTGGTTCGCCAGGCCCAGGTAATTGTTCGAAGCCAGGTTCAGTACTTTCCGGCCGTCAACCGTTATCCAGGCGCCCTGTGGAGATTCCAGGGTTCGCGGACGGACCAGGAGGCCTTCCCGTTCCAGGCGGACTCGTTCGTCCAGGATGAACTGAAGGTCGGTGTTGTCTGCCATGCCCTGTCCCATCGGAATCCCCCGTTAACCGCTATCTTATCATTCAGTAAATGGTGACTGTCACCGAAATTATGCCCGAAGCAGGGGGCGGAGTTTTTTGGTGCCGGCCAGAAGCGCCTCCCGTTCTTTCCCGCTCAGTGGAGGCAGGTCTCCGGCTAAATCCAGTGCCATTCGAAACAACCGGATATCCCCGGGCGGGATCGCCGCGGTAACATCCTCCGACAGGGTGAAACGCAGGGCCTGCCTGGCAAGATCCCTGTCTTCAATAGGGCGGTACCAGCAGTTCGGATATTTTCTTTTATCGTTTTTCCGCCAGGGACCGTGCGCCATCGCTTTAATGGCAAGGCGCGCAACACCCAGTTCCTTTGCCCGCGCTATTACCTGGGGCCCGAAATTTCCCCGGGCGCAACATACGAAGTTCACCGGGAACAGAACGGAGTCGAAGGGAAAGCGGTCCAGCATGGCCAGGGCCGCTTCCACCGTGTGCGCCGAAAATCCCATGTACCGGATTGTTCCCTTGCGCCGGGCTTTGAGAAACGCTTCACACGCGCCGCCGGACTCAAAAATTTCTTTCACCTCGTCCCGGTCCGTAACGGCATGAAACTGGTACAGGTCGATAAAGTCCGTGCGCAAACGGCGAAGGGACCGGTCCAGTTCCGCGACCGCTCCTTCCGCGGAGCGCTCCAGGGTTTTGCAGGCAAGAAACACCCTGTTCCTGTAAGGAGCCAGCGCCCTGCCCATGGATTCCTCCGCTTCTCCGTTTCCATAGAAGGGAGCCACATCGAAATAGTTGATACCGCGGTCAACCGACCGCGCGACAAGATCCTCCACTTCCGCCCGATCCAGGTCCAGGAGCGTCATCCCTCCGAGCCCCAGGATCGAAAGCTTGACATCGTCCCGGTATCGCCGTCTTGGAATTTGTGTCTGTTTCATTGCAACGGGCCCTCCACCCTCTTCAAATCTATCAGGACCGTTTCCGGTTGAATCGGTTTCGGCCGGTCTGCACAACAGGAAAACGGGAAAATTGATCCGTTCTATCCTAACACTGAATCAAGTTGCAGCCTTGCAGGATCTCACACTCCAAGGATGAGGCTGCCTTTTAGAAACACACTCTTAAAATTAACAAAACAGACAATTACTCGATAATGACTAAATTGGTTAAAAAGTAACCGACCACGCCTGGAAGGCGTGGCTTTGGCTTGCCCCGCACAGCGGGGCTCGGGATCGGTATCGGAATCGGAATCGATCGCA
>JAFGTD010000195.1 GCA_016934295.1 Acidobacteriota bacterium
CTGGAACAGGCAGCCCACAACCTGGCGTCGGCCGAACGTATCGGGAAGTTCAGAATAGAAGTGTATGTCAACGAAAAACTCCTGGGCGGCCCCCCGCTGGAATCTTTTGAGCCGAAAACCATCTAGGCTTACTTATGGAAAAAGAAAAAAGAATCGAAAGGGCTTACCCGATTGCAAAAGAAGAATATGCCGAAATCGGCGTGGATACCGAACGTGCACTGGATCGCCTGGACCGCACACCCGTTTCCCTCCATTGCTGGCAGGCGGATGATGTAAGCGGATGCGAACGATCCGATGCCGCCCTGTCGGGTGGAGGCATTCAGGCTACGGGCAACTACCCGGGCAAGGCGACAAATCTTCAGGAAATCCGCCGGGACCTGGATAAGGCGTATTCCCTGATACCCGGGAACCATAGACTCAACCTGCACGCGATGTACGGCGATTTCGGAGATCGCCGGGTGGAGCGGGACCGTATCGAGCCGGAACATTTCCAGTCCTGGGTGGATTGGGCCGGGGACAGGAACATCGGCGTGGATTTCAACTGCACGCTGTTTTCCCACCCGAAAGCGGATTCCGGCTATACGCTTTCATCCCGGGACGACGGGATCCGCCGATTCTGGATGGAACATGTGAAACGCTGTCGCGAAATCGGCTCCTATATCGGGAAGGAACTCGGGACTCCCTGTATCCACAATATCTGGATACCCGACGGATCGAAGGATGTTACCGTGGAAAGATTCCTCCGCCGCAGGCTGCTAAAGGAATCCCTGGACGCTATCTTCAGTAAGAAATATGATTCTAATACGCTGAAGGATTCCGTGGAATCGAAACTGTTCGGCATCGGTATGGAATCCTATACGGTCGGATCCCACGAATTCTATCTGGGGTACGCGATCGAAAACCGCCTTTTGCTTTGTCTGGATATCGGACACTTTCATCCCACCGAACAGGTGTCGGACAAGGTGTCGGCCGTATTCCAGTTTTTGGACGAGCTTCTTTTTCACGTGACGCGGCCCGTGCGATGGGACAGCGATCACGTCGTGACGCTCAATGACGAAGTTCGCGCGCTGATGCAGGAGATTGTATGGGCGGATAAACTGGATAACGCGCATATAGGCCTGGATTTCTTCGATGCCGGCATCAACCGGATCGGGGCCTATGTGATAGGAACCCGGGCCACGCAGAAGGCTCTGCTGCTGGCACTGCTCGATCCTGTTGAAAAGATGCGCCAATATGAGAAAGACGGGCGGAAGTTCGAACTTCTCGCGTTGATGGAAGAGGCAAAATCAAAACCGTTTGGAGCCGTGTGGGATTACTATTGCCTGAAGAAAAATGTTCCCGTCGCGGAAGCCGTTATTGCGGAAATCCAAAATTACGAAGACGCCGTACTAAACAAACGTAGTTCTTAGTGTGGTATTTAAGATTTTCAAATATAAAAAAGTATTTTTCGATTGGACGACAACTTCCTTGGAGTGCGGCAGCTTGCTGCCGCTTTCGTAAGATCAGTACTGAGTCAAGGCGGCAGCTTGCTGCCGCACTCCAAGGGTGAGAACCTGATTCCGAGACACCACATTGAAAACAAACGGAGTCTATTCCCTTGCCGCGCGCTCAAACAGACAAATTTCTGGCTTTTGATATCGGCGCTTCCGGCGGCCGGGCCATTACAGGCGCGCTGGAGGATCAAATTATTTCCCTTAAGGAAATCCGCCGGTTTAGTAACGGCATGACGCGCATTCACGGCCGCTGTCACTGGGACATCTATCGTCTGTTTGAGGAAATACAATGCGGATTGAGGGATGCCCTAAAGCAGGATGAAATACCCCTGTCCGTCGGAATAGACACCTGGGGCGTGGATTACGGGTTGCTTGACGAGGCGGGCCACATCCTGGAAATTCCCTACGCTTACCGGGATCACCGGACGGATGGAATCATGGATGAAGTCTTCAGGATCATTCCCAAAGAAGATTTATATTCTCTAACGGGAATTCAATTTTTGCAGTTTAATACCCTTTTCCAGCTCTATGCCGCGCAACGGGACGGATTGCCGGCAATGAAAACCGCCCGGGATCTGCTTTTTATGCCCGATCTGCTGAACTACTTTCTAACGGGAGTCAGGTTTTCGGAATTCACCTGCGCCACAACCTCGCAGCTGATGAATCCCAAAACAGGACAATGGGCTCCACAGGTGTTTCAGGCCATAGATGTTCCTATTGATATCATGCAGGAAATTGTGCATCCCGGAACGATTCTCGGAGGTCTGACGGATGACATCGCCGGGGAATCGTGCCTCCCGGATACAGGCGTCGTTGCCGTTGCCTCTCATGACACCGGTTCCGCTATTGCCGCCGTTCCGGCGGAGGACGATTCTTTCGCCTATATCAGCTCAGGAACATGGTCGCTAATGGGCATCGAGTCCGAATCTCCTGTTATTTCCCCTAAATCCCTGGAACTTAACTTCACGAATGAAGGCGGAGTCGAAGGCTCCTGGCGAATTCTTAAAAACATAATGGGGCTGTGGCTGTTGCAGGAATGCCGGCGATCCTGGGCCGACACCGGAGCCGACTTCTCCATTCAGGCTCTTCTGTCACTGGCCATGTCTTCAAAACCTTTTAAGAGCTTGATCGATCCCGACCATCCGTCGTTGCTGAATCCCGCGATTATGCAGAAGGCTTTGGCCGGACTGGCCGAAAGCGTCCGGGAACCTCCTATGGATAATCCGGGCGAGTTTACCCGCTGCATCCTCGAAAGCCTGGCGTTTCGATACCGGCAGACGCTCGAAGAGCTGAAACAGATCACGGATAAAAAGATCCGCAGAATCCACATTATTGGCGGCGGTTCCCAGAATCATCCCCTTTGCCAGTTTACGGCCAACGCCACCGGATTGCCGGTTGCGGCAGGTCCGGCTGAAGCAACCGCCCTGGGAAATATCATGGTTCAGGCCATGGCACGCGGTACTATCCGATCCCTTGCTGAAGCCAGGCGGATACTGAGGAATTCTTTCGAATTCAAAGAGTACATGCCTGAAAACTGTTCGGAGTGGGAGCGCCAATATTCAAGATTTCTTGATGTTTGCCACCGGGCATAACCCGCATTTCATATATCGTGAACTACGATATGGGTGACGTGTGAAGGGCCGTGAACCCCGACAACGGGCACCAGTTCGATGTCCGATGTGGCGCTGGGGCCTGAAACAAAATTCACCGACGAAGGCAGGGTCTCTTTATTCCGGCGCAAATAAGCCATGCCCTGTGTCAGCCGCGGGCAAATGCGGCTTTCGGGAACGACATAGATCACCGATTCCGGCAGCAGCGTCACCGAACGGCCGCAACCGTTATGACTGAACAGCAGAACGGTGGCCGATTCTGCAAGTGCCTTTTCAGCGACGGCAATCCCGACAGCGGCTTTTTCGGCAAAACGAACGTTGCTTTCCACTGAACCGCCCGAATTCCAGACCCGAACGGCCCTTCCGGCCTCCAATGCCGTGGCCGTATCCAGTTCCTTCAGCAGAGCATCATTCGCCACAATAACGGGCCCGGATACGCATTCTTCCACGGCTTTACGAATAGTGGCGTTCAACGTATCTCCAGTCGACTCGAAAACACGGACGCCGATTGCTTTGCTGTATTCTATAAATGCACGCGCCAAATCATCCCGGCTCCAGCCGCTCATTACATTCGTGTGGACGGAATGACGCCAGTGGAAAGGGGCAGGGTTCGCCGGTGTATCTGCCCGGCCGAGCGCTTTGCCGATTACTCCGATGAACTGTTCGCGCGTTGTCATGACCCCGCCTCTTTTCTTTTACGTCCGGCAAACCAGTCACGGAACCGTTCTGCAGGAATCTTCGGCAGTTCGCGCGCTTTGGTCCACTCCTTGAGCGGGCCGATCCGCGGGGCATGATTTGCCAAACGGGCCAGCCTGGAGGCGGATGCATAGTATGCGGAGTTGCCGATCACACGACCGTATTGTGAATAAACCGCATCTTTCATCCAACCGGCTAATCTTTTATCTTCGGCTATGATGCGTCGGTGTTCCAGGATAGATTCAACCAACGGTATTTTTACGGGACACACGTCGTTACAGGCACCGCATAATGAGCAGATCTCGGTTACGTCTTTATGCTCCTCGTATCCGGCAAGCTCCGTCACCAGCGCCGCACCAAGAGGGCCCGGATACAGCACGCCATAACCGTGGCCTCCGACGTGTCGATAGGCAGGGCATTCCAGCATGCAGGTGCCGCAGCGGATACAGCGCAGAACATCCTTGAATGAACCGGCAAGCACGTTGGAGCGCCCGTTATCGATGATTATGATGTGCAACTCCTCGGGACCGTCCAGATCCGCCTTGCCGCGCGGTCCCGTAATAAGGGACATGTAAACCGATGTCCGCACTCCCACGGAGCTGCGCGCCAGCATGCTGAACAGGATATCGAGCTCTTCGAATGTTGGAACCACCCGTTCCATTCCCATGAATGTAATCAGCGTTTTTGGAATGCCGGTAATGAAACGGCCGTTTCCTTCGTTGGTCATCAGTGCAATGGTCCCGGTTTCGGCAACTGCAAAATTACAACCGGACACGGCGACATCGGCGGACAGAAACGCATCGCGCAGAATTCCGCGCACGAACCGGGTCATGGCCTCCGGAGTCACATCGCCTTTGTATCCTGCTTTTTGGGCAAGCACTTCACGAATACGACGTCGATCTTTGTGAAGAGCCGGAATTACTATATGGGAAGGCTTGTCTTTTCCATCCAGCTGCAGCAGATACTCGCCTAGATCGGTCTCTAAAATTTCAATGCCGATTTCCTCCAGAGCTTCGTTAAGACCGATTTCCTCGGTAACCATGGACTTGGTTTTGACGGCTTTTTTGGCTTTCTTTTGCAGGAAGATCGTTTTGGCAAGTTCAACCGCCTCACGATCGTCTTTGGCAAAGTGAACGGCGGCGCCGGCTTTCTGTGCACTGTCCGTGAATTGTTCGAGATAGTAATCGAGATAATCAAGAACATGCGATCGAATGTCCATGGCCAGATCGCGCCATTTCTCAAAATGGCCGAGTTCCGCGTAACAGTCCGCACGTTTCCGGTTGATCCGGTCCTGGGCATTTGCAATGGAGGCGCGCATGAACGAGTCGGACAAATTCTTTTTTATGCGGTGCTTTAATCCAAGACTGCTGGTTTTTATACCCATAGTTTTCCCATGATGGGGGATTATCCCGCCATTAACGCTTCAACAACGTGCAGGACCCGGATATTAAGGTTTTCTCTCCGGATTCTGCCTTGAATGTTCATCAGGCAGGCGCCATCCGCACCGATGAGGTAGTCGACACCGGCGGCGGCGATATTCCGCACTTTTTCCTTCACCATGGCGCCGCTGAGATCCGCCATATTTACGGAGAAGGTTCCGCCGAAACCGCAGCATTTATCCTGACCTTTGAAGGAAACCAGTTTCAGTCCCTTCACATTTTTCAAAAGCTGATAGGGCGGTTCTTTGACGCCCAGCATGCGGGACATGTGGCAGGATGGGTGGTAGGCGCCCCGGCCGTTCAGGACAGCGCCGACATCCGTAACCTTCAGAATATTCACTACAAAATCGGTGATTTCGCAGGTTTTATCGGCCAGCAGTTTCGCCCTGGATTCCCAAACGGCATCCCCCTGAAAAAAGCGGGGAAACTCTTTGACCTGAAGCACACAGGAGCCGCTGGGAGCCACGATGTATTCGCAGTCGTCCTCGAGTAGTGCGTCCATCAAGGTGCACATGGATTTTTTTGCCTTCTCGAGATAGCCGCTGTTTACGAGAGGCTGGCCGCAGCAGGTCTGTTTTGGATTGAAGAAAACGCTGCAGCCGAGTTTTTCCAGAAGCTGAACGGATTTGATACCGACATTTGGAAGGACGTTATCGGCCAGGCATGTTATAAAAAAGGAAACCTTCATCTCGAACAGCTCCGGCTTGAGAATGCTTTTCCTGCAAGCACCCGGCAATACTTAATCCGGGTTAATAAAGCTCAACAATACGCTTGACGGAAGCAGAACAAAACCAAGTATCCGATAAGTGTACAAAGATTTATAATCCTGTTGGAATAAATATCTTTGATTTATTCAACTCCGGAGACACATAGGCCCATGAGACACCACTCGGTTTTTCCTCTGTTAGTTTTTGTTTTTGCACTGATACCGATCATTGCTGTTATGCAAATCCGGGACTGGCCGGACGACGAACGCGAAGGCATCAAAATTAATTACACCGAGGCAAACGTTCCCGCCTATACCCTGCCGGAACTGCTGACACTGCAGGACGGGGAAAAAGTAACCGACACGAAAACCTGGAATGAAAAGCGCCGTCCGGAAATCCTGAAGCTGCTGGTGGAAAACCAATTCGGCCGGGCACCGGGAAATCCTGAAGACGTGGTTTTTACGGTATTCGACGAAGGGACTCCGGTCTTTGAGGGGAAAGCCCTGCGCAGACAGATCACATTGCACTTCGGGAGGAAAGGCCCCGAGGCGGATCTGCTCGTCTACCTGCCGGCGAACGCGGAAAAACCGTCGCCGCTGCTGCTGAACATCAGCTTTATGGCCAACTGCCAGACCGTGAACGACTCCGGGGTGAAGGAAGGCATGACCTGGAACATGGAGAAGCAGCGTGTACCGGCCGGACGTGAATCCATGTTTCCCAAAATTGACGTGATGCAGTTTATTGAGCGCGGTTACGGATTCGCCACGGTGAACTATGGAGACTTCGAACCCGATTTCAGGGAAGGACTGGAGTATGGAATCCGCAGACAGTATCTGAAGCCCGGCCAGACAGTACCCGGGCCCGACGAGTGGGGCGCCGTCGCTGCATGGGCGTGGGGATTGAGCCGCGTCATGGATTATTTTGAAACGGATCCGGAAATAGATGAAGGGCGTGTGGCCATCACCGGAGTATCGAGATTGGGAAAAACCGCTCTCTGGACGGCGGCCGCCGACCCGCGTTTTGCGATGGCCATTCCAAGCTGTTCCGGCCAGGGCGGGGCGGCATTGAGCCGCCGCAATTACGGCGAAACCATCAAACTGATTACACTGCCCCAGCGCTACGGATACCAGTTTTGCGCGAATTATGCGAAATGGGGCGATGACCCGAACGCAGCGCCGATGGACGCGCACATGCTGA
>JAFGTD010000196.1 GCA_016934295.1 Acidobacteriota bacterium
CCGTGCTTTTTATTTTCATAATAATATGCTATTTCTCAAACCTTCCTGGAAGGATTCATACATGCTTCGTATTTTCCGTAAAAGGCTAATTCCATACAGCGGGACCTTTATAATTCCCGCAGTTTTCATTCTGTCAGTCGCCGGCACTATGAACATGGGATGCGATGATTCCGGCTCCCGGTCGGATAAGGGTATGGACGGTCTTCAGGATCATGTCGTGCAGTTGGAAGCCCTGGCCGACCGGGCCGAAGCCATAAGGGCCGTAAAACGCCTTCAATATGCGCACGGGCATTACGCGGAATTCGGCCTGTGGGATGACCTGGCGGACCTCTTCGCGGAAGGATGTCTTTCAAACTTCCGTCGGGCACAATGAAGGAAAAATTTCCTCCCGACGGGCCGCTGCGGGGGCCGGTGGATGGGCCCTTTCCCAAAATAGCCGATATGCCCTTCCACTATGTCAATCCCGTGAGCGGACGGAAACCTCCCCTGCTGCTGGAGTGACAGGGTTCAAGAGCCTGTGGAACAAATAAGTTCGGGACATCAAGCCGCTTGGATCGCCCGGTTGCGGAGCGCGTCCCGAACACCCGGCCGATTCTGTTTCTGCGCTCCTTCCGCCAATTAATTTCGGTGACGGGTGGCAGCCATCGAAATTACCTTACCGGACGCGGCGCCTCTGATATTCAGCCTTTTCCAAAACTCCTATATGTTCTCTGGGGTGAGCAGATTGACCGAATCCAAAATCGAACCGTACCATATTCACATAGGGGAGGATTAAGCGAATGCCGAAGCCGCCTCCGCCGATGAAATTCCGGGTAAATTCGTCATCCGTATTCCATGCGGAACCGGCGTCGCCGAAAAGCGCCAGTTGCAGGCCGACATAAAAATTCATTCCCTTGATAGAGAAATCATGGGGCTTCATAAATTCATATCGATACTCGAGCGTATTGAGGAATTGGTTCTTTCCCCTCCGGGCATTAATGTCCCATCCGCGCAGGGAATTCGTGCCTCCGATGTGAAAATCCTGGTGCATAGGGATTTCCATTCCGACCGTTCCCGTCTGCATGGTGAGTAATGAAGAAAAGAAAAGCCCGTGTCTGCCTTGGATGGGCTGATACCGCCGCAAGTCCACATTGAATCTCCAGAATTTTCCGTCTGCGCCCAGGCCGTTGGCCGTTGCATCGAAACTGTTCCACCATCCCTTATGCGGACTTGTCCATGAATCACGCGAGTCGTACTCGACGATAACTCCGATACCGGGGATATTATCCCGGTAATCTGCAGACAGGGTTATGCCGGGCACATCACTTGACAGTGAAAGGAACTTGAAACGACCGCCGATGCGCAGTTTCTCCGTTACCTGTCGGCCTAGTTGCAGATCAAACTCATGCGAGGATTCCTGGAAATCATCCAGCTTGTTTTCCGTGTCTCGGAAGGAGTAATCGATTATCCACCAGGTCGATTTCTGCGGCCGCCACCAGGATGAAGCATTCACTTCAAATTCGTTTGCAGCACCGAAACGTCCCGCGGCAGCCAAATTAGAACCCTTGCCCAGAAAGTTTGTGGATTTCAAACCACCGCCAAAGGTGACACCCTGTTCGCCCGTGATACTGATCGCGGGATAAGGCAGGTAGGGGAGCGTTTCCTTGAGTTCAATATCCAGCGTGACTCCATCCTTGCCGTGGTTGGCGATGATATCTATCTTGCTGAAAAGGGCCATACGGTCCAGGCGCTTCCGGTCTTCGGATACATTTGCTGCCGAGTAGGATTCCCCTTCCAGGGACTTCAATTGGAGCCGTACCTTCGATTCAGGAACTGCATGGAGACCGTGAATCCGGATCTCCTTGATGTCATTGGGATTCGATTGCGGCTCCGCGGTTGCAGGGGCTGTAATGATGAAAATAATGATTATCGGGAAATGCAGGATTGAAATGAAGCGGAGGTTCTTTCTATATCGTCGCGCGAGTGTGATGCCATTGTAATTTTTGATCGTTAACGACATTGCGCCCTTGCGGATCCGGCACTTAATTTGATAATTTCCCGGGATTTTTACGACCCTTTACATAAAATCCCTTCCGGGAAATTCTGCTTTCGTATTGGCGATTAAATCTTTATGAAACTTAGATTATTATATGCCGATGATACTGAAGTCGGAAGGAAAATCCCGGATGCTGATTCAGCTATTCTACTCGAAACGGTGTAAATCGGTTTCTTATTATTGAGCAAAGTAATAACGGTTTGTAAAAAATTCTATGTTCCGGCCTATGGCAGGATTGAGAAATTACCGGTTTGTTGATTGCGATTGTTTGACATAAGACAGAATTATCAGTGTTGAGATCATCCTTGTGAGCAATGAGGTCTAGGCCTTTGTTCGGGCGATGTCTTTGCCGACGAGATAGCCGAAGGTTACGCAATTGGCGCCCAGGTTGTGTCCGGGCTCCAGGAAGGTATAGATGCCGGAGTACATGTCGCCGGCAATAGTGCCGACCGCGTAAAGACCCGGGATGACTTGCTCGTTTTTGTCGAGCACCTGCATTTTAATGTTGGTGCGCAACCCGCCCGAAATGCTGAGCAGCCAGGGTGATTTGCTGGTCTCTCCGTAGAAGGGAGGCCGCTCTATGGGAATGAGCAGCCCGGGCCGTTTGCCGTAATCTTTGTCGATCCCCGTCCTGCAGAATCCGTTGTACCTTTCGATTGTGGCTTTCAGCGGGGCGACCGGCAATTCCAGCTTCCGGGCAAGCCCATCGATGGTGTCCGCCCGCACCATAGCGCCGATCCGGACGCTATCCTCCCACCCGTCAATAACGGATTGGACGGAAACCTCGGATGGTCCCCCGTAGTAAGTTCCCATGGGGGTCCACGGCGCCGCCCGTTCGGCATATCCGGAATCCCAGACAGCAAAAATTGTCGAAGCCGGCTGCCGCATCTGCGCAGCACCCGCAAAGGACACGATGCTGTCCTCGTTGCCGTAGCGCGCTGCGTTCTTGTTCAC
>JAFGTD010000197.1 GCA_016934295.1 Acidobacteriota bacterium
CCGAATACGAGTCCCACGGACACCGATACAAGAAACGCAAGAAGAATGGAGTTCATTGTAACGATCGTCGACCAGCCGGCCATCATGGCTACGAGGCGCGAAAGACCGAATCCGCACCCTACTCCGAGCAGCCCTCCGACAAATGAGATAAAAATAGCTTCTACAAGGAACTGGCGCAGGATATCCCTCCTGCATGCTCCGACTGCGCGCCGAACCCCGATTTCATGAGTCCGTTCCAGGATGCTGGCCAGCATAATATTCATGATGCCGATGCCGCCGACGAGAAGCGAGATGGATGCAATTGCAACCATTACCATCTCGAAGATCCGCTGGGTGCGTTTCTGTTCGGCAAGCAGTTCAGCGGGAACAATCATACTGAAATCATTCGCATTACGGTGGGTTACATTCAGCAGGCTGCGAATAACGTCCGCGGCAACGCCGGGATCTACCGATTTTCTCAATTGCAGGAAGATGCCGTCGATTTCGTCCCGATACGCACTGTTGCGCTCTTCCAGACGGTAAATCAGGCTGTTGATCGGAGTGTAAATCATGTTGTTCAAATCCTGAGCTTTCAATCCCGCCAGGTCGCTGGGAGCGGCAAGTTGAGGCCCTAGGATTCCGATGACGCAGAACCATTGATCGTTGATTTTGATATATTTCCCCACGGCCTCCTGCTGCGGGAAAAGATTCGCTTTCGCACCCTCTCCCAGAACGCATACCGATGTCATCCGATCGTTGTCGCTCTCAAAAAAATAGCGCCCTGTAATAACCTTCAATCGTGCAATATCCAGATATTCAGGCCCTACGCCATAAACTCCGGGCATATCCTGTCTCGGTTTGGGAAGCATGCTGGTCGGTGTAAGACGTTTCCGGGGCGTGGACAGGGACAGGCCTCCTATATTCGCGCGGATCATCCTTAAATCTTTAAATGACAAACCCGGAGAGATCTTGCGTATTGCCAGCAAATCCTGGGACTCCGTTATCAGCTTTGCCTCGACAATTAAATTCCGTACGCCCAACTGTTCTATAAAAGCGAGAACCTGCTGTTGCGCCCCCGCACCGATCGACAGCATGGATACTACGGCGGCGACACCGAAGATCATACCCATCATGGTTAACAACGAACGCAATTTGCGCGAGCCGAGATTCTGAAGGGCAAGACTAAGATCGGGCAGCCACTGTCTTCTCCGTCTTCCTATGGCGACTTCAGCCCGCTTGCCCTTCATGGATTCACTCCTCCGAGAACGGGTGATACCGGTTTGGTTTCTTCCGCAGTTCCGCGTTTGCCCGGATCGGGATTCACAAGGGCAACCTCCGTTCCTTCATCCAGCCCTTCAAGAATAGCCCGGCTTTCAGTAAGGTGCTTGATCTGTACGTTTTGTATATTCCAGTTTTCCGCGTCTTTCACATATACAATCGGCCTTCCGTCCTTTTGAAACACCGCCTGGCGCGGGAGCGACAGGGCATTTTCTACATTTTCCCCCTGGATTGTGATTCGAGCCGTTACGCCCAGCTTCAATTGCTCGCCGTCCGGATCAAGCTCGAAGATAGCATCAAAGCTTCTCGTGGAGAGCGATTCCAGGAGTTCGAGAGTGGTGCTGGCGTTTGCGGATCCGAATGCCGAGGATCCCAGTGATTTAATTCTGCCGTTAAAGGGCTTCATCGGTCTCGAGTCCAGCCATATTTCCACAGGCTGCCCCGGAGCGAGGTTGCCGCGGTCGGTCTCGATAACCTTGGAACGAATTTCCATAAGCTCCGAATCCTGGATTTGTGCAACCAGCCGTCCGGGAGAGGCCTGGTCGCCCTGACTGAATTCGGGAATTTCCATACCTGAATATATTCTTACGCTTCCGCTGCCGGAGAGCAGGGCTTCCAGATTCTGCCCCACCACTACAATTCCATCGATCGGCGCCCTCTGGGTCATTTTGTCTATATTCTGCTGCGCCAGATTCATGGCGAGCATTGCTTTGCTGCGCGCCACATTCTGAACTGCAAGATCCGCGGCATCGGAGCTTGCATTCGACTGGATATCACGCTGCATCTGCTCCAACCTGCGCCTGGCCTCTTCGAGCCCAATCTCATTTTTTCGAGCTTCGATTTTACTCAGCAATGCATTTCCCTGAATCTTCAGTTCCGCCCGGCGGACATCCGATTCCGCTTTAAGCAGGGAAACTTTTTCCCGTGCAACACGGACAGCCTGATCCGCCTGCATCTTTTTTATCCCCTGCTCGGCTTCCTCTAATTGAGACCTGCTCTGTTCAAGGTTGTATTCCTGTTCGCTCGGATCGAACTCGACAACAATATCCCCCTTTTGAACCCGTGTGCCCGTCTTGACGATGGAAATGATCTGCAGCGTGCCGCCGGCGACAGGCGGGGCGACAATCATCGAAGATCTTACAGGGTGGAGCTCTCCGATTGTATGTATCCGGACGTCGACAGGTTCACGCACGACAAGAGTCGTCGGTATTTCCGATTCCGTCTTACTCACAGGCAGATAGTCTTTCAGCAGGGTGCAGGAAACGCCCGCAATGGATATAAGAAATATCAGAGCTGATTCTCCGGCATGCCTTCTATTCATAGTCCCCTTGACTGCGCAATTAAATCCGGATCTTTCAGGGATACCTTTTCCCCTGGTTCAAGCCCGTCGGCCACTCTTACGTATTTTCTGCCCCGGTGGGTCAATTGCAGCGTTCGTTCTTCATACCCGTTTGATGAGACGGCATAAGCCACGATTCGATTGTTTTTATCGAAGACCGCTTCAACCGGGATCATGATCGAGTCGGGCAGCCGTTCCACCTCAACCTGGACGGTTGCCGTCATCCCCGCTTTCAGCCTGGGATCCGGATCGATAAGATCTATGTTCAATTCGAAGCTTTTCTTGACCGGATAGCTGGAATAGTCCAATTGGGCAATCGGGCTGATATCCCGAACCGTGCCTAGATGCTCCTTGTCGGGGATGGCTTCAATGCGCAGCAGAATTGGCTGACCCAGTTCTATCCTTCCGCGTTCCGCTTCAAATACGGGAGCCGTTGCCTGAATCGTAGTAATATCCGGGATCTCGGCTATGGAGGCTCCGGCCCACAGGCGGTCCCCTTCCTTAAATAACGGGGAACTTCCGCCAAGGATGCTGGTTCGGGCACGGGAATTGGAAAGCAACGTGATGGTGCCGTCTATGGGGGATCGAAGTGTAAGATCCGCCAGATTGCTTTTCGCTTTTTCGAGATCGGCCAGCGCCTTATCCCGTTTTCGTATCGCTCCGGCAAGATTGGCTTCCGCCCCGATGCGGCTGGATTCCATTTTCGTTTTCAGTTCCCGGACTCTCTGTTCCGCTTTGGCCACAGCCAGGACATTTTTTTCATGTTCGATTGCGGGAATCACCTCCCGGGTTCCTGCATCCAGCCGCGCACGTTCGAGCGCGAATCGGGCGGACATGGCCTCGGTGAGGTTCTTTTCTTCCGCCAGGCTTTGTTGCGCCTTAAGCCGGTCGATTTCTGCTTCCGCCTGCTCCAGGGCGGAACGGAACTGATCGGCAATACGCTCCAGGCTGGAAGGATCGAATTCTACGACAACATCCCCTTTCCTGATCGGCGTGCCGTTTCTGGCCAGTGTCAGAATCTGGAGATCGCCTGCATTGTATGGGGCTCTTATAAGAGTGGAGGACTGCACCGTGATTTCTCCCCGAAGTTCAACGTAATCGATGTAATCTCCGAGGGTCACCTCGGCCGTATCCTCTATCGGCGTTTCCTTTGCGGACCATGGCTTCCAGATACGGATGCCGGCTCCGACAACAGCCAGGACGACAATTGCGACCCACAGTTTTTTAGTCCTGGATGATTTTTTATGTCGATTCTGTTTCATATGTCCCGGCCGGGAGGAATCTCCGGATCGCGGGTGACGATTGTTCCTTCATCGAGACCCGATTGAATTATTATTTCAAAGTTGTTCATGGAACCCGTTTCAACTTCCCGTACTTCAGAACCGCCGTTTTCCAGTACTTCAACAAAGGCCCGATTTTCCCGGAAGACAACGGCATTTCGGGGAAGCAGCAGTACGTTTTCACATGCTTCCAGTACAACATCCACCGCGGCAGTCAGGTCGGGCAGCAGTTTGGAGTTGCTGCCCTGAATTGAAATGAGGGCATTAAAATTTCGTATCCGGTTGGAATAATCGCTTTGGATGCCGATGGCGCTGATATGCTCGAGCCTGCCGGCGAAGTGAAGGTCCGGATATGCATCCAGATGTATTTCAGCAGGTTGCCCGATGCGCACCTGCGACACGTCGACCTGGTTGAGACGCGCGGATACCTGCATGGCGGACGGATTGACCACCAGCATGATACCCCCGCCGGAGCGAACTTCATCTCCTTCCTCCGGATCCAGCATGCGGGTTCCCTTGCTTATTGGAGTTAATACAACCAATCCGCTCATCGGCGACCGGATGGTCATCTTTTCAATATTGTTCTGTTCATGAAAGACGGATTTCTCTGCACGGTCGCGCTGGATTTCCAGAATGCGCAAATCCGCCGCTTCCGCTTCCCGTTTCAGCGCGAAGGTATTCCGGAGCTGTTCGAGTTTTGCTTCGGCCTCTTTAAGATTCTCTATGTTGATGGCTGCCTGGTATTTCGGGATAACCTCGTTTTTGCGCATCTCCACTTTTGCCGTCTGAAGATCGACCTCGGCCTCTTTGAGTTCGGTTTGATCCGCAGCCAGCGCGGCGGTCTGGTCGGCGCGCTTTTTTTTAATCTGCTGAACCAGGCTGTCATATTCAGCCTGACGGTCCAGAACGTTCTTGAGTTGATTCTGACGGTCCAGTTCAACCAGGATGGCCCCCTTTTCCACCCAGGTGCCGGTAGGAAGAATTTTTGTAATGATCATGGTGCTTGTCGTCTGCCTGGCCAAACGCGGAGCCTGTACACTGAAGGATTCAACAGCACTGACCCGACCGTTCAGACGCACGATACGTTTGAAATTACCGCGTACGGCCGCCGCGGAGCCGGGCGTTTCCACGCCGGCCGTACCGGAGGTTTCAGGCGGAGGTTGTAGTTTGCAGGCAACCGATCCCAGGATAAATACGGCCAGAAATCCCCATAGCATGTTGGATTTAATATACTTACAGGTTGTTTGAAGAACAGGCTGATAACTCCGGACCATGCAGAACATGCCCTCAGGCCAATTAAAGATAGAAAAATGAATATTTCTTGGCAGCGCTTTCCAAGTGCGTGTGCTGCCCGGGAAAATGCAAACAATACTATTCTATTATTAGACGCCCGAGAGTGTAATAAAGTTTCATGTATTTCCCGCCAAATGTGCAGTAATCCACCTGATCTTCCTTCCATTTTGGCTCCGGTCGGCCGGAGTTGGATACGGCGACTTTCGCGAGAGCACTGTATGGGATACGGCTATCGGCAACCCAACGACTCATTGAACTTTTCAAAGTCGCCTAATTCGGCGGAAGCAGGTAGCCGTAGCTTTTCATGCTTGTATGCGGTGCGTACGTGCAGGTTACACAGTCCGGCCAATAATATTCCGGAACGCGGCCGCTCACCGGATTGCGGTAGTGAAACCACATCGGCAGGATTGACGGCCATACGATTGGGGCTCCCGTACCACCCTGAAAACCCTTTTGGCGTTCACCGAGTGCGGTCAGCGGAATATCGGGCGGATAGCCTGTCGATGAGGCGACTGCCCCGAAACCGGGAGCATCGGGATCCGGATCTTTCGCAGCCGACCATCCCCCTTTATAGTCCGGCGACGAAAAATAATGTTCGTCAATGGCAACATGCCACAATTTCCAGCAGCCGTTTTCCAGGATCGCCTGATCGTGATACATCCCTCCTGAAAAGCCCTGAGCCCGGGTTCGACTGGAAACGGGCTGAAAGAGCCGCGTGCGGATACTGGAAGATCGCCCGTCTCCTGCGACCAGGATGACCGGCTGCGTGCGCAGGTGCAATGCGATATAGGTACGGGCCCGGGGGATTCCCTGTTTCGACAAGGTTTTTCGCCGGGCAATGCTTTCACGGCCGACATAAAATCCTGAAAAAGGAATCTGCTTCACCCCATTCAGAGCAAAGATTTCCGCAAGCTCGCCGAAATTCAGATCGTCGAGATAATCGCCGTACGCCGAGGAAACGTTCTCTGTTCCGTCGTAGGCTTTAGAAACCGCAAGCTTCCGTTCCGCCTCTTTTATCCGGGCATCCACTGTATCCTTCGAAATTGGAAACCCAGGCGAGCGGGAAGCCGAAAATGACGGCAACAGTCGATCCGTGCCCACGATATGCGCCTCCGGGGGATAGCGGACCGGTTTGCCGGTTGCCGGATTCGGAGTGCAGAAAAAAGGGATCGAGTCGGCGGTCATTGCATCGGATGAAGGGACCTTCCGGTCCGGAGCCAGTTCTCCGGCAGGTACAGAAGCCGCTATCAGGCTCCCGGCCCATCCCTGATGATAGTCGGTTTTCCGGATGGGGAAAATACGCATCTCCCGTATCCGCCAGATATCATTCTGCTTGACGTAGCGGTTCTCGAAAACCGACAGCACCATGAACGCCTCATTCCTGTCGGCTTCGCCCAGCATTGCAAACTCCAGGCCGCGCGCATGCGCCTCCATGGCATCAGGGTCGACGGATACCGTCATGTCGAGCTGCAGGTGGTCGTTTAGCTGGCCGTGTTTCAGCCCTGCAGGTCCGCTTCGTTCGAGAGCACGGCGGATCCCCTGCACTCCTTCATAGATCCCTATGTCTGCAATTTCCAACACGCCGTCTTCTGTGAAAAGGTCTGCAACATCCTCCCACATTTTTCGATCCACATAGTACCCGTAAGCACTTTGCAGATTGCGAACCTTATCTTCGTCGTTCATCGCGGAGATGCGTCGTTCTATAGCGCCAAGACGCTCCGCCGGGTTCTCCCCGGATTTGGGAATGGCCATCCCCGCCGGAATTTCAGGAACGGGGATGCCGGTTTCTTCCGATGTAAAGTGGTATGGGACGATCTTCTGATCTTCGTCTACATTGAGCCAGCCTGTTTCATAGGGTCCGGCGAACATAGGATAATAATGCATCCGGGAAACCTTCCAGACGCCCTGTTCTTTCGCATACTCGTTTTCATAGATGCCCGCGGCCCATCCTGCGCGGACACCCGTGCGCCCGAACATTGAAAATTCCCACCATCGTCCTTTAGCCTTTTTCCCGTCCGGCGAGAGATTAATAAGCGGTCTTAGGACAAGCTGAGTGCGAAACTCCCCTGTTGCCAGGCCCTGCTTGCGATCCCCCAACTTCGTAAAGAAATAGTCGCCGATCGCCGCGCGTCCCTCTATGTTTTCCCTGCCGCGGATGAACCGGGCACGTTCGGTGAAAAGAGACGCCATTTCATTCCAGAGCCCGAACTGCACATATTGCGCATAACTGCGCTGCAGAGTCTTCACAGCGCGCACCGCTTCAGCGCGCTCGACTTCCAAGGCCAGGCGGTCAACCCTGGAGGCATACAGGCCGACATCGCCGGCCTCTTCAAGGTGTGAAGAGCACGCAAAAGCCAGAACAAACATCAATAAGAATGGAACGACCATCAAGCGACAGTATGAATGGGAATGGATCATGCACGTCTCCTTTTTGCGCGCTATTGACCTGAGAATGACTTTGATATTAGTATATGAAAGTTAATTTTCCGATCCAAGAGCAGGCAGTATTTCGGTATCATCTCCAGCGAAAGCCCTTTATTCCTCTTTATCCAAGTGGCAACGAATCAGTTACACATCCCAATGTCGGATCAGGCAGTAATTCAGGACTTCAATGCATGGCGGCAAACCTAAAACATATAGAGGCCTTCAAACGCCAACAACAGTCTTTTAAAAAGGAGATCAAACAATGCCTATTTTCGTGACTCTTTACAATTTTACCGACCAGGGTGTTCGCAACATTAAAGATTCCCCTAAACGGCTTGACGCAGCTATTAAGGCATTTGAGGCAAAGGGCGGGAAACTTCTTGGCGCCTACTACACCGCTGGGGAATACGACCTGATCGTAATAGCAGAAATCGAGGACGATCAGGTTGGCTTAGCGCATACCGTAGCAACCGTCTCTCTGGGAAATGTACGATCAAAAACGTTGCTGGCCTACACACCCGAAGAATTTGCGGAAATTATCAAGAAGATGTAATAAAAATTATGGAAAGCCGATTGTACGGTATGAGAGCATAGTATTTTCTAAACACGATACGGCACGAAAAATTCCGGCCTGTCCAGCCCATAGTCAGGGAGCGCGTCATAAAATAATCAATAATCCTTCTTGGCATTTTTAGCCTGATCATCACCTTTAATTGCACCTGTTCCAATAAGCGGCCGGATCGGGCAGGCCTGATTGAAATAATGGATCGATATCTTGCCGCCGTAGTGAAACATGATCCCGCCGCAGTTCCGCTTGCCGGCGATGTAAAGCTCGTCGAAAACACCGCGGCTACTCCCATCGGCAAAGGATTGTGGAAAACGGCGACCGGCGGACCGGCGGACTTCAAAATTGATGAAGCGAAGGGACTGGTATTCGCCTTTTCCATATTCCGTCATGACGGCGAGCCCGAGGCATTGAAAATTACCGGAGTACCCGGGATCACCGAATTATCCAACGAGTACGGCGTATTCGATCTGCCGGCCGCCCATGTCTTCAAGATCCGCAACGGCAGGATTCACGAAATCGAAGCGATCGGCTACATAGCCGATTCCGGTATTACCAACGGCTGGGAAAGGGATAAACTTCCATTTGAGCGCAAATTCCAAAGACTTCTTTCCAAGCCACAATGGGCCATATACGTCTCGAGCAGCAGATACAGAGCCGTCCGGGCTGATTAGTCCCCGGGGGCGACATCCCTCACGCTTATCAGCCATTGGCCATTTATCCGCACGAGCTCATTAACTTCGCGACCGGCAGACGTCGTTCCACCCGCTGCAAGCGCTCCAAGCCAGTAAGCATGATAGCGGGCATGTTCTTCGTCGACAAACTCGATGTGGGTGTTCGTTACAACGTGATACATTCGTGGCGCACTCTCATCGCCCGTATTCCCGGCATCCAGTTTCTGCCCGGCATCCGAGATCATTTTCTTCAGCGCCTCCCGTCCTTTGACCGCACTGTCTCCCCTCCCGAATTGCCCATCCGGCGCAAAGAGGGCAGCGTATGCTTCCGCATTGCCTGAGTCGAGAGCACGAATGTAGTCCCACATCAGCTGCTCGATAGCTATGCGGTCTTGTGCGCGTACTGTATCATTTCGCGCCGCGCATGAAGTGAAAACGCATAATGCAACAAGCACGATTGTTGAGAAAACCAGAAGTCGTAAATGTGTCATAGCAATCTCCAAGGAATTGGACACGAAGCTCTTGAGTTACAATTGTAATGTACGACAAAAATACCTGCCGGTAATATATCATAGGTCTTTACTATCGCTCCAATAGGGATTTGCTATATAATCAATCCGTTTTTCCCCACATTTTATCGGATGTGCCGCTGGAGAGTGTAATGCCCGGTTCCGGTCAAAGCATGTCGCATTACATCTACCGATTCTTCAATGGAGGGTGCTATGAAAGTATTCGCTGTTCCCAATATTGCCACGCCAGGCAGACCGGCGGTTTTCAACCCGGAAATATGCAATGGATGCAATACTTGTGTCGACCACTGCCCTTCGGATGTTTTCATCCCCAATCCTGTCGAAGGGCGATGTCCGATCATCCTGCACCCTGATGAATGCTGGTATTGCGGGACTTGTGTCAACGATTGCCCGTGTCCGGGCGCCGTTCAATTCAACTGGCCGCTTCAACAAAGAGGATATTGGAAACGCAGGGAAACCGGTCGGATCTTCCAGGCCTGATTCGTAGTGTGTCCGGCTTATTCCACTACCCCCCTTTATGATGGAGGCAATGAATGACTACATTTCAAGAATTTATCGGGAATGAAGGTCATGTCCCTGCATGGCCATACGCTATTCGGTATGATCAGGAGCAGGAAATTGAAACGGATGTCCTCATCATCGGTGGAGGAATTGCCGGGTGTTGGGCTGCCATAAGCGCCGCCAGGAAAGGAGCAAAAGTCGCTCTGGTTGAAAAATCCGCGACAGTGCGGAGCGGCGCCGGAGGACCGGGATGCGACCATTGGTGTGATACGGCGGCAAATCCTCTCTCCAAAGTGGATCCTGATGAATGGGCCCGGGAACTGACTAAGAGTTTTGGCGGATATGGTTGCGGTATCGGCCGGGAAATACAGTGCCGGGAAAATTATCATACTCTTCTGGAACTGGAAAAGATGGGCGGCAAGATTCGAGACGACGAGGATCGGTTCAAAGGGGTCGAAGGGCGCGACGACAAAACCAAATTCCTGATTTCTCCCCGCATGAATCCTTTTCACGACACTAACGTGGTTATCCGTGTCTGGGGAACAACTTTCAAGCCGGCGCTTAAAAAGGAGTGCGGGCGCCTGGGCGTAAAAATTTACGACCGAATAATGGCCACAGGCCTGCTGACAGAAAAAGGAGTTCAGGGCGGCAGAGTTATTGGGGCAACCGGATTGAATTGCCGGACCGGTGAATTCATGGTCTTCAAATCCAAGGCTACTATACTCTGCTCATCTTCGGGTGGATCCATCTGGCTCATGAACACCGAACTGGCCGGCTATAATACCATGTCACCCCGTGCGGTATCCGGCGACGGCATAGCCATGGCCTGGAGAGCCGGCGCCGAATTCACCCTCATGGAAAGGTCCGGGATAATGGGCATTACGCCCGGATTCAAACACCGATGGTATACAGGCGCAGGGGACGCCAGCTTCGAGAACGTTCCCCTGGTCGACGGCAACGGCAAAGAACTCCCTATTGTTACGGAACCCGGTTGGGGAAAGAAAGACGTCGACCGGATGGGATTCGGCTGGAGTGCAATTCGTGAGGATGTAATGCGAGGCAAGTATGCGTTGCCGTTCTATGGCGATTTTCCCTCTATGCCCGCAATCGAACGTAAGGTCACATGGAACATGTTGTTGGAAGAAGAGTGCACGGGGAAAATCATCGTAGACACCTATACGGAGGCCGGATTCGATCCGAGCAAAGATCAACTTCAAAACTATGCGTTGATCGAAGGGTCCAGCCTGCCCCAATGGCGGGAAGCGAACGGCGGCGGCCTCGTGGTTGATTGGGATCTGAGAACCAGTCTTGAAGGGCTCTATGCTGCCGGCACCCAGTTATTCTCTCCGGGAGACCATAGTTTTGCTGCTGCTACCGGCAGGTATGCCGGAAGAAAGGCGGCGGTATTCACCCGTACAGCAAACCAGCCGACAGCATCAAAAGAGCAGATCTCTATGGAGAAGGAAAGGATCTACGCTCCAATCAAAAGAAGCAATGGAATAGACTGGAAAGAATTGCATGCCGGAATCGCCCGGGTAATGCAGTACTTCTGCAGTGAATATAAAACAGAATCGCTTTTCAAAATGGGATTGGACTCTCTTCATGAAATCGAAGAGAAATGGGCGCCGACGCTATTTGCCTCAGATCCCCATAAGTTGATGCGGAGTCTTGAGGATCTAAGCATGCTGACGCATGCCCAAATCATAATACATGCTTCCCGGGCGCGCAGGGCCAGCAGCAAATTCCTCGGCTTTAACAGGATTGACTATCCTCAGCTGGATCCACCAGAATGGCACAAATTCATCACGGTGAAACAGGAGAACGGAGAGATAAAGACTGGTGAGCGAATCCTGGATTATTGCGGTAATCTCAAAGAAAATTATGAAGCGCACAACAGGGATTATATAGAAGAGCATGACTGAGCTGGATAGGATGTGTTACTCGCGGACCCACAGCGCACACGTGGTGTATACTGGGCCTGGTCCAGTCCAGAAGCCAACTTAAGGGCTAATTGACTTAAGGAGGTGGCTATGCCGCGCGACCCCGGCAAATTCATCCCCCTGCCCTCGTAGACTTCAAATGCACCGAACGCGGTGACGAAGAAGAATATAGTCGGCGGAACATTTTCAGAAATATTATGTTTAGGCGAGACCTTGTTGGCAGTCTCGCCATCAAGCTGCTATTTCATTTGAGCTCTGTCCCTGTTCTCCTGCGGGATTCTTATTATTGCCGCTTGTCACGGCATGCTCGCCCGGTTTAACCGGCTAGGGCTGTGGCGGCCTCAGGAAAAGCCCTCCTACCTGCCCTTCAGAGTTTACTGTAATAACCACTGTCAGCTTCGCCTTCTCAAATACAGCAGGATAAAGAAACACATCATAACCCTGGCTGTTGGTCAATTGCGGCTCGGGACGCTCGGAGCGAAGCGCCCCCAGGGATTTGAGCACCGGACCAACTGCTGCCGTCAGTTTTTCAACCGGCATCGCTGCGCTCATCTCCGGGGAGAAGCGTTTAGCCAGGGCAGTAAAGTCCTGGGCGATCAATTCATCAAAGGCTGCATCTGCCACAGTCCGGTTATCAGCGGCTGGCAATGCGACAGCAATAAACAAGATCAGGGAAAATGCACAGTAATGTGTACGCAAAGGTTACCTCCGTTATTCTTTTTATCTCGGACATACAAAATTGAATTTTTATATTCGTATCCCCGATTATTGTTTTCAAAACAATAAACCGATAACCCGAGAAAATATTCAAAGAATTACACGTCGATTGCTGCTCGTTCCACTTTTTATGATTTTATTGAATCATCAAATTTTCCTCACCGGAGTATCAGACGAGAGTACGTATATTGGCCGGGATCGTATTCTTCTGACTCAAGGGAAGGATCGGGAGAAGGTTAGCATGCCGGGCGGATTATGATCTTCTGATTAAAGGGAAGGCATGGTAGTAGCCAGGTAAAGCCAAATGGTTTTCCGGATTCCTAATGGAAGTGTAGGCCACAATACATGCAGGTATATTATATTTTGTGAATAATAGACTTACAGATTTCAGCAAATATTCAAATTTTTCTCAATTTTGAGGTTTAGGCCTGCAAATTCATCGTTAAACTCTGTTTTGGTAGAGCCCTATTAAAAGGGCTTTTGGTGTCAAGATAGGGTGTTGAACATAGATGCAACTTCTTACTCATCAGCAGTCCTTATGTTGACGGGCTTAGGAAGGACGATTCAAGCGGTTGGCGCCAATGTTTTGAGTTCCTGCTCAACAGCGCCCATAAGCTTTTGAATGGCGTCGACTTCCTTCTCCTCAAAGTAGGCTTCGCCACACTGTCCACACACCCATGCAGGAACTGCGTCAATTGTAACGTGACACCCCCGGCGGTCTGCATGAAAAGGTGTATGGCTTCTTTTCATTTCGCCCTGACAATGGATGCACTTCATTTTTGAATCCTTTCTTTGAAATCCTGTTGCCACTCAGTCGGATCAGGAATATAAGCCGTAATAATAGCCAGGTAATCCTGTTTTGGAGCGCAAACAATATGTATTGGCCGATCTCTATATCCAAAACCGAGCATCAAACAGCTATGCCCTCGGGGATCTTCAGGATAATCCTCTATTACCACTCCTTCAAAGATGACATTCTGGATTTCCTTTGTCGAGATCATCCGCTCCGGTCTGAGCATCTGTCTCACCGCATGGGGCAGATAAAGCACCTTGCCGCTTGCTGCCGAACGCACTCGCATGAGGATATCGCTGTCTTTCAGCATATCGTCATCGTATCCATTTGAACATGCGTAATCAAGAAGAACACAATCTTTTATGTGAAGAGATTACAGCGCTCCATTCCCATTCTGACAATCAGCCCTCCAAGGGCAATTATCCATGGATGTTTAAGTTGATAACACCAGATAACCGCGATCTCGCCCAAAAATGGGATTTTCCAAGAAATGTAAGACAGCGAAACCGGAAATTTGACTAGTTCTTCCTGAATTTCTCTCGTAACATATTGCCAAAATATACCCCATTAGAGTTAACAGGAAACATTATGGCCAAAACCGAACCCTCAGATATTAATTCATACTCGAGCCCATCTTATGCATTATCCTACTTGGCTAAATCGGATACTATCCCCCATCGTACGGAGGGGGAAGCTGTCGTTCTGGAACTTTTACCTGCTCGTACTCGACGTATTTTGGATCTAGGAACTGGTGATGGTCGTTTATTGGCACTGGTAAAACTGGCAAGACCTGATGCTCTAGGAATAGGCACAGATATTTCGCCTCCAATGCTTGAAAAAGCCAGATTACGTTTTGCTGAGAGTAAAGATATATCCGTTTTAGAGCATGATCTTAATGATTCTTTACCGGAAATGGGTACATTCGATGTGATTGTTTCCAGTTTTTCTATCCACCATGTCAGAGATGAACGCAAGCAGGGCTTGTACAAAGAAATTTTCCATATTCTCGACCCTGGAGGAATCTTCTGCAATCTTGAACATGTATCTTCTCCCAGCTTTAAGCTTCATAAAGATTTCTACCAGGCTATGGGGGCAACGCTTTCGGATGAAGATCCATCAAACAAATGTGTGAGTGTAGAAATGCAACTAGAATGGTTGCGACAAATTGGCTTTAAAGAGGTGGATTGTTTCTGGAAATGGCGTGAATTGGCATTGCTGGCCGGTATTAAACCAACATAAAAATATCTAAAGAACAGAATTAAAAGGGAATTACAAAATCGCCTGAAATCACCTTTTCGATTATTTTATGGTACAGATATAAATATGAAAACTAGCGTTCATTCTTCCTGTCTACCCGGTTGAGACTAAGAGTGTCAGACCGGGATTCAAACATATGCGGCAATATTTCCCCTACTATTCCAAGCTGTTGAAACTGGCGGTTCCCCTTGTCCTGACCCAGGCCGGCCAGATGACGGTTCAGCTGATCGACAATGCCATGCTCGGGCATTACGGCACGGCCGAACTAGCGGCAGCCTCCTTCGCAAATAATATCTATCTCGTGGTCATGCTCCTGGGGCTCGGGGTATACATGGGCATAACCCCATTAGTGGGGCGCGCCTGCGGTGCAAACAACGACCGGCATGTCGCAGTAACGATGAGGAGCAGCCTTGCCCTGTCGGTCTGGATCATTCCGGTCATCACCCTTCTGGCGTGGTCCATTGCCTGGCTCATGCCCCGCATGGGCCAAACGGACGATGTGGTGCGATTGTCCATACCGTATTATAGGATTCTTGTCCTCGCCAACATCCCGTTCCTGCTCTTTATTCTTCTGAAGCAGATCGGGGAAGGCCTCGGCAACACGATTGTGGCCATGGCGGTCACCATAGCATCGAACCTGCTAAATGTATTTTTCAATTATTCGCTGATATTCGGCCGGTTCGGCTTCCCGGAACTCGGTCTGCCGGGTGCAGGCTACGCCACCTTCATCTCACGGCTGGTCATGCCCCCGGCACTCTACGTCGGCTTCATACGTCACAAATCCATCCGGCGCTACTTCATCCTGCTGCGTGAAGTCCGGCCTACGCTTCCTGAAATCCTGAAGATCGTCAAAGTGGGGCTGCCCATCGCCGTGCAGATGGTTTTCGAGGTTTCCGCCATTGCCGTCAGCGCCGTAATGATGGGATGGATGGGACAGGTTCCGCTGGCTGCGCACGAAATAGCGATCGGACTGGCCGCATTCACATTCATGGTTGCAAACGGCGTGTCCATGGCGACGACCATCCGCGTAAGCTTTCAATTGGGAACCCGCGATTACAGGGGCCTGAAGCGCGTGTGCGCGTCAGCACTGCATCTTGTCCTGGCCTACATGGGAGCATGCGCCCTTATCTTCGTACTCCTGCGAAACCAGCTGCCGCGTATTTTCACCGCTGATCCGGACGTTGTCGGCACGGCGGCCTCGCTGCTGGCCGTGGCGGCGCTGTTCCAGTTGTTTGACGGTCTCCAAGTCGTTTGTCTGGGAATTCTGCGCGGTTTCGCGGACGTTAAGATACCAATGTTCATAGCCGCAGCCGCTTACATCCTTGTAGGCCTGTCTGTCAGCTATATTTGTGCATTCATTCTAAGGCTCGGCCCCGCTGGGATCTGGTATGGATTCGTGGTGGGACTGATTTTCGCGGGAGCTCTTTTGTCCCTGAGAATCCGTATAAGATTCTGCCAAGCGGAAAATCCGCTATAGGATTACCGGCTCTGTCCATCCACGTCCCTATCGCTCATCCGGACGTGCTAGAAGAAAGCATCGGCCTTGAATCTGAGCAAGCAATCGTCAATCCTTTTTGCCTGGATCAGCGAACCGACACTAAACGTAAAAATACTGGAGCAATATATTAAACCTCGTTTGATTTCCCATCCCCTAAGTAAATCCAATGTCGTCGGTACAGATATTTTCCGCATATCAAAAACTTGATAACTAAAATCGGTCGAGATCGTTGTATTTGGTAGGTACAGATTGCCAAACAGCGTTTTCAGGAGAAAACATTGTGGGAATAAATCACCGTTTCTTAAAGGTTACATAACTTTTACAAGTCTGTGGCCGGTCCTTTTAACAGGCCTTCTCAGCGCACAGTCAGAAACAGCACTGGATACTGAAGGCGACTCTATGACCGGATCCGGTTCCACCCGGTTGTATCGGTTGATTCCGACGGCGGTTCACAAGCAGCAAAGAACAATACGGCAAATGAGAGACATAAACAGACCGATACCTTCCTCATTCCATTTCTCCTTTTGGTCCGGAAAATCTCTGTAAAGCGCTGGGGGCATTATATGTTTCTTGAGATCTCGTCGGAAGTAAAAAGGTCACATGGAGGATATGTAACTCAGGATTCAGAGTCTTTACGCTAACATTACACCGAATGATTCCCGTGGTGAAATCAACGCCATATATTCAAAACAGTTCATGCTAAGGGGCTGGCTATTTTTGGGGCGACTTATAGATGCTTCAAGTTTATTCAAAGTTTTGTCAGCAACACTCACCGCGGTGACTGCGGCGCCACTCTGCGTCACTTCACCCCGGCCATTGAGACGCAGACCAGCTCTTTGTCGTTGCGAGCATAGAGGCGGCGGTTGGCAAATGCCGGATGGCTCCAGACTACGGATCGACCGAATACCGTGTTGGTCGGCTCCAATACGTGCTGACGTCCCAGCTCCTCGTAGCCCTGTCGAGTCAAGTTGGCCAGAATCAGGTCACCTTTCTCATTAAACAGGACGAATCGATCACCATTCTTCACGAAGAATGTCGTTCCATAGCGAGCTCGTCTTGGCCCGCCGAAGGTCGCAGCCGTAGTCTGCCACAGTCGCGTTCGATCCATCAGATCGACGGCCATCAATGCCCCCGTTTCAATGTCGCAACCGTAAATCGTGTCATCCTCGATGAACGGAGTGACATTGGACGAAAAAATCGCGTTTTTGGGCTCGCCACGCCATTGGATCTCTGCACCCGGCTTGTCATCGTCCAGCTTCAACAACGCAGCCACCCCGTAACCCGATGCCAGGAGATAAGATTCCCACTTCCGAGGCGCGGCAATCGCCATCCCGACGAACGGTTTCAGCTCCACCGTCCAGTAGACCTTGCCGGTCTTCGGGTCGAGGCTGTTAAGTGAATCGGAATGCCAAATCAACAGCTGCCGGGCGCCGGCGTGCTTGATAATCGACGGTGGACAGTAGCCCGGCTCGCGCGCCGAAAGTGCTCGCCAGACCTCCTTTCCCGTATTCTTGTTGAAGGCAACTGCAACCGAACCTTCACCGCCTACGACACAGTAAAGCAGATCACCGTCTACCAGGGGATGAGCGGCAAAACCCCACATCGGAGTCTTGGCCCCATAATCCTTCACGTAGTCAACGCTCCAAATCACCTTGCCGGTCTGAACATCAAGGCACCATAAATTTCCTTCCGCTCCCAGGGCGTATACCTTCCCGTTCGCAGCGGTAGGCGTACACCTGGGACCACCTGCAAACGACAGATTGTAAGGGCGGTCATACTCGTGCTTCCAGAGAATCTTTCCAGTTCCCTCCTGGAGACAGAGCACACGTTCTTTGCCCGTCGTCCTATCGCGAGCACTAGAGTCGTTTCTAACCTCGCCTGACTCCAACAGATAGTCCATCAGGTAGACTCGTCCATCCGCCACAGCGGGTCCCGAGTACCCAAGGCCGATTTTCGTTCGCCAAAGAACGGGAAGTCCGTTCTCAGGAATTCGCTGCACAATTCCATCTTCGCTCCAGTAGCTGTCTCGTTGCGGTCCCAGCCACTGCGGCCAATCCTCTGTCCAGGCCCATGCCGCCGATAATAGAAACACTGCGAGCAAAAACAAACCCTTCCGCCGATCAATCTTGTCCATGATTCATTCTCCACTGTCAGCCAATTTATGCTGATTCCAACAATAACACACGTTTTCTTTAATAAATCCAGCGCCAAGATTCGCTCATCTATACAATTAACTTAAAGGGCGGGAATAGCCAAGGATTCTTCTACTCGGCGGTAGGCTGCTGCAGCGAAGTCAGATCACTTTTCCGGTTTGGCCAAGACTTAGAAATCAATACTCCTCGAAATGCCACAAAGGATTTCGACAATTAATCGACCGGCAATATCGAATTTGACGCCACCACCTGTCGCCTCAACCGCGAGCGCTTCCGCTATACGTCAACCAAGAATGCGAATGGCAACAGGATCACCGACCTGGTCGGCTGACGACAGAATTGATGGTTAGCGCCGTGTTAACGACTAGCGGGAGCGGACCTCAGCGCGATCGCCTGACTTGACAGCTTTGAGCGCCGCCTGTGCTTCCGGATTGCCGAGTACATGGGCCTTCAGGAAGATAATGGAGAGCGCCGCCGCCTCGGCGAAGGCGGGGTCCTGCAAGTCACGCTGCGGTAAGCCGTGGTCCACACCCTTGCCGATCCAGGCATATTTGTCGCCAGGCCGGCTGCCTTCGAACGCGGCAAGATGAAGCGCGGGGTCCGTTATAAAAGGCGGCACGATATCCTTGTCTCCCGTCACAAGAAGCAGCGGTGCGGCAAGGTCATGATAACTGTCGGAACCCGTCAGGCCGAGCTCGGGGATTGGCCCCGACGAGGAGAAGGCCAGCACTGCTTTCGCCTGGGGGTCGCGGGCATGAACCATCGCTATCGTGGCTCCCCCGCGGATCATCGCTATCAGCGCGCCATAGGAATGGCCGGCATAAGCATAGGGCAGGTCCGGCGCAGCCTTTACAGCCCAAGCTTGCGCGGCGGCGACATCGGCGATTCGGGTGTGAAATGCCCAAGTCACCATCAGTTTGATATATTCCACCATGGCGGCACCATCATCGGCGATTCGGCTGAGAATGTTGCGGTCGAGACCGGGATACTCAGACGAGTCGGTGTGGAGCGGCGCCACGATCAGGAAACCCGCCGCTTTCCAGCTTTCAAAAAGTGCATCATAAGAATCGGGCGATCCGCCTGCTCCGTGGGAGAAAATGATAACGCCCTGCGCCTTGACCGGCTCCCAGATGCTGAGCCGTACCTTGCGACCGGCGACATCGATCTCGCTGGTCTTAGTAGATGCCGAGTGCGAAGGTAGCGGGCCAATACACAGAACAAATATGGTTAAGGTAAATAATAATCGTCTCATTACTATTTCTCCCTTTTCTAAATGTTTTTAGTCCGTTTTTGGGAAACGATATCCTTCTTTATCCAAACTGGAAACAAGCTCCCGAATATGAACATACATCCCTCTTCGGAAAAACTTACTTACAAGCTGTTTGATATATATTTTGAAGGCGTAGGTCCTATTATATGGGATAATGACTGTGTCGGAAGTGAAAAAACAGGATTCCGAATCCTGTTTCTTTACCTTTGAATTTGTGAGTGAAAAACACCTCAGATGTAACCGACCACGCCTGGAAGGCGTGGCTTTGGCTTGCCCCGCACAGCGGGGCTCGGGATCGGTATCGGAATCGGAATCGATCGCAA
>JAFGTD010000198.1 GCA_016934295.1 Acidobacteriota bacterium
CAATAGATGCAGACCGTGTTGAACGCTTTCAGCGTGAGGCAAGGCTTCTGGCATCCCTGAATCACCCAAACATTGCATCCATTTACGGCCTCGAGGAATCGGGCGGTAACAGCTTTCTTGTAATGGAGTTAATTGAGGGCAGCACCCTTGCAGACCGGATAAAAACAGGCCCGGTTCCTGTTGAAGAGGCCCTTAAACTGGCTTTGCAGATAGCGGAGGGTCTTGAAGCAGCCCATGAAAAGGGAGTTATTCACAGGGATCTGAAGCCTGCCAACATCAAGATCACACCTGATGGCAAGGTAAAGATCCTGGACTTTGGTCTGGCAAAGGCATTTGCTCAGGATCAGGGAGAAGAAAAACCCAAGGACTCACCCACTATAAGCGCTGCTGCAACCAGGCAGGGAGTGATCCTGGGCACGGCGGCTTACATGTCTCCTGAGCAGGCACGTGGTAAGACCATTGACAAACGGGCTGACATATGGGCATTCGGCTGCGTGCTGTATGAGATGCTGACTGGCCAGACAGCATTTCAGGGCGAGGATGTAACTGAAGTTCTTGCATCGGTTGTAAAAGGTGTAGCGAATCTGGATCTGCTTCCCGCTAATCTCCATCCGAGGCTGTTAGAAGTAATCAACCGCTGTCTGCAAAAAGACATGAGGAGACGATATCAGGATATCCGCGATGCACAGTATGAGATTGAACAGGCTGTGACTGATTCCAGCGGTGTGTTAGTGCAGCCGGCCATGGCAGCGGAATCTCAGAAGAGGCTGACAACAATACTTCTGTGGGTTGCAGCGGCAATCGCCCTCGGGTCGATTATCACAGGAGTGGTTGTATGTAACCTGAAGCCGTCATCTCCACCCGAACCACGCCAACTCATTCGCTTTGAACACTTTCCTGCCGAGGATCAGCAAGTATTCACTTCTGATTATTCTGCATGGTCCATGCTCGCCGTATCACCTGATGGAAGGCAATTCGTTTACTGTACAAACAAAGGCCTTTGCCTACGATCATTGGATGATTTGAGTACCAGACTCATTTCAAGTGCCGCGGAATATTCGCTTATGCCATTTTTCTCGCCTGACAGCCAGTGGGTAGGCTACTATTCATTGGCGAATCGAAAGTTGAAGAAGGTCGCCATTAGCGGAGGAGCGCCGGTAATTTTGTGTGATGTTGGAAATGTCCTGTCAGCCAGTTGGAATTCAGATAACACGATTGTATTTAGCCAGGCGTCCAAAGGCATCATGCGGGTTTCTGCCGCCGGGGGAACTCCGGAGATGCTGATTGGAGGAGAAAACCAGAACCTTTACCATCCCCGACTTCTGCCGAGTGGAAAATCTGTTCTGTTTACGATCGCCACCGACGAAGGATATATGGTTGCAGCCCAATCACTGGTGTCACGAGAACAAAAGATCCTTTGTAAAGGTGATGATGCATGGTATCTCCCGACCGGACATATCGTCTATGCACGAGAAAATAATCTCTTCGCCGTTCCATTTAATCCCAACACTCTTCAGACAACAGGTGAGTCGGTTCCCATGGTCGAAGGCGTGTATCGTATTAAGCCCTTGTACGGGCCGCAATATGCCGTTTCAGACTCAGGAACACTGGCCTATGTACCTGTAGCATTAGCATCAGCTTCACAGAAACGCACTCTTGTATGGGTGGATAGGAATGGAAATGAAGAACCGCTTGTTGCTGCTCAATCCGATGCTTACCGGGCTCTCAGGATATCGCCTGATGGAACCAGAGTAGCCCTGACCGTCGACACAGGTGATAAAAGGGATATCTATATCTTGGACCTCGACCGAGAAACCAGAACCCGGCTGACTTTCGATGAGGGCAGCGAGTATCCCCTTTGGACCCTCGATGGCAAACGGATCGCTTTTTCTTCGAGTCGCGGAGGCATGGTGCTCGGTGATGTCTATTGGAGAGCAGCTGATGGTGCGGGAGAGGAGGAAAAACTCGCTACCGTGCCAAACCGAAGTCTATATCCATGGTCATGGTCAGGCGACGGAAATACCCTTGTCCTGATGGATCAAACTGTAAGAAGTGAGGCTGGAGGCAATGCTGCATCATCCAATATTGAAGCTCTGCCGATAGAAGGCGATCGTATATTGAAGCCGCTTCTACAGGAAAAGTTCTATGAAGCTCATCCGCAGATTTCGCCCAACGGACGATGGATGGCATATGTTTCTAGTGAGTTGATGGGCCAAAGAGATGTCTATGTGCGTCCCTTCCCCGAAGTGGACAAGGGGATATGGCAGATCTCCACGAGTGGTGGATGTGATCCTCTATGGTCGCGTGATGGCCGGGAGTTATTCTTTCGCACCGGTGATTCCATAATTGCAGTCGATGTGCAGACAACAGAGCCGACCTTCAAAGCCGGAAAACCCAAGCCCCTTTTTCGAGGGGCAAATAATGTTATGGGCCATCAATGGGATTTAAGCCCCGATGGCAAACGATTTTTGATGCTGAAGGAAGCCGCGCCCACTGAATCCGCAGTGGGAAGCCGAATGCGAATCACCATCGTTCTGAACTGGTTTGAAGAGCTGAAGCAACGGGTGCCGGTGAAATAGTGAAATAGGAAGTGGATTCACTGTGACCTACCGGAACAGGCAATCATGACAGATCAATGGAAACAGATATCCGGTCTTTACAATGAAGCCCTGAAGCTTCCTGAAGATGAGCGTGCTGCTTTTCTGAAGGAACACGCTCCTGACGAAGCGGTGCGCCTTGAGGTGGAATCGTTACTCGCGCACGAACGGTCGGGAGAGCAATTAATGGAATCACCGGCGCTGGAGGTCGCTGCCAGAATGAAAGCAAATGAAAATCAAATATCCATGATTGGTAAGTCTTTAAACCATTACCAGGTCACAGCTCTTCTTGGCAAGGGCGGCATGGGCGAGGTCTATCGGGCCAAAGACCTGAAGCTTGGCCGGGAGGTGGCAATCAAGATACTGCCCGAGGCGTTCGCCCGTGATATGGATCGCGTCGCCCGGTTCCAACGGGAAGCCAAACTGCTTGCCTCCCTCAATCACCCGAACATTGCCGCGATATATGGTCTGGAAGAGTCGGAAGGAACACAGTTTCTCGTCCTCGAGCTGGTGGAAGGCGAAACACTGGCTGCCTGTCTGAGGCACGGCCCCATCCCCGTCGAAGAATCCCTGGAACTATCCCTGCAGATCGCGGAGGCCCTGGAAGCCGCCCATGAAAAAGGCGTGATACACCGCGATCTGAAGCCGGCAAATATCAAAGTCACACCGGACGGTAAAGTGAAAGTTCTGGATTTTGGGTTGGCAAAGGCATATGCAGGAGATCATGGTGAAGAGAAACAGCAGGACTCACCCACCATAAGCGCCGCGGCAACCAGGCAGGGGATTATTCTCGGCACAGCTGCCTATATGTCGCCTGAGCAGGCCCGTGGGAAAGCTGTGGATAAGCGCTCCGACATCTGGGCATTCGGATGCGTGCTGTTCGAGATGCTTACCGGACATGCTGCATTTCAGGGTGAGGATGTAACTGAAGTTCTCGCATCGATTGTGAAAGGCATGGTAAATTTTAATCTGCTTCCTTCAAACCTGCATTGGCGGATACAGGAGCTGCTTGAACGATGCCTGGAGAAAGAGGCCAGGAACCGGTACAGTGGCATTAGTGATGCAAGAGTGGAGATCCAGAAAAGCCTGACAGATCCCGGCGGCGTGTCGATGCAGCCTGGAACGTCAGCACAGCCTCCTGATAAATTAAGAACAATACTGCCATGGGTTGTCACAGCATTGGTTCTTGGACTGATTATTGTCGGAGTTTCCGTCTGGCACCTGAAACCCTCCGAACCTCGTCAGGTTATACGATTCGAGCATTACCTGCCTGAGGGCCAGCGATTTAACAATACATCTCGATCATTCGCTCTCGAAGTTTCACCCGATGGGAGAGAGTTCGTCTACAGCACGCCCAAAGGGCTCTATTTGCGTTCAGTGGGCGAATTGACCGCCAGGCTTATTGCAGGGACCGAGACAAATCCAATGGAACCGTTCTTTTCACCCGACGGCAAATGGATTGCCTACTCGTCAGGCGCCGACAATAAGCTGAAGAAGATTTCCGTGAACGGAGGAGAACCCGTAGCATTGTGCAATGTCGCTACAATGAGAGGAAGTTGGAGTTCTGATAACACGATTGTATACAACCAACTCGGCGGCGACATCATGCGGATTTCCGCCGATGGGGGGACGCCAAAATCTCTCGTCAAGGCGAAATCTAGTATTCTATATTTCCCGCAAATCCTGCCCGATGGGGAATCGGTGCTGTTCAGGGCTTTCACAGGCGGTACGTTCAGGATTATGGTGCAATCGCTCGGGTCTGGAAAGTCAAAGGAATTATTTGAAGGAGACTGTGCCCGTTATGTCCCAACCGGGCATATGGTTTATATATCCTATAATAACCTCTTCGCGGTCCCGTTTGACCTTAACAGGCTTGAACCAAGGGGAGACGCCGTTTCAATGGTGGAAGGCTTGAAAGAATATGCAGTCTCCGACTCGGGGACCCTCGTTTACATACCCGGCGAAATGGCGGTAGCCGCAGCTAACCAACGCACTCTCGTATGGGTGGACCGGAAGGGGAATGAAACATCGCTTGCAACCGCCCCCGATGATTTTCGAAATCCCAAAGTATCGCCGGATGGAACAAGATTGGCGATTACCAAGGGGACCGGTAATAATACCGACATCTGGATCCTGGATCTCGCTCGCGAAAACATGACCCGTCTAACATTTAACGAATCCTGCTACATCCCTCTCTGGACACACGACGGAAATAGGATCGTTTTTCAAACCGGGGATAAAGGAGATTTCGGTGTTGCCTGGAAAGCAGCCGACGGCACAGGAACGGTTGAGAAATTATGTTCCAATCCTGATGCAGTGCTCCACCCCTCTTCCTGGTCAGGCGACGGGAAAACTCTGGCACTAACGGTATGGGACTTCGGAGGTTTGGGATTCCATATTGGTGTTCTGCCAATGGAAGGGGATCGTAAATACCGGCCGCTGTTAAAGGAAAAATATTCTGTTGCTGCACCGCAGATTTCACCTGACGGGAGATGGATGGCTTATGTATCCGATGAATCGGGCAGGATGGAAATTTACGTACGTCCATTCCCTGAAGTTGATAAAGGGGGAAAGTGGCAGGTTTCAGATACTGGCGGTGAAAGCCCGTTATGGTCGCGGGATGGCCGGGAGCTGTTTTACCGGAATGGGGATTCGGTAATTGCGGTCACAGTGCAAACGGAACCGGTTTTTAAGCCCGGAAAACCTGAGGTCCTTTTTCAAGGAAAGTATGTTCCCGCGCCAAACCAAAATAACCTCATGTGGGATGTCCATCCGGACGGCAAGCGCTTCCTGATGCTGAAAGACGACGCACCCGACGGCAAGCCTGCCGCTGCCTTGGAATCACAGAAATTCATAATCGTCCTCAACTGGTTTGAGGAACTGAAGAAGAGGGTGCCAACGGATTGACAACATAAGAATTGAACATATTGGAGAAGAAAATCGATAAAATACCTTGAATTTTGATGATGACATCATTAAAATTACCTGTATATTAGACGATAAAAGGTAAAATGTCAGGGAGATATTGCTGAAATGTATCATGAAAGGATCTTGACGGATAGGCTTTACAGGCTCTTTTCAGTCTTTCCTGTTGTAGTAGTTTCGGGCGCCCGTCAGACAGGTAAAAGCACCTTCCTTTCCAACACATTGGGAAAGGCCATGGAAACAGTTGTGTTTGATCCAATAATTGATATTGAAAATGCAAGAATGGACCCGGAGCTGTTCCTGAACAATCGCCGTCCTCCTGTTATTCTGGACGAGATTCAATACGCTCCTGAACTGGTTCCAGCTATTAAACGCCGCGTTGATAAGGACCGTTCAGCAGGGCAATATATCCTGACCGGCTCTCAGCAATGGGGAGTTATGCGCTCCATATCCGAAAGCCTTGCCGGGCGGGCGGTATTTCTGGACCTTGATGGATTTAACCTCGCGGAAATAACCCATGAGAAGCGTCAGGACACCTGGCTTGACAAATGGATTGAAGACCCTGCCAATTTTATTAAAACCTTTTCCGGTCGATATGTCACAAAAACAACACTTTATGAACAGTTATGGCGCGGTTTCCTGCCTGAGGCGCAATTTATCCCCCTTGACACGATCCCTGATTTTTATTCTGCATACCAGCGAACATATATTGAAAGGGATGCCAGGATGTTTACTGATGTTTCCGACTGGCGCCTGTTTGGGCGGTTCTTAAGGCTAATGGCTGCCCTGACTGCCCAGGAGATAAATTACAGCCAGGTCGGAAGGGAACTGGGCCTCACCCCACAGACGGCACGCCGCTGGCTCGATATCCTGAAGGCCACCTTTCAGTGGTTTGAACTTGATCCATTTTCAGGGAATTCCATAAAAAAGGTGAGTGGCAAGCCAAAGGGATATATTTCGGACACCGGTCTCGCCTGTGCTGCCCAGGCCATATCAAGCCCCATGGCTATAGGCGGGCACCCGTTATGGGGCGCCCTGTTTGAAACTGCGGCTGTGGCCGAAATCAGGAAACAATGTTCCTTCATGTCGCCTAAACCCATGACGTACCATTGGCGTACATACGCAGGTGCAGAGACAGACATTATCATCGAATATAACGGCAGGTTTTACCCTGTTGAAATAAAGGCAAAAAGCAATCCGGGTCGCGGAGATACATCGGGGATTTCCGCATTCCGGAAGCAATACCCTAATATCCCGGTGGAAAAAGGACTTGTGCTGGCGCCCGTGGAGAGACCGATCCCTATATCTGAGAATGATTATGCCATGCCCTGGGATATTAAAAAAGAAGCATAATTGAGAAGCATTAAATGAATCCATAAAGCCGAAACCCGGAACAATACCAAGGGGGAAAAATTCGAAGCACGAAACCCGAAATTCGAAACAAAATAAAATTTTTTAATGACAAAAATTAAAAATAGAAAAGAAAATAAACAGCGAAACAAGTGCTTTGTTTATATAATTTGAGAATTTGAATTTTGAATTTGTTTCGAATTTCGGGCTTCGAATTTCGAATTTTAGTTTATAGTATTTTTTCCTATCTCGACATTCGTATTTCGAATTTGAGTTTTTTATTCGGATTTCGATATTCGGATTTCGAATTTTTTGAGGTTTTCTTATGACCGATAAATGGAAACAAATCTCCGGTCTTTACAATGAAGCTCTGAAGCTTCCTGAAGATAAACGCGCTGACTACCTAAAGAAACATGCTCCTGATGACGGTGTGCGCCTTGAAGTGGAATCGCTTCTTGCACACGAGCAATCGGGAGAACAGATACTTAAATTACCTGCAATGGAGGTCGCAGCAAAGATTATGGCGGAAGAAACCCCTGTTTTAAAAACCGGACAGACCCTTGGTTGTTACAGGATCATCTCCCTGCTCGGCAAAGGAGGCATGGGAGAGGTTTATCAGGCAAAGGATCAAAAACTCGGCAGGGATGTTGCCATAAAGATTCTGCCGGTCGAGTTTGCAATAGATGCAGACCGTGTTGAACGCTTTCAG
>JAFGTD010000199.1 GCA_016934295.1 Acidobacteriota bacterium
CCGTATGCCTATACTACTCTAATGTGTGAATGGCAAACCAAAATGTGAAGTTATTTTTGCGTCGCCCCTAAGGACAGTAAATTTTGAGAACGCTGAATGTAGACCTGCCCGACCGGAAATATCCCGTTATGGTCGGATCCGGACTTCTCGCTTCGTCAGGCAGGCTTTTGGCCGTGCACGGATTCGATTCGCCACCCATCGTTGTTACCAATCGAAGGATATTGAAGTTGCACGGGACATCCCTGCTGCAATCTTTGCAGGGAGCTTTCGGCGAGCCTCCGGTCATCCGTATAGGAGACGGGGAGCGTTTCAAGAACCATGCAACGCTTATGACGCTATACCGGGGCCTTTTCCGGGCTCGGGCAAATCGGCGCTCGTGGATCCTGGCGTTCGGCGGCGGTGTGGTCGGCGATATTGCCGGATTCGCCGCGGCGACATTTATGCGCGGGATACCTTTTGTCATGGTCCCGACGACTCTGCTTGCCCAGATCGACAGTTCCATCGGAGGCAAAGTCGCCATAAACGTACCGCAGGGAAAAAACCTGATAGGGGCATTTCATCAGCCTGCGGCCGTACTGTCCGATACCGATGTTCTTAAGACGCTTTCGGAAAGGGAACTGGCTTCGGGGCTCTACGAAATCGTCAAGCATGCGGCGATACGCTCGGAATCTCTTATGAGATACCTGGAGAATCGCCTTCCGGCGATCCTGCGCTGCCAAACCCGGGAAATGACCCACATCATCGTGGAATCGGTCCGGATCAAAGCCGGAGTTGTGGTGAATGACGAAAAAGAAGCGGGCCTGCGCATGATTCTGAATTACGGCCATACGGTAGGCCATGCTTTTGAAGCCGCCACGGACTATAGGCGTTTCAAACACGGCGAGGCTGTCGCCTGGGGCATGATTGCGGCAGTCGGTTTCAGCCTGCAACTGGGTTTCCTTCGCACAGGCGAGGCTGAACGATTGATCGGCCTCATCCACAGGGTGCGGCCGCTGCCTTCCCTTAAAGGGATCCGATTCGGCCCCCTGTGGAATGCCCTGGTCCGGGATAAAAAATTCCGCTCCGGGGATGTCCGCATGATCCTGCTCCGAAAAATTGGGGATGCCGAAATCCGGTCCGGTATCGATACTGCCGCTCTCCGGCGTTTCCTGAGAGAATTTCTCGACTCCGACGGAAATATAGAGGCCCGGCGTGGATAAAGAATCCGTGGAAAACAAATCGCGCAGAGTGCGTGATATGTTCGGGGCGATCGCGGGTCGATACGACTTTTTAAACCACTTTCTATCGGCGAACGTGGATCGTCGATGGCGAAAAATATGCGTTCATGAAATAGAAAGAAAAAACAGCTTTCCGGATCCCAGAATTCTGGACCTGGGTTGCGGAACTGCGGATCTTTCTATCGCCTTTTCCGGGGTGGGGTCCGTGGTCGGGTGCGATTTCTGCTACCCCATGCTCCGTATCGGCGCAGAGAAGCTCGCGAGCGGTAGATACCCCAATAAAGTGTTTTTAATTGGAGCGGATGCCCTGGCACTGCCTTTTGCGGATGCTTCCTTCGATATTGTGGTTTCGTCGTTTGTTTTACGGAACCTGGCGGATATCGAATCGGGTTTTCGTGAGGCCCGCCGGGTTCTTCGCCCGGGCGGTCTCCTGGGAGTCCTGGATTTCGGCATGCCGCGGACACCGGTTTTGGCGCCTCTCTACCGCGTTTATTTTCGGAAAATACTGCCCAGGATCGGAAAACTTGTTTCGGGAGTGGAAGGGCCTTACGGATATTTGCCGGACAGTGTGCAGGCTTTTCCCCCTGTGGAGCAATTGAAGGATATAGCCGAACGTGCCGGCTATAGAGATGTCGATTACAGACTGCTTACGGGCGGCGTCGCGGTTCTTCTTGTTGGAAAAGCGGGTTAGGATGGGAACGACTTTGTTTCCCGGGGCAGGCGCCGTTTCTCCCGAGACTGTTGCTGCCGCGATATGGCAGGAATGGCGAATTGTTTCCTGCAGGATTCAAGTTCGGGCCGGGTGTTCCTATTAGCTTCCTGGTGCTTCTTTACCTAAGCCATCCGGGGAGCGCTCCGCTCTTGCGCGCTTCCTTTTCCAGATCCGCGAGCTCCTCTTTAGCCTTGGCGAGATTTTCTTTATTCATATCCTGTTCGTAATAAGTCTTTTGAAGTTCCCTCTGAACCGATTCCTGCCGGAATCCGTCGCCCGCATTATTGAGCTGCGTCTGAAGTTCATTCAGTCTCAGCGTGAGAACATTGGCCTCGTCTTCCAGATCCTTCACTTTCTTGCGGGCGCCGGTCATGGTTTCGCGCCAGTAGCTTTCCGGCCTTCCCTGAAAATCGACCGGTTCATCCGGATCGATCTTCTTGTCCTGTACCTCCGATTCAGCGTCTCCTTCAATATTTTCTGAATCCGTTTTGCCGGATGGAAGTGAAAGTGGGCTGATTGTGGAAACGGAGCCTCCGGAGTATTCGGAGATCTTGTCGTTTGTGATTACCTCCGGCGCCGCATCTATCTGTTCCCGGCGTTGTTTTTCCTTGTTTGCGATATCCGCCAGCGACTGAGCGTACGCTGTCGCAGCAATCGCGATGCATAGTGCTGCGGAAAAAAATGCGGTGATAAATTTCATAATTAGACACCTCATATTTCTATATTTTCGGCTCTTTTGGGGTCCATCAACAGTTTTTTTTGTATATGAGGCTCGAATTCATGAAGCTTTTTCATGTCCGGACCCGGATAGTGTTTTCCATTTTCACGCCATAAAGCGCCCCCGTTCGAGGATCCTCGCAAGTACCTGATCCCGATATGGTTATAGTGATTATGCGAACGAGCCTTCCTGTCCCGGTTGGATTCCCGGCCCTATCGAAGTACTGCAGGGAAAGATCGGAAATATTTTCAGCAATAATCTGAGCCGGGCCGTTCCTTGAGACCATTTCAAGCCTCTTTTTCTTACTATTATATCGGATAAGAAGATTTTCCCCAGAGTCATTTATATCTCCGTCCGGATCGCCCTTGTTTTTACCCGCGGAACCGGTTATGTCGGAGCGTATGCGCACCTCCGTGGGGTTGATGATGGATATCGCTTCAAATCCTTTTTGGTGCGGATCGTTTCCTGCCTGCCTTATGCATCTTTCCATCGCCTGAAGCGCATTCCGCGTATTATCCAGGACGGCCTGAACTTCGGACTGATAGCGGGCCCTTTGCTGGATTCCATTCAACGCCCCGAATACAGCCAGGGAAATGACCAGCAGGATGACCGATGCCATTAACGTTTCCACCAGCGAGAAGCCGTATTCGTCGGTTGTCCCGTATTTTTTGCCGGGTTCCTCCGCAGCTGAATAATTGAGACGAATGTCGGCGGAATCAGCCGAGCCGGAGTATTCAGAATTGGGAATACAGGGGGTATGGATCATCGCATTCTCGGGCTGAAAACGGTTGTAACGTTCAGAATTTTGTTGAACGGAGGCTGATAATTCAGAATTCCCCCGGCCAAAGCCGGCGTCACCGTTACCCGGACACGTCTTGCATCGAGAATTTCCCCGGGCCTTGGATCCGCCACGGCATCCACCTTCCACGTGATTTGAAAACGGTTTAAAACGCTGCCGTCATTTGGATTGATCACTTTTGTCTCTTCCGGACCGTGATTTCCGGGAAGTACGTTCCCGTTTTCAGGATCCCTTGAATAGGATTCCGAGAGAAATTCCAGCTTATTCATGGCTGAAAGGACTGCCGTTCCCTGCGAGCGGGCGAGGGTAGCGGAACCCATTGCAATAAGAAGTATCTGGCACGCCGCCAGAAGGCCGATGGTTGTAAGGGCCGTAGCCATCATAATTTCAATCAGGCTGAATCCCCGCTCGTTATTCGAGTGCCGGGTTTTTTGTCTGCGCATACGAATTTCCTCCATCCTTTTAGTATGGCCGGGGCACTTTTCTTCGCCTGGAGGACTTTATTAATAGAACCGCGGAATAAACGCGGGGAAAGAATTTGGAATTAATGTGTTCGGCATATTTTAATCCTTTATTTGTGAAATATAATTCGCGATAATTCATGATCGATTCACATGTTCCGGGGATAAACGGGTTGAAATGAATATCACCGAAGGTATTGGAAAAGTTGTGGAAGGGCAGCATCTCGATCGTTCTGAAGCGGAATCGCTCATGGACGAAATCATGAACGGCAAGGCTACGGACGCACAAATCGCCTCGTTTCTTACGGCTCTTCGTATGAAATGCGAGACTGTAGATGAGCTTATCGGTTTTGCGAAGGTTATTCGCGCAAAGGCATCCCCGATCCGCCCGCGGTTTCCCGAAGAGGAGCCCGATTCCGGTCGGGATCCGAAAGTGCTTGTCGATACCTGCGGTACGGGAGGCGATGCGTCCGGGACATTTAATATTTCCACCGCAGCCGCTTTTGTTGTGGCCGGAGCGGGCGTTCGCGTCGCCAAGCATGGGAATCGCAGCGTTTCGAGCATGTGCGGAAGCGCCGATGTCATTGAAGCTCTCGGTATAAGTATTGATTTGACCGCGGATGATATCGCCCGGTGTATCGAGGAGGTAGGGATCGGTTTTCTTTATGCCCCCCTGCTGCATGATGCGATGCGGTATGTCGTCCATGCCCGCCGCGAGATGAAAATCAGAACGGTATTTAATCTTCTCGGCCCTATCTGCAATCCCGCAGGAGCGAATGCCCAGGTGCTCGGAGTCTATAACGAAGAACTCACGGAAATCATGGCCCGCGTGCTGTGCGAGCTCGGCACAGACCGCGCTTTTGTTGTCCATGGCTCGGACGGGCTTGATGAAATCACCATCAGCGGGGAAAGCAAGATTTCCGAAGTGCGCAACGGAGAAGTCAGAACCTATTATGTCACTCCGGAGGATTTTGGAATGCAACGCGCTTCCATCGATGAAATACTGGGAGGAGATGCCGGGCAGAATGCAGCCATTATTCGGGATATCCTTTCGGATGTCGGCGGCACCAGGAGGGATATCGTTCTTTTGAACGCTGCTGCCGGATTGGTGGCGGGCGGGAAGGCTGAAAACATGCAGGAAGGAATCGAGATTGCCCGCGAATCGATCCGTTCCGGCAATGCCCTTGCGTGTCTCCAAAGGCTTATCGAATTGACTCAAGAATTAGCTCCTCAATCTAATTAACTAATTTATATACCGTTGCACGTTGCACGTTTCACGTTGCAGGTTAAAAACAAAAAGATCGTTTTAAGTTAAAAACCGCCACATTTATTAAAACGGCAATAAATAGACAGAAACACGAACTGAAATCTTTTAAGCGCGGGAAATACAATGCTCAATTCCCATCAGCCCGCAACGTGCAGCGAAGCATTTTTCTTTTAACGTTCAACGTGTGAACGTGCAACGACGCTTTAGTTTCTTTTTATCCTTATCCTTCCTCCGGGATTCACGACGACAGAGTAGGATCCTGCGCTTGCCCGGACAACATATGTCCCGGCAGGTACGGCATTTCCGTGTGGATAGAAGCGCAGGGAACGCGCGGGATGGGATTCGATCCTCACGCCGGCCGGCAACCTGCGGCCGGTATTCACATACTTCTGTCCGCTTTCGGCATCGATCCAGCAATACCGGCTGCCGTTGCGGGACACTTCGAATAGTAGGGACGTGTTTGAAGATATAGACCGGGCCCGCCCCCAGCGCAGCGAGGATTCCACCGATCGGGCGCATCCCCATAACGTCCATTCCTGATGCAGACGGTACATGCCGGGAACAGACAGCGTCAGCATAACGGCGGCACAGCACAGGACGATCAGGCACTCTAATAAGCTGTAACCGCGTCTTTCACCAGGCTTCATACCTGTATAACGAGCGTCTGAAGATTTGAGCGAAAATAAAATACCGTTGAATGTTGCAGGTTGAACGTTGAACGTTGAACGTTAAAAACAAAAAGATCGTTAAACGTTAACACCAAAAGCATCGTTGGAACGTTATGCGCCACACACTTGTTCTCAAGCCGGTTAAAACGTGTGCAACGAAGCTTTTTTCTTTTAACGTTCAACGTGAAACGTTCAACGGTTTTATGCCGGGAGATACCACTCAAGGAAGGGAAGCCCGTAAAAGAGCGCCAGCGCGGAGCCGATGCCCAGGAAGACGCCGAAGGGGAGTTTGGCCTGAAGGGTCTGTTTGTGAAAAACAATGAGATACATGCCGGCCAGGAGGCCCAGAAACGAACCTGCAAAGATGGTCAGGAATGTCAGGCGCCATCCGAGGAATGCGCCGACCATGGCCATCATTTTTATGTCGCCCATCCCCAGGCCCTGCCGTTTTCTGAGTTTCTGATAGCCGAATCCGATGACCAGAAGTATCCCCCCGCCGATGACGGCGCCTGAAACGGAGCCCGCCCACGGCAGGACCGCCCGGGCCGTCTGATATTCAAACAGGCCGGCTATTTTTACGGAGAGTACATCCATGTATACCGCGGGATCCTGAAAGGGACTGAGCAGAATGCCTGCGATTATTCCGGGCAGCGTCAGGACATTGGGAAGAATGCGATGGTGAAAATCGGTGAATATGAGGACGATTGTGGCTGAGAGAAAAAGGGAGTTCACATAGGTGGGTGGAGTGAAGTTCCACTTCAGCCCGCAGACGAGAAAGGCCGCGCCGGTTAGAAGCTCGACAAACGGATACTGAAAGGATATGGAAGCGCCGCAGAAACGGCATTTGCCCTGCAGCAGGATCCAGGAAAGTACCGGGATGTTGTCGTAAAACGGGATCTGACGGCCACACCGTGTGCAGCTCGAACGGGGAAAGACAATCGATTTCCTGAGAGGAATCCGGTAGATGCAGACATTCAGGAAACTCCCGATAATTAGGCCCAGTACCGTATAAAAAATCAGGACTACGTGCATCCGGGTATTCTAATGATTGAAGATTAAAGATTAAAGACTAAAGATTGAAGGTGATGATCGGAGGGTGGGTTGGGGGATTCAAGGACTCAATTCTTGAATCCCCCGGGAAAAGAACTAATAAAGATCGGGAATGTTCTCCGAGGCGCTTTTGGAAATTTCGTAATCGCTTTCTTCGAGAAGCGTTTGCATCGCTTCCTGCAGTGCGATTATATTTTTCTTGTAGCTGATCAATCGGGACAGTTCGGTGTTTTCCGCCTGCGCGAGATTTTCCTGCTGCTCTAGAACCCGGTAATTTTCCGTCAATCCGGCATCGTAACGCTTTTCTTCGCCATCCAGCTGTTCCTGGGCCAGCCGCTTGCCCAACTCGGCTGTTTCCACCTGCTGGCGGCTGGTTTGGAGAGCCTGGTATGCGTTTCGGATCTCGACCACCACCTGCTGTTCCATTTTTTTGCGGTTCAGGATTGTCCTTTTCTTTGTAATCACCTGATTGGCGTATGCGGCTTCGGCACTCCGATTTCGAATCGGGATATCGACATTGAGCTGAAGGGACCATCCGTAAAGGCCGCTTGAGAACATATTTTGGAATGCCCGTCCGAATCCCCCGATCTGATCTTCCGGTGGAGGCCGATAAAAGGGGTCACTGGGGTCGCCCGTTGGTTCTCCGGCATTCCCGCTGTTATTAAAGCTTGCCGTAAGATCCAGTCCCCATTTTTTATTGTTCGCATTCATCCTCAGGTTGATGTCCGCTTTCTCCAGTTCAAGGCTGTTCTTATGCAGATCGGGACTGTTTTCCAGCGCGATTTCGATCGCCGTCTCCAAATCGATAAGGTATTCCTGGAATTCCGGCGAATCCGTCGGAACGATGACCTTGGACCAGATTTCATTGTCCTTGTCGTTGCTGACGTACTGGCGCATGTTGTTCATCTGCTGTACGATGCGCTCTTCGGCCGATGTCAGGTTCTGCCGTCTTTGGGCCACCTGGTATTCGGATTCGACGATCGTAATCGGAGCCTGTGTGCCGACTTCCACTCTCTTCCGGTTGTCCCGCAGGTTAATCATGGCCAGTTTCAGGGAATCGCGCTGGATCGCGTAATCCTGGATGGCTGAAACCAGATCCCAATATGCCTGCTCGATTTGTGAAATTCTGGCAGTGACGGTTTGCTTGAAATCAAGATCCGAGGTTTCCATGTCCAGCTTACGGATCTTGATCTGTCCCCGATTCTGATCGATGGAGAGATTTTTCCACAGCGGTTGCTTGAATTCAATGGAGCCCCGGGCGGAATATTCCGGATTGAAATTTCTTGCCGATGAATCACTTGAAATACGGCTGCCGGTATAGGATGCCGAAAACGTACCGCCGGTCTTGACCGGCTGGGAAAAAGTTGTCGACCAGTTATATTGTTTGGTCGTTGCAAAGTCTCCCTCCGACTCTTCGTAAGACAGGGTATTGGCTCTTCTGGACGAATCTAGTGAAAACCTGCCGCTCAGGCTCGGATCGTAACTGGCTTCCGCGGAGACAAGGTTCAGTCTTGCTGCCTCTTCGTTGGTATCCTCAATCGCTATGTCGATATTATTCTGAAGCGCCAGCCGAGTGATTTCTTTTAGCGAAAGATATACGGCGGTTCCGTCCTTTTCGGCTTTTTCAACCGGGCTCAAAGGCAAGGACTCGATCCCGTCATCGGTATACGGCTGCTCCGCCGCCTCCTGATCCGATGCGGCAGCCTCTTGTGCTGCGCCTACGGGGGATTTGATTGTCGTGAACGCAAGGGCCAGTCCCAAAATGCTGATTACTGATAGGATCCGCTGAGGCAAAGCAGAACGTTCTTTCATGCCGAACTCCTTATAATTTAGAAAAAGCCAGATGTTCTTAACAGCTTTCAATACGATTTTCAATACGATGTTTAAGGGGAAACTGTTTCAAAAAGGTTGGAGTTATTCCGGAAACCCGCAGGTCGTTGTCGTTGAAAATGCAATCTCCAAAGTATCGAGAAGCCGTTTTGAACAGGTTAAAAAAATATAATTTACAGTATGCCACAGGCGGAATTCAACACCGGAGTGGGTTTGGGTGCGTGTTTCTTACGGTGCCGGCCTGCATTTCAGATAAGGGGAATGCCGGCAAATATGGGGTCAGACTGAAACAGCCGGGACGGAAGGGGCGCCCCGGCTGTTGCTTTTTCGTTGGAGTATAAGGAAGAAGCGGAATACTTATTCCTCCGAATCCGTCGGCCGCTTCAGGGTCGGCCGTCTCTTTTCGGGCATGTCCGTATCGTCTCCGCCGTCTCCGTCCGTACGGCGTTTCAGGGTCGGCCGCTTCTGTTCGAGGGAGTTTATCTCATCCTGTTCCGCTTTTTGCGCGTTATCGATTTCCAGCAACCTTCCCTTTACACGGTTAAATTCGGATGTGTTCACGATGTAGGCGTCTTTTTCGGGGAGATAGCGCTGTTCGTCCAGGGCCGCCACAATCCGGTCATCGGTGGAAGGGTGCGTCCGGAACCATCCTGCCAGGCGGGACGGCTGGCTTTTTTCCTGCCGTTTCATCTTCTCAAAGAAGGAAACGAAAGCGTTCGGATCGTATCCCGTATTCCAGAGATACTGGATGCCCAGCTGATCGGCTTCGCGTTCCGATTCCCGGGTAATGCCCATGAGCTCGAGATTGAGCCCCATCCCGAGCGCGTTCTGGATTCCCATCTGCGCCCAGTAGCCGCCGACAAAAAGGGCCGGAATCGCGGCTATCTGAAGGTACTGTCCTTTGGACATCCGGGTTGTGGCGTGACGGGCTATAATATGGGATGCCTCATGCGCCATGACTCCCGCCAGTTCCGATTCGTTATCCGCTTCCAGGATCAGGCCCTTGTTTACATAAAAATATCCTCCGGGAAACGCGAATGCGTTGACTTCGTCGGAATCGACTACCTTGATATGAAAGGGCACCTTCGCGTCCGAATGTTTGACGATATCCTGCCCGATTCTGTCTACGTATTCAGTGATGACGGGATCTTCCACAAGGCGGGCGGTCTGTTCGAATTCCGCCGCAATCTGCTGCCCGATTTGAATTTCCTTTTCCAGGGAAATCATATTGGGCAGAATTTTGAAGACCCGCCCGGACACGCTGCGATTCCCGATATTTTCAACGTCGTCATGTTTCCGGAATCCGTAGCCCGGTGATACCAGCAGGATGGCACTGAGACCGTATAATAGAATTTTAACCGGATGTCCGCGCATCGTATCCTCCTACGGGGGGCTGCTGTTGTTTTATCAGGTCGGGGCCGCTATGCTTACTGTGAATTGCCTGTAACCGGCCTGATATGCATGACAAATAATATAGATATTTCAGGCATCCATATGTTTCATTATTAATATTAAGATTCCCGCTTGGCGGGTGTCAAATTTAAGGAGTAAATATGAAGATACTGACATCGGCTCAAATGGGCGAAGTGGACAGGCTGACAACGGAGCGGTATCGGATCCCGTCTCTGCTTCTGATGGAAAATGCAGGGCGGTCGGTTGCGGATGAAATGGAAAAGGCCTGCGACAGGCTTGCCGATAAACGAATCGTTGTTCTTTGCGGCAGGGGAAATAACGGCGGCGACGGATTTGTGGCGGCACGTTACCTGTCCTTGCGCGGGGCCCATCCTACGATTCTGCTTTTCTCGGATCCCGGGAAGCTCAGAGGCAATGCAAAGACCAATTGGGAAATTGTTCAGGCCATGGGGCTGCAGATCCGGATCCTGCCGGATGTCGCGAAAGCCAGGTCATTTTTGAGAAAAACGGCATTCCCGGATGTTGTTGTGGACGCCTTGTTTGGAACCGGGCTTTCCAAGCCGGTCGGCCCGGATTTCAAGCCCGTCGTGGAATGGATAAACCGCGCTTCAGAAACCGCTTTCGTTACGGCTGTCGACATACCTTCCGGGCTTTTTGCCGACTCCGGCTCCGTTCCGGGACCGGCGGTCAAGGCGCATCTGACCGTTACTTTTTCGGCGCTGAAATTCGCCCAGGTCGTTCCCCCGGCATCCGATTATGCCGGAAGGGTCGTATTGGTTCCGATCGGATCCCCGGCATCCTTATTTGAAAATCCCCGATACCGCCTGAATTTAATTGACGAAAAACAGGTGTCCGGAGCGATACCGGGAAGAATTCGCGACGGTCACAAGGGCACTTACGGCCACGTCCACATTGTGGCCGGTTCCCGGGGGAAGAGCGGCGCCGCTTTAATGACGGGACTCGCGGCGCTCCGTTCGGGAGCGGGATTGGCTACCTTGTGGATTCCGGAAAACCTGCAGCGGGATGTTGTGGGCAAGTTTCCCGAATTGATGAGCGAGCCTCTCCTGGAAACGGAAGAAGGAACTTCCGATTGCGCCGATGCGGACAAGGTTCTTGCTGCCGGCGGAAAGATCGATTCGCTGGTCGTAGGCCCGGGTTTGACCACGCATCCCTCAACGCGCAAACTGGTCTGGAAGCTTGTTCACGGCTCTCCCGTTCCCGTCGTGCTGGACGCGGACGGCATCAATGCATTCGCCCCCCCTGCCGAACCTCTTGAAAACAGGAGGAAACAGCCGATAGTCCTAACGCCTCATCCCGGAGAAATGGCCGGACTGACAGGGAAGAAGGTTTCCGTTATACAGGACGACCGCCTGGGAACGGCCCGCGATTTTGCCGTGCAAAATCAGTGCCACGTGATTTTAAAGGGGTTTCAGACAATCGTCGCCACTGCAGCGGGCGATGCCTATATCAACAGAACCGGGAATCCCGGGATGGCTACAGGGGGAACCGGCGATGTGCTCGCGGGCATGGTCGGTCGCTTCCTGGCCGGATGGAACAGGGAACGCAACAATTCCGGCTGCCCTGAATTGGCGGATTTTCTTTGCGCTGCAGTCTATCTGCACGGTATGGCCGGGGATCTGGCGGCTGAAGTCGAAGGCGAGGAGTCTCTGATTGCGACCGATCTCCTGCGTTATTTGCCGCGTGCGTTTAAAAAGGTGCGGATCGGATGAAATCCTCAGGTACCAAAAGACGCCGGCGGAATGAAACGCTGATAAGCGAGTCTTCGGAGGAGACTGAAAGGATTGGCTTGAATCTTGCCCGGGAAGTGCCTGTCCCGGGAGTGGTCCTGTTGCGCGGGGAACTCGGGACCGGCAAGACCACGCTGACCCGGGGCATCGCCCGGGGCCTGGGGCTGATCGATCCGACACTCGTGAACAGTCCGTCATTTACCCTGGTTAATATATATCAGGGCAATTGCGCCATATACCATGTGGATTTGTATCGGCTTCAGAGCGAACGGGACCTTTATTCAATCGGGCTGGATGATTTCCTGGGCAAAGAAGGTGTGACGGTCGTAGAATGGAGCGAAAAGCTGCCCTATTCACTGGGGCAGGCAATGGAGGTCGGGATTGTGGACGGCGGAGGCGATCGGCGTGCCCTGCATATTCGTTACCCCCCTTCCGGCAGGGTAAACAGGCAGAAAAAGGATCTGTAAGTAGGCAACCAGGCATCCACCTTCGCCTAAGCCGAATCTTTGATTCGGCCAGGCTTCAGGCTTCGCCCTGCGGGCTGCGCCTGACAAGTCGGCGGACAAGATAGTGTTCGCCCTCTGACCAAACAGGAGTCAGCCCGGCCTCCGGTTGGTACCGGATTAAACAATCTGTGACTCCGGGTAAGTTTTCGGGGATCGTTCTCTGCGTCGGTATCGGAATCGGTTTTTAAAAGCTCGATCCCGACTTGTCTGGCGTAGCCGGGGCGAAGACCGATACCGATTCCGACCCCGACGCCGATGCATTTACGGCCCGGCTTTTCACTTCGGAAAGAGTCACGGGCCAGAAGGCGGAATCTTGGCTGGCTCCCGGCTTCTGGTAATCGGGTCGGCCGGATTGAAGGGAACACAATATTTTGAAATTCAAGGAGTTGCCGGGAACACCCGAAAACTGGATTGATTTTACCGATGGAAGGTGCCCGGGGCTGCCCGTGTCGCTGATTCCTTACGACCGGAAATTTCTTCATTCGCATCTGGAGCGAGTGAAGCGGCATGCCTGCAGGTTTGAAAAGCCTGTTCTGGGGGTGATAAACGAAAGCTCCCTGCGTTGCATGCCGGCGGGAGAAAGCATACGGCAACTTCGGCAGTCCAATTCGGTAGCCGTCGTTGCAAATATCGAAGCGGGAATTTTCGGCGGCGCCCTGTCTCAATTCCTGAAATGCCTGACCGCAGTTAAAGTGTGCCGGGAATTGGCCGGGCATGAAATAAATGCCGTGCCCGTCTGCTGGATTCAATCACCCCGATCGGGGCGGCGGAGCCTGTGCGGTTCTGTTCGGATTTTGGATGCCAGATCGGAATTGCACCGGCTGCGCATACCGCCGGAGGATCCCGGCGGTTTCCCATTCGGGCCGGCCGTGCCTTTCGATCAGGTTTCAGACCTGATCGATCAGGTCGAAGCAATCGGTGGCGACGCCTTCGATCCTGAAGTCCTGGAAATGCTGAAGGTCTTTTATACCCGGGATGCTACATGGTCCTCCGCGTGCGCAGGTCTGATTTCGGCATTGATGGATGAATGGGGCATAGTTTCCGTGGATTCCGAGGTTGCAGGTTTTCAGGCGAAAGCGTATACCGCTTTCCTGCCCCTGCTTCATAGAGTTTCCGGAACAAAGCATTCACGGGAAAAAGGCGACGATCGTTCGGCGCAGGCGGATATTGCCGCCCTGAATAATCCGGAAACGCAGCAGGACTATTATATCCAAAGTTGTATCCTGCCGGTCTTTGCCCGTATCGTCGATCCCTGCGAATTATCCTCTTACATGGAGGCGCAGCCCGGATTCGAGTCCATCGGGCTGGTTCCTCCAATTTCCTGGCCTGCATCCAGCGCCACAGTGGTCGATGCCAGAAGACGGAAGATACTGAAGAAGTACCGCATCCGTATCCCGGATCTTTTGAAGGGCGAAGAGGAAGTGCTGCGCTTTATAAGCGGGACACTGGCCCATTCCTCAATCGATGCGAAACTCGAAGATGTCAAAATGGCGGTGGAACAACATGTTGCTGATTTAGCGGGTCCGGGCATGGGCAATAAGAGTTTCAGGAGAGCGAAGGAAAGGAGCCGGAAACATGTCGTGTATCAACTGGATAAAATGAAAAATCGTATTGAAACGACCCGGAAGAGGAAACAGGAGGTGATGCAGAGGCAGATCCGCCGTGCCTGCGGCTTCCTGGCCCCTGACGGCAAACGTCAGGAAGAGGGCCTGGCCGGTGTCGCCTTCGTGCTTCGATATTCCCGATCCATACTTTCGTTTCTGTACGAAAATTTGGATATAATGAGGTTCGAACACCAGCTTATCGACCTGGAATGATTGCTTACGCCTGTAATAGTGAGCTGGTTCGCCATGGATAATCTGAATAGCTGGTTGTTCATTTCCCGTTCAGCCTCCACGCTATAAAATCCTACGGGAAACGGGAAACCGATGAGTTCTTTTCGTAATATTCATGAGAGGCTGATTCCAGGACATGTTAGGCCAGAGGAAATAAATGAAGGTGGAACGCAGAATGCAGTTGGACATACTGGCTTTTGGGGCGCATCCGGATGATGTGGAACTGTTCGCCGGGGGAACAATGGCAAAGATGGCTGCGCTTGGGCATGCCACGGGCGTTGTGGACATGACCAGGGGGGAGCTTGGGACCAGGGGAACGGTTGCCGGGCGCCGGCAGGAAGCCCGGCGGGCGGCCGGAGTGCTCGGATTGAAAGTGAGGGAAAACCTGGGGCTGGCCGACGGCAATGTACAGGTAACGCCCGCGACGCGACTGAAAGTAATCCGTGTATTGAGAAAGTACCGTCCCCGCATCGTTTTGACTCATTATTGGGACGACAATCACCCGGACCATGCGCACACAAGCCGGTTGGTTTCGGAAGCGGTCCATCATTCCGGCCTGGCTAAAATTGATACGGCGCAGGAGCGTTATCGGCCGGATACTCTTCTCTACTTCAAGCTTCCGGTTTACGTTACGCCGGATTTTGTCGTGGATGTATCCGATTATTCGGAACAGCGCCTTGCCGCAATTCGGTGTTACGGCTCCCAACTTTTCGATCCTTCGAGTCGGGAACTTCCCACCAAGTTGAGTCATCCCGATTTCCTGGAACGCGTGGAGACCATCCACGCATATTACGGGACTCTGATCGGGAAGAAAAAAGGGGAGGCTTTCCACCTGAAAGGGATACTGGAAATTCCCGATCTCGTCCGTCATTTTGCCGGATTCAAGGATGGGGTACAGTCCGATACCGTGTCCGATTTCGGAGGGGGGAAATAATCCTCGGATTATTATGGACAGGTCTGTTATAAATCAGGTGGCGAGGATAGGTTTATGCTATGATGTTGCACTAGAAGTCTTTTCCCAACACAGAGACCGAACATGTTCCTAGAGCGAGCAAGATATTACAGTAAGCTGCAGTTCATGGCTGATTTGTTGTTGTCGTGTATTGCGTTCCCCCTTGCTTATTTCACTCGAATTAATATGGCGGACCTGTTTCCCGAGGGAATACGCCGGCTGTTTAATCCGCTGCTTCTACCCATGCACGAATACCTGTGGATGATCGGACTGGGGATTCTGTGGTGGACAATTTCGGCTTATTCCCTGGGGCTCTATCGGATTTCCATTCGAAAGCTGGGGTGGGGAAGGGTTCGAATCATAATCGAAAGCTCCATTCTTCTCTGGTTGTTCCTCGGGATCCTTTCCTATGCTCTGAAGCTTGAAATCAGCCGGCCGCTAATATCGATTTTTGTTGTCTACCAGGCAGCGATTCTGCTTTTCGTAAGGCTGTTGCTGGCCTTAAAGGCAAGGCAACGGGTCGGCGAATCGCCTAACGGCGATCATCGCAATATCGTCATTATCGGTTCGATTCCGAGAGCCCGTCAAATGGGGGAGCTGATTACACGCTATTCCGACTGGGGATTCCGCATCCTCGGTTACGTGGATACCGGTATCGAGGAATCCGTGCAGCCGTCCGGTAATATCCTGGGGTCGATGGCGGATCTGGAGCGAATAACCGATACGCACGTGATCGATGAGTTTGTCTATATCGGGGAGCGTGCGAGCCTGGAGGGCCTCGACAAAGTACTGGAATTATGTCAGCAACAGGGTATCCGCATTCGTGTCGCTGCGGACTTTTTCCCCGCCAAAATAACCAACCTTTCCATGGAGTTTCTTGAAAACGTTCCCTTTATAACTTTCAGTTCCACTCCCGATCATATCGTTTCTCTCCACGCAAAGAGGGTGCTGGATGTAACCCTCGCATCGATTGGTCTTATCCTGCTGATGCCGCTTTTCGTGGTTGTTGGAATAATAGTGAAGCTGACCTCAAAGGGGCCGATTATCTATCGCCAGGTCCGATGCGGGCTATATGGACGAAAGTTCACCCTGTATAAGTTTCGGAGCATGTACGACGGCGCCGACGACATATTGTGGGAAATCAAACATCTTAACGAAATGGACGGACCGACATTCAAGATGCGCAACGACCCGCGGGTTACACCGCTGGGTCGATTCCTTCGGAAAAGCTCGATTGACGAATGGCCCCAGTTCTGGAACGTGCTGAAGGGGGATATGAGCCTGGTCGGCCCGCGTGCACCGCTTCCGGAGGAAGTGGAGGCGTACGTTCGCTGGCAGAGGCGGCGCCTGTCGGTCAAGCCCGGAGTGACCTGTTTATGGCAGATTTCGGGCCGCAATGAAATCGACTTCCATGAATGGATGAAAATGGATCTGAAATACATAGATAACTGGTCCCTCATGCTCGACTTTAAGATACTTCTGTATACCCTCCCGGTCGTTCTCTTCGGCAAGGGAGCGAGATAAACTACCGTTGCAGGTTAAACGTTGCACGTTGCGGGAAAAAACAAAAAGATCGTTGCGCGTTAAAAACAAAAGCTTCGTTGGAACGTAAAAAACAACTAGGATTATTAAAACGGCAATAAATAATCGGAAACACGAACTGAAATCTTTTAAGCGCGGAAAATACAAGGCTCAATTCCTATCAGCCCACAACGTGCAACGAAGTTTTTTTCTTTTAACGTGCAACGTATAACCTTCAACGTGCAACGGCGGTTTATTCCTGATACTGCAGCTGGTACAGCTTCCAATAGATCCCTTTGAGTTGCAAAAGCTCCTGGTGCGTACCCGTTTCTTTGATGCGGCCGCGGTGCAATACGATAATCCGGTCTGCATTCTGAATCGTTGAGAGGCGGTGCGCAATGATGATGGAAGTTCTGCCTTTCAACAATTTTTCCAGGGCATCCTGAATCAGCAGTTCCGTTTCCGTATCGATGCTTGAGGTCGCTTCATCCAGAACAAGAATTTTAGGGTCATGTGCCAGGGCGCGTGCAAAAGCAAGAAGCTGCTTCTGTCCTACGGATAGAGACGATCCCCGCTCGCCTATTTCGGTGGCGTACCGGCGATCCAGCTTGCGGATGAAATGCGCTGCATGGACCGTTTCCGCCGCCTGCTCTATCCGGGCGTCGGTGATTTCAGGATTTCCCAGCCGGATGTTTTCAGACACGCCGCCGGAAAACAGGAAAATATCCTGGAGAACAACGCCTATTGATTTTCTCAGTCCCTGCAGATCGAAATCGGATACATTGACGTCGTCTACCAGTATTTCTCCCTGTCGGACATCGTAGAACCGGCTCAACAGCGAGATAATGGTCGATTTACCCGCTCCCGTGCTTCCGACAACAGCCACTCTTTCCCCCGGCTCCACCTTGAAAGAAACGTCGCGAAGCACCGGTTCGTCGGGATTGTAGGAGAAATGGACATTTTTGAATTCAATGCGGCCTTTGTTTATGGAATAAGCCGCAGGTTTTTCAGGCGAGACGATGGCCGGCCTGGTGTCCAGGAGCTTGAAGATCCGTTCCGATGAGGCCATGGCGGATTGAAGAATCGTGTATTTTTCGCTGAGGTCGGAAATCGGCCGGAAGAACCGTTCGGAATACTGTATGAAGGCCACAAGCGTTCCTATGGTCAGGGCGCCGGAAAGCTGCTGGAGCCCCCCGTACCAGACTATTAAACCGATTGCCAGCGCGGAGATGAATTGAAGCAGGGGTAGAAACAGCGCGTGGTAGAAAATGGAGAGCAGGTTGGCATCCAGGTGTTCTTTGTTGATGCGGGTAAAGCGCAGATACTGTTTTTTCTTCTGCCCGAAAATCTGGACTACGGCGCTTCCGGTGATATTTTCCTGGAGGAATGCATTGATCCGCGCAAGCGCGGTCCGGACTTTTCTGAAAGAATCCCGCACCTTTATTTTAAAAATCAACGTCGCAAGCACAAGCAGCGGCAGGATGGAAAACATGACGAGTGCCAGCTTGTAATTCAATGCGAACAGGACAACCATAATCCCGGTCAACTTACAGATATCCTCAAAAACCGATATCACACCGGAAGTGAACAGTTCATTCAATGCATCGATGTCCGAAGTGACGCGGGTCATCAGTCGTCCGACAGGATTCTTGTCGAAAAACGCAACATCCATTGTCTGCAGGTGCCGGACGATCTGCATCCGCAGGTCGTACATGATTTTCTGCCCCATCACATTGATGAGCCATGCCTGCAGAAATCCGAACGCTAAAACAAGGATAAGCGTCAGAATATAAAGGGCGGCGATCCAGTTCAATCCCGAGACGTCTTTGTTCTGGATATAGCGGTCAATGGCGAATCCCGTCAGGTAGGGTTGGATGACGGAAACGCCGGATCCGGCCACAAGGCACACGATCGCCCAGAAGACGGAACGGCGATACGGCTTCAGATAGCCGAGCAGTCGCCGCATCAGCCGGACATCGTAAGCTTTTCCTAGAACTTCTTCCTGTGTTTCAATGGTCATGGCGCTCATTAACGGAGTGATTGACTACGTTATATTCAGTTCCTCCTCGAGAAGCTGTTTGCGGTAAAGATCGGCATAAATGCCGTCCTGTGCCATCAGGGAATCGTGCGTTCCTTTTTCGGCGACCGTGCCATTTTTGAGCACGACAATCTGATGGGCGTTCTTTATGGTGGAGATCCTGTGGGATACCAGGATTGTTGTCCGATCCTTCATGACCTTTGTCAGTTCTTCGAGTATTCGTTCTTCCGTATAGGTGTCGACGTTCGATAAGGAGTCGTCGAAGATCAGAATTTTGGGATGAATTGCCACGGCCCTGCTGATGGCGATGCGCTGCTTCTGTCCTCCGGAAAGGGTGATTCCCCGCTCCCCGACATAGGTCTCCATTTTCCGGGAAAATGTTTCAATGTCCGCGGAAATCTGCGATATGTACGCCGCCCATTCCAGTTCCGATGCGGCCATTTCAGCAGATCTACCGAAGGCGATGTTTTCCTCAATCGTATCGGAAAAGAGAAAAGTTTCCTGCGGAACATAGCCGATGCTTTTCCTCAGTTCCGACAGCGGCCAATCCTTCACATCCTGTCCATCCACAAGGACCGTTCCCCGGGGAGGATCGAAGAGACGGGGTATCAGGTTAACAAGGGACGATTTGCCGCTCCCGGTATGTCCCACAATCGCCAGGGTGGTCCCCGGGGGGACCGATACGCTGATATCCTGCAAAACAGGCTTTTGGGTGCCCGGGTACCGGAAAGTCAGATTGCGGATTTCCAGCCCGCCCCGGATATTTGCCGGGGGCGCAGCTCCGGGGATGCTGCGGATCTGAGGCGGTGTGTTCATGGTCTCCAGTATCCGTCCCATTGAGGCGGATCCGCGCTGGAAAATATTGAAGATTCGGCCTACAGCGATCATGGGCCAGGTCAGCATGCCCAGGTAGCCCATGAAGGCAACAAAATCCCCAAGCGTTAGATGCGATTCAATGACCTGTCGCCCGCCGAACCAGAGGAGGACAATGGAGGACATGCCGATAAGGGCCGTCATCAAGGGAAAATAGACAGCGGTCAGCCGGATCAGGGAAATATTGCGCCGGACATATTCCCGATTGAGCTTTTTATAAACGTCAATTTCGGATTCTTCCCGCGCAAATGATTTCACGACGCGGATGCCGGAGATATTTTCCTGTGTGTGTGTGCTGATGGCTGAAAACTGCTCCTGGATACCCCTAAACCGGTCGTGGATCTGTCGTCCGAAGCTCTTGACCGTAACGGATACCAGCGCCAGGGGAATATAGGTAAGCAGCGTCAGTTTCCAGTTCATGTGCAGCAGGTAGGTTGTGCCGATAAGAGTCAGAACAACTGCATACATGGTGTGCATAATTCCGGGGCCAAGCACGAAGCGAACGGCACTGAGGTCATTCGTTGCCCTGGACATGATGTCCCCGGTGCTTCGGGACTGGAGAAAGGAAAGGGACATCTTCTGGATGTGGGAGAAAAAGTCGTTGCGGAGATCGTACTCCACGTCACGGCTGACTCCGATCAGAATCTTTCTCATCCAGAAACGGAAAAATCCTTCAACGAATGAAATCCCCACAATCAACGCCGCGAAAAACGTCAGATTTTCCGCGGCGATAACGGCCTGCAGTTCATCCACGACATACCCCAGAACACGAGGCCCGATCAATCCGGCGATGACCGTCAGCACTACCATCAGGAATCCAAAAACGATTTTCAAACGGTATCGGCTGAGATAGGGCAGAAGCCGTGCAAGGGGATAGTTTTCTTTATTCATGTATCGGGCCACCGCGTATTCCGGCGGAATCAGGGCTTTTCACTGCAGGCATTGTCAACAGGATTCCGGCGCTGCAGGCTGCTACTGCGGCATCCTACAGCCGGGTGCATTTTTACCGTGTAGGCCGGTATGCGATACAGGCTGTCAATCCGATTCCTCGCCGGAGTTGCGGTCGGATTGTTCCTGGAGCCCACGCATATCCTTGTATGGTACGAATGCGCCCCGGCGCAATTTAAATTCAACCGAATAACTTGAAAACTCCGATTGGTAGTTCGGATAAACCAGTTCAAACTGAGCGATTTCGTCCGGATCAATTGTCTCTTTATTCATACGTACGATAGCCGTTTCCAGAAGTTCCCTGTTGTAGGAATAAAGGCGTACAGCCGCGTCCAGTTGTTCTATCGGCTCTGTTGTTATGTTCCGGACGACGCCCCGGATATGGAATTCATTGTTCTGAATTTCATGACCCAGATACAGAAATGCAACCATTTCCTCGCCGGAGGCGCTGCTTTGAGATCTGAGATCTTCAAGAAACCTGTCGGTCGTAGTTTGAGACAAAAGGATCCATAGAAATCCCGCCGCGACAACTATACTGAGAAATATCAATAAGGCTCGAAGCAGAGCGAATAACGCCGACGGTTTTTGAGACAGAGTCTTCAATGCCGGTGCCTTTTGCGGGATTGGGTTTTTAACCGATGTGACGGGTTCTGTCGAAGCTTGGGGTTTGTCTTCAGTGGGTTGATCCGGTTTTTCCAATGTAGTCATCGACTCCTTTATTTTCGACCTCTTGTTTTTAAGAAAGTAGACGGCGTAAACGGCGAATATAAGGAGCGCTCCGAATACGATCTGGATTATCTAAAACAGGTCATGATCGGCAAAGCATGCAATCAACTACATTACCTGTCGGAGGGTCCGGGAAACCTGGACGGACGCTGATCGACGGGTTGAGGCTTTTGCCCCCAGAAGCCTTCTCTTTTTCTTTCCGCTTTTTTGCCCATCAATATGGCGCTTACTTTTCCCAGAATACGTCTTTCATAAGTGCCGAGAGATTCCAATGGCAGCCATTCTTCTGTCCCGTCAACACTTCGATTCAAAGCCTCTATTTTGGTTCGTACGGTAACAAGGGTTTCCGTCGACGATACAATCTCCAGGATGGCTTCTACCGAATATTGCGCTTTAAGCCAGCTCCCCGTATCGGGGTTGTTGTTTATTGCTACTTTTCCCATTTCCTCTGCGGTCAGGGATCCGGATATAAATTCGTACGGCCGAGTCGAAATAATACCCGCCTGGCGGTCATCCAGTTCGATATCGAATTTTTCTTTAAGTACGGCACGTACCGCGTTTGCAACCATGTCGAACTTATTTACGAATTTTACCGGGTCCGGCAGATTGGGTTTTTTCTCTTGCGCGGCCGAAGCCCGGACAAAGCAGAATGTGAGCAGCGAAACCGCGATAAAACATGCCGTGCAACGGCTGAAAAATCGAATGTGAGATAATTCCGATTTCATGGAAGAATCCTAACATTGGCCGCAATTCAAGTCAATTAACAGCAGACCGTAGGGGCGAACCTTGTGTTCGCCCTTTTCCCTACTCCCGAAAGACTTGCTTATTGCCGCAAGGGCGAACACAAGGTTCGCCCCTTACAACAACAGACCATCGACTGTATTTTTCTTTCTCGATAATTTGGACCGGAATCGCTAGACTTACATCAATGGATTAAATATTTACCAGGATTGAATCCCCGGGAGGAAGGATGAGATATTTAAAAACTCCATTTTGCTGTTTTCTACTGGCTGCAATGATTCTGGGTACAACGGTGTGCGCATTGGCCCAGGATGAAACATCTACGGAGATTTCCGGTTTCTACCAGGGCTATCGCAACTTTGACTATCGAACAGGATACGGTGAAGAAGTGGATATCCGGAAAGCGGAGATGAACGGAGGCGGATTCGGTATCGCACAAAATCTTGCTTCCTGGTTCGCCCTGTGGACCCAGTTTTCATTTTTAGGGACAACCGAAAGCCCCTATTTGAGCGTACGGATCATCAACAATCTGCAGGGTTTGCGGTATCAGACTCCTCAATATGGACCTTTTCGTTTTTACGGCAAAGGAGGGATCGGCTTCACTAATTACAGCATCAACCTTGCGGGCCAAAGCGGCGGAGAAACCAAGCTTAGTGTCGGTTACGGTGGCGGCGCCCAGCTTTGGATGGCCGATTACCTGGGTTTGTTTGTGGAAGGCACTCATATCGTCATGGGCGTGCCGCAAATATCTGAATACGACGACAGGGATAAATGGGATTCCGGGCTGTCCCTTACGACCGGTATCGCTGTGCGCTTTTAGCTGCGGCTCCCTGGCGCCTGACTGTGTTGAGGATTTAATCCGCTTTCCCCGGAATGGTTGGCCGGAGCAACAGGGATAGACCGTGGCCGTGCGCAAACTGACAGGACTTTTGTTTCAGCCGGGTATGGTGCGGGCGAATGTTCAAGGAGATTGAGTGATATGCCGAAGTATTTGACGAGATGGATGGATTATTGCCTGCCGACCGGGCAGGATTTCTCCGTAGCCGTTTGCGGATATACCGGCAGGGTATGTCATATGTATCTTGGCAAGGATCCTGTTCGTAGATTGCTGGTGCAGCATGCGTATGTGGAGGAGGATTTTTGCCAGACCGGAGATCATTGCCTCGCGCTGGATTGTCCGTTGAACAGAGCGGATCGGGAGCATCTTCTCCATATGCTGGACATGAACGAGGATGAGGCGTTGGATACTGAAGCAGCCGAGCAGTGGGGGACCGACAGTACCCTGGACGGCTTCATTATGTTTGCACGAAAGATGACGGAATCTTTGCCGGAGGAAATGAAGAAACCTCAGGAGCCTGTAAAAGACGAATAAAAGGAGTCATGAGAACCTTCGAACGTTCAATGTCTCACGTTCAACGTTTGAACGTTGTTCCAACGCCTTTTTATTTCCTGGATCCGGATCTCTGGTATTTATTCACCGCCTGCTGGTGTTCCCGGTAATTCCTGGAAAAGACATGCGTGCCGTCGTTTCGTGAAACGTAATAAAGATACTCGGTCACGGCCGGATTCAGTGCCGCGCGCAGGGAATCCGCCCCGGGATTTGCTATCGGTCCCGGAGGGAGATCCCGGTGGATGTAAGTATTGTAGGGGGATTCCATGGAAAGGTCGCTCTTGCGGATATTCCCGTTATAGGTTCCTGCCAGCTTCATTGCGTAAATGATGGTGGCATCGCAGGCCAGTGCGATTCTTCCTTTAAGGCGGTTATGGAATACCGAAGATACAAGAGGGCGTTCTTCCGCTTTCTGTACTTCTTTTTCGATCATGGATGCCAGGATAACCACCCTGGGGATATTCCATCCCGCGGGCAGGGGAAGTTCCGCCCGGATTGCCTGAAATTGTTTGCGGAACTGTTCCACCATGGTTTTGATGATCTCGCGGGAATCGGCTTTACGACTGAAATGATAGGTTTCCGGGAACAGGTACCCTTCCAGGTTTTCAGCGTTCGGATCCATGTCCCGGATCCAATCCGTGTTCCGTAATATCGGCTCCATTTCCGCAAGCGAGCCGAATCCGTTTCGGGCGAGCAGTTCAATGGTTTCCTGAGCGGTCAAGCCTTCGGGGACGGTAATCGCACGGTAATAGACATCGCCCATGATCAGCCGTTGAGTAATTTGTTTCGGATTCGCGGGTTCAGTGAATCGATATTCTCCCGCTTTTATGCGTTGTGCGTTGTCGGTAAACCGGAGATAGGCGATAAAGGGGATCCGGTTCCTCAGGATTCCGGACTCGACCAGAAGATCCGCAATTTTCCCGGTGTTCGAACCCCGCGTAATTTCCACAAAGGTTTCGTTGGTCGGGGAATTGTAATAGGGCGTTTCGAGTTGTGTATAAAACCATGCCGCGGACAGGGTGATCCCTACGGCCAATACCAGGATAACAGCCACGATTGTATATAGTAGTGTGCGTCGCAAAATCAGTGTTCCTTCAAGTATCTCTCAAGAATCAGGGCCGCTGCCAGCGAATCGACAGTTCTGTATTTTTTCTGTTGCCGCAGATTCATTTGTCTCCAGTATTCCGTGGCTTCCACGGTCGAAAGTCGTTCGTCGACTCCGGTCAACGGAAGAGAGAGTGCATTTTGTAAAATTCGCATCCACCGCTCCATTCGAAGAACGGATTCGTTCCGGCTGCCGTCCATGTTCAGGGGAATCCCCAGGATCAATTCCCGAATATCCATCTCCTGTACCAACGATTTTATTTTCCGGATAAAATCTTTGCGGCCGGAGTTGGGGATCGAGGGCAGAGGCTGAACCGTTATCCTGAGTGCGTCGCTGCAGGCTAAGCCTATGTTTTTTTCTCCATAATCAATGGCGAGGAGACGGCCTTTGTAATCCACGCAATCAATTGGACCATATGGACCTGCTCCAGTCAACCTGCTCCGGCTGGACTAAAATTGCCCGGATGGCCTGTAAAAAGTTTAAGATCTTTCTTTATAATAGACATTGTCCTTATTGAATCCGTATGTTGAGCTCCCTGATTGGGAAAATGTGGGATTTAACCGGAGATCCGTATGAAAAACATTGGATGGCTTGTTGTATGCATCGTTTTATTTTTTTCCGCATGCTCTCGCGAATCAGTAAGAACGGTGAATCCCGATGCATCGCCGGAAGCCCGTAAACTGCTCGATTTCCTGTACGAAATCCAGGGAAAGTATATTCTGTCGGGGCAACATAATTTCATCTCAACAGGTTCGAAGTACACGGATTTGATAAAAGAAAAGACGGGCAGGCATCCTGCAGTATGGGGATCGGACTTCAGTTTCTGCTATGAGGGCGATGAGCCGATCCGGTTTCAGCATTGCGGCCCTCTGAATTTACCCGATCCCGGCAATATTACGTCGTACGACGCATTGCAGTCCCTGGATGTTGGTTTTACGGGATTGACGCCCCACGAGGCGCGACAGAATATGGTGGATACGGTCATAGACAGGCATAGCGAAGGATTCATCATCACGCTTATGTGGCATGCCTGCCCCCCGGGATTCGGAGATTGTTGCGACGGGGATGATATTTGGGTGATGGAAGACCGCCCGACACGGCAACAGTGGGACGAGTTGACTACGGAAGGAACCCTTTTAAACAATGCCTGGAGGGTTCAGGCGGATACTGTCGCTTTTTACCTGAAACAGCTGAGGGATGCCGGGGTGCCGGTTTTGTGGCGCCCATACCATGAAATGAACGGCGTATGGTTCTGGTGGTGCAATCACAGGGGGGAAAACGGTTTCAAAAAGCTCTGGATTATGATGTACGACTATTATGTGAATCATCACAAGTTAGACAATCTGATATGGGTCTGGAACGCCAATGCTCCAAGGGACATTCCCGGCGATGAGGCCTATCCCTATGAGGCGTTCTGGCCCGGCCTCGAATATGTCGACGTATTGGCGGCGGATGTGTATCGGGACGATTGGAAACCAACACATCACGATGATCTCGTGAAGCTTGCCGGCGGGAAGCCGATTGCAATTGGAGAAGCGGCTCCGCCGCCGAACATTGACGTTTTAACATCGCAGACCGGCTGGACCTGGTTTATGCCCTGGGGCAATCTGGTGTTGTGGGGGAATGGAGTCGACATCTTCAGGGAATTATTCGAGAGCGGAGTAGTTCTGGCGAAGGAAGATGTGATTTTTGAAAATGGAAATTACAGGATAAAGAGAGAAGAGTGAACCGGTCTGTGATTCCGGGTTAGTTTTCGGAGTCGGAGTCGGCATCGGAATCGGTTTTTAAAAGCTCGACCCCGATAGCGATTCCGACCCCGACGCCGATGGATTCCCGGCCCTGCTTTTCGCTTCGAAAAGATTCACAGACCGGAAGCCGGGCTGCCTTATGCCGGTTGGCGAAGCGGCAGGAACCCTGTGTGATTATATCGATGCATGCGATGGCGTATGCGGCGCATTCGATTCCAGAGAGATATTATCGCCGGATTCGGCGCCACCGGTTCCATTGCCGCTTAAACGGAATGTAGTCACCAGGCTGGTTAATTCCATAGCCTGTCTTCTCAATTCGTTGGCGCCGCCGGCCGATTCTTCGGCGTTGGCCGCGACCTGTTGGGTAACGGCGTTCATCTGGGTGATTATGGTATTGACCTGATCCACCGCCTGGGACTGCTGCTCGGAAGCCTGCGCGATATTCTCCATCACGGATCCAACCCTGTTCACCTGGCCGTTGATCTCGTTAAGCTTTTTCAGAACTTCCTGGTTCAATGCCACTCCGTCCTGAGAGCTTTTCAACGAATCTTCAATCAGGCTCGCGGTATTTTTGGCCGCCTCCGCGCTGCGCATCGCCAGATTTCGAACCTCTTCGGCGACAACCGCGAATCCTTTTCCCGCATCTCCCGCACGGGCAGCCTCCACGGCCGCGTTCAGGGCCAGCAGATTTGTCTGAAACGCTATTTCATCGATGGTTTTTATTATTTTAGCTGTGGAGTCGGAGGAAGCCTTAATCCGGTCGATCGCTTCGGACAACCGCGTCATGCTTTCTACACCGGCTGCCGTTGTCGTTTCCGCGATTTTCGACAGGTTGTGGGCTTCGCCTGCGTTTTCGGCGTTCTGTTTTGTCATTGCCGCGACTTCCTGCAGACTGCTTGTCACTTCTTCAATTGATGCCGCCTGTTGAGAGGCGCCCTCGGAAAGCGTCTGGCTCCCGGCATTGATCTGGCCTGAAGCCAGCGAAACCTGCTCCGCCGCTGTTTTTACCCTGCCCAACGAATCGTCCAGCGTTTCAAGGGTTGCATTCAGCGCGTCTCGAAATACTGCATGGTCTCCCGGACCATCTCCCTTCAGTCTTGTGGTGAGATCTCCGGCAATGACCTGGTTCATGGCATGTATCGCCAGGCCCGGTTGTTTGACAAGCGTTTTCAGAATCTGGTTTATATTTTCCCTTATTCCGGCATAAGCCACCAGGCCCGTATCACTGCAGCGCTCACGCAGATGACCGTTGTTCATCGCTTCGGCGACCCGGGCTACTTCCTGTTCAAAAAGCCGGGTATTGTCCACATAGAGTTGAAGCGTCCGGTTCAGACTGTCCCTGTCACAGCGCTCGGTTATTTCAATGTCGGTATCCCCCTGGGCGAGCCGCGCCAGGGAACGGGCCAGATCTTTTTGATAACGAAGGACTTTTCGAAATGATTCCGCCAGTCCACACATGGAATCCGTGGGATCTTCGTCGATGTCGACGTCGATATTCCCGACGGCCAGTTGTCCCAGGCAGTTTCGAGCCTTCTCCAGCCTGTCTTCGATGTTGGTAGCAATCAGTATTCCTGCAATCGGGCCGAGGAGTACCGCGCAGACAAGCAGCACGGTCGTTCCCAGGAGCCCGGAAACGGCCACAAGAACGCTTATGATACAAAAGGTCGTTAGAAGCAATGTCCTGATCTTCAATCCACTAAGCCAGTTAAATCCTTTCATGACCGCGCTCCATATTTTTAAGACCTCCAATGCCTTTTATCCGGCTTTCCCGTAAACTTGATTGCTCAAGACGTCAGGTGTCGATCCGTGCGTCCTGCATCCCCTTTTTTCTTTATAGCTTCACTCCTTCCTACTAATAGATTCATATCGGAACCGGCAATGGTTTTGCTTAGCCCTTATTTTTCATAGGTTTTGTTGCATCAGGCCCGAGTGTGAAATCCTAATCTTCAGGGAGATCCCTTGGCTCTGCCGGGGTGGCAGGAAAAGTTGGACAGTTCCGGAAATCGGGGTCGGAGTCGGTATGGGAATCGCGGTCGAAATAGGAAAGCCAATATCGCCAGTGGAATCGATATCGATACCAACCCCGACCATTTTTTTCAAGCCGCTTTGAGCGGCTCATTGTATAAAGCCTTCGGCTGGGACCGGAGGATATTTACTACGGAACAGCCTGCCGTTGGGTCCGTTGGGTATTTCTATCCCACATTTCTCATGGGTGTTCGGTAATCGAAGCGACCGGGGAGGGGCAGGGTGCGAAATGCGGGACATATGGATCAGGATAGAGCGCCTGACGCCGTCCGATCCTGTCAGTGCCAAGGCCATATGTGGGATTAATTACGGTTAAATATGGGAAATCCCATTTGAATAGGGGATTTAATTGCTATACTATTTAAAGTTGCCCCAACCGACTTGGGAGGATTTATGTTTCACAAAGGCAAGACTTTAGTATTTCTGGGGTCTCTAATTATTGTTTTATATGGTGTTTCCGCTGCTTTTTACGGGAAGGTTGTCGCCAAGGATGATCCTTACAAGGAAATTTCCGTCTTTATAGATGTTCTCACCAGGGTTGCCCAGGATTATGTTGAGAAACCGGACATGAATAAAGTCCAGGAAGGCGCGATGCGCGGGTTGATTGGGGCTCTGGATCCTTATTGCAGCTTTCTTTCCAGGGAACGGTATGAGGCTCTTCAAGAGCGCCGGGCATCCGGCCTTGCAGGACCCGGCATGGTTCTCTCGAAACGCTCCGATGTTATTTATGTTGTTTCCTGCGAACAGGATGGGCCCGCGGCACAGGCGGGGATCCGTCCCGGAGATTATTTAATTTCCGTGAACGGACAAATTGTCGAAGATAAAAGCATTTTAGAAGCTGAGAGCTATCTTTTAGGCAAACCTGACACTAAAGTGCAGGTGGAGATCTTCAGAAGCTCAAGGTCCAACCCCCTGGAGTTGGACCTTACATTGAAAGTTCCATCTCCGGAAACCGTACGATCGAAGATCGTAGATGGGAATACGGGATTCCTGGATATTTCGTCCCTTGCCAACGCATCGATTGAGCGGGCGGGCAGGCAATTACGGGCGCTTATCTCCCAGGGAGCTGAAAAGCTGATACTCGACCTCCGAGATTGTGCAGACGGAAGTCTCGAGGAAGGAGCGGAACTGGCGAATTTCTTTATTCGTGAGGGGCTTATCTGCTACAGCCAGAATCGCCTGGGCGAAAAAGTCCGGACAATAGAATCCACACCGGACAATTACATTACCGATCTGCCTCTCGTGGTGATCATTAACGGCTCCACGGCGTCTGCCGCTGAAATAACCGCGGGTGCACTGAAGGATCGGAAACGGGCGACGATTGTGGGGGAAAAGTCCTTTGGCGCCGGATCATCCCAGAAAACGATAGAACTTAAAAGCGGTGCCATGCTGGTACTGTCAACCGCGAAATACTACACGCCAGCCGGCAAGGTCATCCAGGACGACACTATTCGCAATGCCGGAATTATGCCGGATATCGCCGTTCCGGATGACGAGGCGCGCCAGGATCTGGCGGTCGAGTCCTATTACGACGACCAGGATGAAACAATGAAATATCAGCAGTTGCGGGAGAAAATTGACAGAATCCAGATGGAAAAGGCTCTGGATGTGTTTACTGATGAAGCGGCGCCTTTAAAAGAAGCCGCCTGATCCGCAGTTGCCATAAGCTTTGCCTTATTTGCCGACGGCAGCGGCGCCTGTTTTTCGGTACCGCCCGGATTCAGACGCAGTGGTAAAACCGGTAGTGATGTAGTTTGACTGGTAAAGGGTATTGACACAATTTCAACCTTTCTGGTAGTTTAAGTCCTTATTTTTTAGGCGCGTAGCTCAGGGGGAGAGCACTTCCTTGACGCGGAAGGGGTCAGC
>JAFGTD010000200.1 GCA_016934295.1 Acidobacteriota bacterium
AAGAAACGTTGAAATAAATCCTGGCTTCGCCCAGGCCTCCCGTATGGCCGCGCTGCTGGGAATAAATCGGAATCGCAATGCATCCCGTCAGGATGAAGAGGGACAAGGCTCTTATGATTGTTTTCATCATGCATCTGCTCCTAATAAACGATAAATCAAAATGACTTTTCCATTTGTTGCCGGATAGCGGGTGAAACGGTTTCCAGATCTTTCGGCCGAAGTATCCTGTCGTCCGGGGGAATGACGGCCTCCTCGACCGGCGCCTCCAGCTGGGGGACATAGCCGTAGGGAACGCGATAGGCCCGGTAGACCATATTAAAATTCTCTTTTTCCTGATAGTACGGGCTGATGTATTCCCACACGGTTTCGTATTCCGGGGTGACTTCAAACAGCCGGCCGAATGCGCCCTCGCAGATCAGGGTGTTTCCGTTGGGCAGCCTCTGGGCCGAGCTCACGTAATCACTGTAAAACTTGGCCAGGTCCCGGTTGCCGGCTTTGTTGGCGTTGTACTCCCAGACGATTTTCATTTTGACGGGATCCAGTTCGATGACCCGCGAATAGTCTCTCCGGGCATTGTTCATACCGAAGGGTGCCGTGGGATTGGGGGCGCCGAATCCCGCAAATCCGCCGTTGTCGAAGATGAGTATGTGGCCTTCACCCGGCAGCCCTTTGGGAATCATATGGGCGTGATGGAGTCCTACGGTACAGCCGATGTCCCGCAGTTCTTCGGTGGATTCGAAATCGGGGCCGAGATGCCAGACAATCTTTCCCGTCTCGTGGTCGATAATTCCGGTCGTGTTCGTCTGACGGCCGTCGTAAATAATGTTATCGGGATGGAAGCGCTTGTCTCCCTGGTCGTACCACCTGTTGGGTCCCAGCCAGCTCGCCGTGTTTATGTGAATCCAGTCGCCGCCGACTTTGCCCGGGGTCCGGGACATGACGTAGTTCGGGTAGCGGAACATGGTGTTGCGCGCTTCGATGGAGAAGCCCATTTCGTCGATGTGGCTGCTGGCCAGCCACTCCCAGAGGATATTTCCCTCAGCATCGATTATGTACAGTATGTCGTCCAGCAATGGCCGGTAGGATACCTGGCGTTTGCTTACGATTTTGTTGGAAAGGATCAGGGTCTTGCCCGTTGCCACGTCCGGTTCGAGCCCCGGCGCATAATAACCGACCGGGTTGCCGTAGCGTTCAAAATCGTGATGCATCCCGGCCTTGGGATAGGTCCATAAAACGTTGTCGTCCCAGTCGACGATGGCCAGGTCGTTGGAATCTTCGTCGCCGATGATTCTTCCCGGGTTGCCGGTGGCGCCCATGACGCGCCCGCCCGGCAGCATCTTTACCGGGTGATCCACGGACCCGACATTCTTCCAGTGGCGGACGACATTGCCGCGCATGTCGATCAGGAAAGCCCCGAAGTTGTCTACGGAAAACAGGGTGTAACCGCTGAATGCCTTTTCGGGGTTATATATCGTAGTCCCATGGGGGAAGACGGAAGGGTAAGACCATAAAAAAACAGTTCCGGCAATAATTAGAAACGGTAGAAAAAGAAGTATTGCTCGTTTCATTCTCTATTCCCTCTTCAATCTTTTAATATGCTTTCAAGCCGCCGGGTATTTCTTCCAGGTCGAACCACTCCGTGAGGTATTCCATCCATGTCTCTCTTGAATCGCTTCGTGCTTCGGCCGCTTCGGCCGGATCGCTGCCGGCAAACACCAGCACCTTCTGGCCCGGCTTCCAGACATCGTCCTTGACAAACATCTTCTTTGCTCCCTCGGCTTCAAGAGAAGCAATCTCGGCCTCTCCGAGTACGCCTTTGAGCAAATCCCGAAAGCCGGTTTCGTCCAGCCCCCCGACAATGGCAATGAAATCATGATTTTTCACCAAGTCCAGCTCGGACAGGACATAGTGCTCGACAGGCAGGTCGTATCGCTGCAGGAAATCGATCCATGCCTGTGCCTTGACCCGGCTCTCCTTGGCGGCTACAAGAAATAAAGTATCTTCAGTTTGCGCTTTCGAAGCAACCGGCAGCAGCAAAGAGAAGAAGAATGCGGCGAGAACCCACCCGGCGGCATGTTTCATTTCACACTCCTTTTTTAATGCAAACCCCGGGCATATACCCCCGGGGCGTTTCTTCTTCCGGTTATAATAGCGGATATTTTATCAAAGAGGATGCACTATTGTCACTTTTTAGAGACACCTTTTATAATAATCTGGCATAGTATACGCCTTTACCTTTATGTTGTTTTTCATTGCGGAGCAAAATCGGTGTCGGTATCGCTATCGGAATCGGGATCGAGCGTGAAGGATCGAAGGTTGGACACAGGAGCGAATCGATCGGGCCTATCGTAGCGATACGGACGAAGCTTGGCCAATGTGCTCATGCCGTTCACGAGAAACCGAGTGAGTAGGAACGATCCCGATACCGATTCCGACCCCGACACCGAATGGAACCCTGTGCAAACGGAGCGCGAACCATTGGCTCGCAGAATATAAACGAAATAGGCGAGGGAGGAAAGGAGAGGCATTGATGAAGAGCATATTGCGTGGAGTAATGGCATTGACTGCGCTGGTATCGGCCTGTTTTATAACGGCGCCTGCTTATGAATCCCTGGTAGGCCCCACGGGCGTCCTGAAGTACGATGCGGAAAAATCCTATGGCGGGTACACGCTTTTTTCACCGATGATCAATTGCAAGACAACGTATCTTATTGATATGGAAGGGAATATTGTCCATCAATGGGAAACGGAATACGGTCCGGGCGCCTACGCCGAGCTGTTGCCGAACGGAAATCTTCTCCGGGGAGGCGCTCTGGAAAATCCTCCAATGAACTTTGGCGGCGCAGGGGGTATTATCCAGGAGATCGACTGGGACGGGAATGTTGTCTGGGAATACAGGCTGATGACCCCGACCGAGGTCCAGCACCATTGTTTTAAACGCATGCCGAACGGCAATACCCTGATTTTGGCCTGGGAATTCAAATCCATTGATGAGGCCATCGCCAGGGGCCGGGATCCGAATACGGTGCCTGTTAGTTTATATGCCATGAATAAAAGAGTTACCGGTTTCGGGGTGGATTTTGTCCGGGAGGTGAACCCCAAAGGCGAGACCGTCTGGGAATGGCATGTATGGGATCATCTCGGCAAGGGGCCGCTAAAGTTTGATTTGAACTATCGCCTGCCGGAAGCAATGGGCGATTATTATCCGAATTTCGACTGGACCCATTTCAATACGGTCGACTACGTTGCGGAAACCGACCAGATTCTCCTCAATTCCCGCAATTTCAGTGAAACCTATCTTGTGAACCACAAAACGGGGGCGATCGAATGGCGCTGGGGCAACCCGAGCGCCTACGGACAGGGGAAAGCGCCTTCCTGGTACGACAACGGCGATCAGAAGATCTTCGGTTCCCATAACGCGACACCGCTCGAGAACGGGAATATCCAGATTTTCGACAACGGATCGGAACGCCCGGAAGGGAACCGTTCGGCCGTTATCGAGGTCAATCCCAAAACAAATGAAATCGTCTGGGAATATTCCGCCAACGATTCCACGAGTTTCTTCAGCTACCGCCAGGGTTCCGCGCAGCGGCTTCCGAACGGAAATGTTCTGGTAACCTCCACGAATCATGGTCATATTTTTGAAGTGACTCAGAGAAAGCAGATTGTGTGGGATTACGTGGTGCCGATTCGCAACGGTGAACCCGTGTGCACGATCGAAGACGGCGATATGCATAACATGGTCATGAATATGGTGCACAGGGCTTATCGCTACGGGAAAGACTATCCCGGACTGAAGGGGAGGGATCTGAGCGTGAAAGGCCCGTTGGCCGAAGGGTGCCCCCAGTTCTACAAGGTTTTCAAAGTGAAATAATCCCGTTCCGGATGCATTTGCTGCAATACGAAAGAATCAGTGTGAGGAATGCCCTCACACTGATTCTTTCCGCCCCGTTGAATCCTTCCCACTTGGTTTCATGAATTTGCATAAAGCGTTTGTTTGATAGCCCTTATTTCTCGAAGGTTCCGATGAATGCGGGTTTGTTCCTCTAAAAGAGTATGGACCCGGGGAAAACTACGCGTTACTATGTCCATTTTTGTGGATACCCTTTAAATGGATACCAAAAGGAAGAAGAACCTTCGGTAGGGAGACGTATTATGGAAGAGCAGCTGAACGCGATTTTATCATCCTATGAAAAAAGGCGGGATAATCTGATACCCATTTTGCAGCAGGTTCAGGAAGAATTTGGATACCTTCCCGAGGATGCCATGCTGAAGGTTGCCAGGGCCATCGGCATGCCTGAAAGCAGGGTTTATGCCGTAGCAACGTTTTACACGATGTTCAGGTTTACGCCCATGGGTAAAAACCGGATTACGATCTGCAGGGGGACGGCCTGCCATGTTCGTGGCGCTACCCGGATTCTGGAAGAAGTCGAGCAGAAATTGGGCATCAAGGAAGGGGAGACGTCGGAAGATCTCGAATACACGCTCGAAACAGCCGCCTGTATCGGATGCTGTGCGCTGGCGCCCTGTATTATGATCAACGATGATGTGCAAGCCAAATTAACGCCTAAGAAGGTGGAGGAGTTTTTTGGCAAGGAGAAAAAACATGAAGTTCAGTGACATAAAAAAGAGTGCTGAAGATGAATGGCATGCACTGCAGCAGGGCAATGTGCCGTTGATTGTCATTGGAGCTGCGACCTGCGGTCGTTCCGCCGGCGCCCTGGGGGTGAAAAAAACGTTTGAGGAGGAGTTTCAAAACAGAGGCATCCAGGCGGAAATCGTCGAAGTCGGGTGCCTGGGCCCCTGTTATGCCGAACCTCTTGTCAATATCATAAAACCCGGCGGGCCGAATATTCTTTATAAAAATGTAACGGGCAAGATAGCGGTTGAACTTGTTGAAAATTATATTGTTAACGACAATCCCCTGCCCGAATATGCTCTCGGAACTCTTGGGGACAGTAAAGTAGACGGCATTCCCGTCCTGATGGAAACTCCGTTTTTCAAGTCCCAGGCAAGAGAGCTGTTCCGCAACTCCGGATTTATCGATCCCACAAACATAAACCATTATATCGCCAACGGCGGCTATAGCGGGCTGGCAAAGGCTCTCGAGATGGAGCCGGCTAAAGTCGTTGAGGAGATCAAGGCTTCCGGTCTGCGGGGCAGAGGGGGAGGCGGTTTCCCCACCGGAATGAAATGGGAGTTCTGCTTTAATGCTCCGGGCGATGAAAAGTACGTGATTTGCAACGCCGATGAAGGCGATCCCGGGGCTTTCATGGATCGGTCGCTGTTGGAATCGGACCCGCACGCACTGATCGAGGGAATGACGATAGCGGGATACACTATCGGTGCCGGGAAGGGTTACATTTATTGTAGAGCCGAGTATCCTCTGGCAGTAAAACGCTTACGCAACGCAATCGCGCAATCAAAGGAAAAAGGATTCCTGGGCGAGAATATACTGGGCGGGAAGTTTAACTTTGATCTCGAAGTATTCCTCGGCGCCGGAGCTTTTGTATGCGGAGAGGAGACCGCACTGATCGCGTCCATCGAGGGCGGACGCGGCATGCCCAGGCATCGACCGCCGTTTCCCGCCCAATCGGGATTGCGGGGCAAACCCACGCTTCTTAATAATGTGAAAACTTACAGCTACGTGCCCAAAATAATCAATCGAGGCGCGGACTGGTTTGCCGGCATCGGCACGGAAAAAAGCAAGGGTACGGCGGTTTTCGCGTTAACGGGCAAGGTAACCAACTGTGGCTTGATCGAAGTGCCGATGGGGATTTCCCTGCGCGAGATTATTTATGATATCGGCGGCGGGGTTTCCGACGGAGGAGAGTTCAAAGCCGTCCAGACAGGCGGTCCCTCCGGCGGCTGCCTGCCGGCATCGCACCTGGACACCCCGATCGACTATGACTCGCTCCGCGCTGCAGGATCGATTATGGGTTCCGGCGGGATGGTCGTTATGGACCAGGGGACCTGCATGGTGGATGTCGCCCGGTATTTTCTGGATTTCACCCAGAAGGAGACCTGCGGCGAATGTGTGCCGTGCCGTCTGGGCACCAAGCAGATGCTGAATATCCTGGAAGAAATTACCGAGGGAAAGGGCAAGCCTGAGGATGTCGATCAGCTCGTCGAAATGGGAGAGGCGATCAAAAAAGCCTCTTTGTGCGGACTTGGCCAGACGGCGCCGAATCCCGTGCTCACAACGATCCGTTATTTCCGAGAAGAGTACGATGCCCATATCCAGAACAGAAGCTGCCCGGCCCTGCTGTGCAAGGAACTTATCTCGTTCCGCATCATCCCGGAAAAGTGTACAGGCTGCATGATCTGCGCCAGGGCGTGTCCGACCGATGCCATAACGGGGGAGAAGAAACAGGTGCATGTGATCGACCAGTCCAAGTGTATACGATGCGGCGTGTGTTTGGAAAAATGCCCCAAGAACTTCCTCGCAGTGGAATGCATCGCAGGACAGTTAAGCGAAGGAGAGCAATAGTGAAGGAAAAAATCAATCTTACCATCAACGGCCGATCGGTTACCGCCGAAAAGGGAATGAACGTTCTTGAGGCGTCGCTGAGGAATAATATCTACATCCCGCATCTCTGTTTTCATGCCGAATTGCAGCCGGCGGGAGCGTGCAGGCTCTGCATGGTGGAGCTCGACGGGCAGAGAACCACGATTGCATGCAAAACGCCCGTCGAAGAGGGAATGGTGGTCCGGACGGAAAGCCCGGAAATCAGCGAAACACGAAAGGTCGCCCTGGAACTGCTGGTCGCCGATCACGATACCGATTGCCTGAACTGCGTGCAGAACACCAAGTGTGCGCTGCAGCGGGTCGCCGATCATGTCGGCATGAACCTCAAGCGGCTGCAGCGCCTGAAATTCCGGGAAGAAAAGCTTCCTGTTGACGACTCCAACCCGTTTTTTACATTCAATCCCAACCGGTGTGTGCTTTGCGGCATCTGCGTGCGCACCTGTTCGGAAGTGCAGGGCGCCGAGGCGATCGATTTTACCAACCGGGGTTCCGAGGCCATTGTCGCAGGATTTGGAGCGAAACCGCGCATCGAATCGAACTGCGAATCGTGCGGAGAATGCGTTGTACGGTGTCCGGTCGGCGCTTTGACGGAAAAAGATTATGAAAGGCCAACCCATCAGGTCCGGACGGTTTGCTCCTTCTGCGGCTGCGGCTGCGGTCTGTTCCTGGGAGTGCGCGACAATCGCATCGTCAGTGCAAAAGGGGATATAAACAGCCGTGCCAGTCAGGGGAGGCTCTGCGTCAAGGGCCGGTTCGGCTTCCGGTTCGTGAACCATCCCGAACGGCTGACATCGCCGCTGATCAAAAAGGATGGCGAATTTGTAGAAGCATCCTGGGACGAAGCCCTGGATCTGATTGTGGAGAAATTTTCCCGTTTTAAAGGGGATCAGTTTGCAGCCATCTCTTCGGCGAAATGCACAAACGAGGATAACTACCTTACGCAGAAGTTTACCCGCGCGGTAATGGGAACCAACAACATCGATCACTGTGCGCGTCTTTGACATGCCCCCACTGTGGCCGGTCTGGCCCAGTCTTTAGGCAGCGGCGCAATGACCAACTCGATCGCCGAGATCGGCGACGCTTCCGTTATTATGGCTGTCGGAACAAACACCACCTCGGGACACCCCATTATCGGACAGCAGGTAAGGGCTGCCAAACGCAAGGGTTCCAAACTCATTGTGGTCAATCCTAAAGAAATCGACCTGGCCCGGACCGCCGACCATTTCCTGCGGTTGAAGCCGGGAACGGACGTGACGCTCCTTATGGGAATGGCGCGCGTTATCCTGGATGAGGGGCTGTACGATAAATCCTTCATCGAGCAACGTTGTGAGGGCTTTGATGCGTTTGTGGGATCCCTGGCCGCGTTCGATCTGGATTCCGTTGAGAAAGTAACGGGTGTGCCGAAGGATGCAATTGCGGCCGCCGCCCGATGTTACGCTTCCGGGCAGCCGGCGTCCATTCTCTACTGCATGGGAGTGACCCAGCACGTCCAGGGGACGGATAATGTTCTGGCTGTAAGCAACCTGGCCATGCTTACGGGGAATATCGGCAAACCGTCCTCGGGTGTGAATCCCCTCAGGGGGCAGAACAACGTTCAGGGCGCCTGTGATATGGGGTGTCTGCCTAATGTTTACCCGGGATACCAGCCCGTCGCTTTGGAAGAGGTCCGGGCAAAGTTCGAATCGGCTTGGGGGGCCAAACTGACCGATTCTCCCGGACTGACGCATACGGAAATCTTCGACAGCATGTTTTCGGGATCCATCAAGGCGCTCTACCTGGTGGGAGAAAATCCGTATATCAGCGAGGCCAATTCGAGCCATGCCACGGAAGCGATGGAAAAGGTCGAATTTATGGTTGTGCAGGATATTTTCCTGACCGAATCCGCCAGGTATGCCGACGTCGTTCTGCCTGCGGCCAGTTTTGCTGAAAAAGACGGCACCTTCACCAACACCGAACGCAGGGTCCAGCGGGTGCGCCGGGCCATAGAACCCGTCGGCGATTCCAGGGCCGATTGGCAGATCGTTTGCGAAATCGCCAGACGAATGAACGCCAAGGGTTTCGATTTTTCAAGTCCTGAAGAGATCATGCGGGAGATCGCTTCCGTCACACCGTCTTATGGAGGCATTACCTTCAAAAGACTGGAATACGGCGGCCTGCAATGGCCCTGTCCGACGGAGGATCATCCCGGGACGCCGATTCTTCACACCGAGCGGTTTCCGACAGACACGGGCAAGGGAAAATTCAAGCCGCTGGCATATCGGAAATCCGCCGAGGAACCGGATGAGCAGTATCCGCTGATTCTGACGACCGACCGCAGTCTCTACCACTTCCACGGCACCATGACCCGCCGGGTCTACGGTCTGAATATTCTGGAAAAAGAGGAGATGCTTAGAATTAACCCGGAGGACGCCGTACAATTCGGTCTGAAGGACAAAGGGAAAGTCCGGGTGACATCCCGTCACGGAACCGTGGAGACTAAAGTATTGATTACGGACAAGTGCCCGCGGGGGATGGTATCCATGACGTTTCACTTTGCCGAAACGCCTACCAACATCATGACCTGCTCGGAGCTGGATCCTGTGGCGAAAACGCCTACAACCAAGGTCTGCACGGTTCGGGTCGAAAGTGTTTAATTTGGGGTCGGACCACGGTAAGTTATTGTTATCATTTATGATAATACTGATTTGCCATCCGAAAACCAGCCTTAGAGACCTTTTTAGGGGCCTTATTCTGCTTCTAACGAGGATTCATAGGATGTAATGGGTGGTGGGTTAGCTTAGAACGAGAAAAGGCCCCTGTTTTTTGCCCGTAAGGCCGTTTTTGAACGGTCAAATCAGTAATATAATTAATTATCTCAATGGTTTGCCGTGGTCCGACCCCGGTTTAACTTCGCTTTGTCTTCCGGCTATTCTTTTGACGGCGGGAGGAACCTTTCGGCCATTTCCGAGGGGACCGTTTCAATATAAATCGACTGGCTCGGGAATGCGAAGCCGGCGCCGGCTCCCTCGACAATCTCTTTAATGCGGTATGCCAGTTTTTCTTTTATAGCCAGCCACTCTCCCCAAACTGTGGTTTTCGTAAAACAGTAGACCATAATATCAATGGAAGAGTCGTTGAAACTGTCGATGCGGACGAAGGTCGGCACTTCAGGCGGCTTGGCAAAGTCATCCGATCCCAATATGAATTCTTCAATGCTGTCTCTAATTTTTCTCAGCTGTTCGATGGTGGTGCAGTATTGAACCGTGATCATCCAGTAAATTCTGCGATGCGTCATTGCGGTGAAATTGATAACGGAATTGTCTGAGAGCTTTGCGTTGGGAACGTAAACCGGAGCTTTATCAAATCGCCGGACAAGAGTGGAGCGAAAACCGATTGCTTCAACGGTTCCCTCCACCTCATTGTCTACCTTGATCCAGTCTCCCGGATTGAACCGGTGCTCGCCGATAATCAGCAATCCGGAAATCAGATTTTTAAACAGGTCCTGTGCGCCCAGGGCGACAGCGACGCTGACTACTCCCATTCCTGCAAGAAGCGGCAGAACCTGAATGTCCCACAGCTGAAGAATGGTGGCGGCACCTAAAAGAACAAGACAAACGCGGATGCCTTTGAGCATCCACTCCACCATGGTGACCGAAAATGCCTCTTCAAGTTGTTTGAAAAGAAAGGATAACGGTTGAACCAGTCTTACCATGCTCCAGAAAATGACGTAGACAACGAGGGATCGGAGGATTTTATCTACCAGAGATTCGAGCGATTCTGTTTTGCCGGTGATAGTCTTAATGGCTTCAGCAGTTTGATCCGGGATAATTCCCAGGGTGCCGTGGTAAAACAGGAATTCCGTGGCGAAGAAAAATCCCAATATGACGGGAATGAAAGTAAAAGGCTTTTGCAGGGCTTCGACAATTTCGTCGTCAAACGCAAATTTGGTTTTGCCGGCGATCGCCTTCAGCCGATTGATGATGAATCTGGCCAGAAGCTGGCGCAGGAACAGGAAGATGAAAAAAATCAGCAGTGCAACGATAATGCGTCCTATGTCGATGCCCCAAAGCCCCTGTTCCCATACATCCACTACAACCTGCCAGAACTTGTTGATTTGTTCCATGGTGTGTTCCCTGTCGGCTGTAAAAGTTACTGTCCGGGAGAGGAATATAATACACTTTTACAGGTAATGCAAAAACCAGGATCAAGGAGGAAGGTTGGGGCGAACCTTGTGTTCGCCCTATAAAAAAACCGTTGCATGTTGAACGTTTACACGTTGCACGTTAAAAACAAAAAGATCGTTGCATGTTTAAACGTCAGCACGTCAGCACGTCAGCACGTCAGCACGTTAGCACGTTAGTACGTTAGTACGTTAGCACGTTATATTATTACGCCGGCGCGGATTCTGGCGATTTCGAGCGACACCGGATCGAGTTTCGGGTCCATGAGTATGATATTGGGATTTTTTCGCAACTCGGCGGGAATCTCCCCCCGCAGCGCCGGGCCTACGATGCAATAATCATAGTTCTTATTTTGGAGCTGCTTTATCAGGGCTTTCGTGTTGCGTATTGTAACCGGGGTGATTTTAACCCCGCGGGATTTTATTAGTTTCTGCGTTTGCGTCATCATGAACTGAACCCTGTGTGACGGATGCGGCAGGATGAGAAGCTTGACGGAAGAGTCCGGTTTGATCTTCGCCAGCCTGCGGATGGTCTCGGGGGAATAATGCACTTCGACAGGAATAACGAGCGATTTCTTCATCGGCAGCAGCGAGCGGGCATGTTCGCACATCACGTGGTTCACCAGGATTTTTTGATGAACGGCATCCCTTTCCTCAAGGGTTTTCAATGTGTTGAATCCCATGCCGGAAACCGGTACGCGCCATAATTCGGAAATTTCGGCCGCCTGCTGAATCGCGATCTCTTCCTGGGTGTCAATATAGATAATAAAAGGTTCGGTGCGCTCGCTATTCTGGGCATGCCGGCTTAAATACCTGGAAAAAGCCGTTGGAGACACTCCCATTCGGCGTACTTTGGAAATGATCGTTTCGCTCAATTTATGACAGGTTTCATTCACCGATTGCGGGTAATCCGTCGCGGTCGTAATGACCTATCCCTTGCCGCGGGTCAATACAAGCAGCCCCGATTTTCTCAGTTCCAGGTATGCCTTGTGAATTTGGCTGCGGTTGACGCCGGTCTGTTTTTCAATGTCTCTGATGGAAGGCAGGGTATCCCCGTTTCGAAAAACCCCCATCATGACGCCGAGCTTTATCTGTTCCTCAATCTGTTTGGCAACCGGTGTAGAACTGTGCTTTTCGATATGAAATTCCATAATTTTCAATCTTCAATTAATGCTAAAAGGGCGAACACAAGGTTCGCCCCTACAATATATAATGTAACGCTATATATAGTCAGAGCACCGTCTCCAAATCAGCCTCGATCTTTAATCTTCAATTTTCAATTATTTTCTAACCGCCCGTTCTTCATTTTCAGGATCCGGGTTGCATATTCCGCCGCTTTGGCATGGTGCGTTACGAGTAGAACGCTTCCCCCTGCAGAGACGTAATCGCGAAGGTGCTTCAAAACGATTTCGGCATTGTCTTCATCCAGGTTCCCTGTCGGCTCATCCGCAAAAATAATTTGGGGCTGATTGAAGACAGCCCTGGCAAGGGCGGTCCGCTGCCGCTCCCCGGTGCTGAGCTGGGAGGGGACGTGATCCGAACGCTCTTTCAGGCCGAACTGCTCAATAAGCGCCTGCGTGCGCTGATCCGGATTCTCTTTGTCCAGGGAGAGCAGGGGTGTAAGGATGTTTTCGCGAACCGTCAGGTACGGGATGAGATGAAACTGCTGGAAAACAAAACCGATGGATCCGGCCCGCATCCTGCTTCTCTGGTCGGCGTTAAGATCGTAGGGGTTGTATTTCCCCAGTAATCGGACATTGCCGCTGTCCGGACGCAGCATGCCTGCCGCGGTCAGAAGCAGTGTGGATTTGCCGCATCCGCTGTGTCCATTGATCACGAGCATTTCCCCGGCGGAAAGCGCAAGGGAAATATCATTCAGCGCGGTGACTTTGCCGTTGGGGCCGTCGAAATTTTTGGTGACGTTTTCAAGCTGGATCATCCGCTAATTCCTTCCTCGAAAATTCCACCGATTTTACCCGGATGATCTCCCCTGATCATCCAACAATCCCTCTCTATTTATGCCGACTCTATCCGGATGATCAGGCCGGATCATCCAACAATCCCTTCCTATTTACG